>WFXH01000052.1 GCA_015490715.1 Saprospiraceae bacterium | reverse complement strand
TTGAATTCGTCGATGGCTTTCCAGTGGAGCCCTTGTTGCCAAAAGATGTGCCCGCGGAAAAATCGCGCATCGTCGTACCAGCCACTACCCACAGGGATGTCTTCAAAGGTTTCGAGGGCTTCTTCATAAAAGCCTTCGTTGTATTTGGAGCGGAACAACTCCCACGAAGGGCTGGTAGTAGGTTTGTCGGCGGCAGTATCCTCCGCATGAGGCATTTCATAATACCGCTCAGCCAGTCGCTCGTACTCTCCGAGTTCCGAACAGGCAGCTATGGATAATACGCCAATCATGTAGAGCGATGCAATCCAAAACCCTTTCATCATATATCTATCTTACTTAAAAAAAACAGCTATATTTGGCCGATGAATTCAACGCCGCGAAGTTAGTAAAATTGCTGTTGTATGAAATTGTGCATGCTCGGTGTACAATTTCATGCGGAGTACGATTTTAAACAGAAAAAGAAGCAATATTCGCCGGACTGCTTCAGCTAAAAGTTTAGCTCATGCCCAGTAGAAAAGTATGGCATACTTTGTACATCACCATTTTAGTTGTGATTGAAATCGCGGTTTTCATCTGGCTGGTGCGCCTGGGGCATTCGTATTACGTACTGCCTTTGGAAGAGCGGCCTTTTCACGAATTGCATCGGCAGCTCAAGCCGAGCGGCGATATCGGACACGGCCTTGGTATCGTTGGTACATTGATGATACTCATCGGGGTATTTGGCTATATGACGCGTAAACGCTGGCGCGCGTTGCAGCGGTGGGGGCGATTGAAGTATTGGCTTGAATTCCACATCTTCCTCTGTACGCTGGGGCCGATGCTCGTACTCTTTCATACGGCCTTTAAATTTGGTGGGATTGTCTCGATCAGCTTTTGGAGCATGGTGACGGTGGTGCTTAGCGGCGTATTCGGGCGATACGTCTACGTTCGCATTCCGCAAACGGTGGAAGGACGCGCCCTGGACTGGAGTGAAATCGAAGAGATTAAGCGTACTGTCGAACAGCGACTAAAGGGTGCAAACGAGCTAAGCGATGAGCAAAAGCAGACCATATGGCAAATCTGGAATGCGCCTACCTCGCTGTGGAAGAAAAAGCGACAGATCAAGCGCATCGCAAGGAAAAGCGTCGATCGCGGCAGTCCGTTGTACGACTGGCTTATCGAACAGACGGAGCTCATGCACAAATTGAGCTCCGACAAGGAGCGCATCAATCTGTACAAGCGCTTGTTTAAGTACTGGCACGTCTTCCATTTGCCGTTTGCGATCATCATGTTGTTAATCATGCTGATTCATGTGGGGGTATCATTGGCTCTGGGCTTTTATTGGATATTCGATTAGTGGGCTTACGCTCATCGAGCTGAGCATTTATGCAGCGATTATAGCGTTTTGCACGCTTGTCGTGGTGTGGTATCTCTATCGGGTCAAACGCGGCGAGGAGATCCTCCACCAAAAGATTGAAGATGCCAAAAAGGCCGGCATCCATGAACCGGTGTCGCTGCATCCAGAGATCAATTACGACATCTGTATCGGCAGCGGAGCCTGTGTACTCGCCTGCCCGGAGAAGGACATCCTCGGACTGGCCAACGGCAGGGGCTACATCGTCAACGGCGCTGAATGTATCGGCCACGGTGCGTGTTTTCATGCCTGTCCCGTAGAAGCCATTTCCTTGGTATTGGGCACAGAAAAGCGCGGCGTGGAGCTGCCCCACATCAATCACAACTACGAGACCAACGTGCAAGGCATCTTCATCGCCGGTGAGCTCGGCGGCATGGGCTTGATACGCAATTGCGTCGAACAGGGCATGGTCGCCATGGAAGAGATCGTCAAGACCGGCTACCTCAGGGATCACCAAAGGGATTACGACTGCATCATCGTAGGGGCGGGTCCTGCAGGCATCTCAGCTGCCCTGACTGCTAAAAAACACGGCCTGCGCTTCCAGCTCGTCGACCAAGATACCCTCGGTGGTACGGTGTACTCCTTTCCGCGCGTCAAGCTCGTCATGACCCAACCGATGTACCTGCCCCTCTACGGCCATGTCAAGTTGTACGAGACCAATAAGGACGAGCTCCTCCGCATCTGGCGCGAAGCCCTTGGAAAAAACAACATCACCGTGCGCGAAAAATTCCGCGTGGTCGACGTGCGCCACGAAGAAGGAGGGTTCCGCGTCATCTCCGCCGACGGTGAAGAGCTCTCCACTCGGACCGTCCTCCTCGCCATCGGCCGAAGAGGTACCCCGCGAAAGCTCGGAGTGCCCGGCGAAGAGGGGTCCGATAAGGTGTTTTACCGACTCCTCGATCCAGAGCTCATGAAAGGAAAAAACATCCTCGTCGTCGGTGGCGGCGACTCCGCCCTCGAAGCATCCCTCATGCTCATGGACCAAAACACCGTCTACCACTCGTATCGACGCGATGCCATCGCGCGCGCAAAACCCAAAAACCGCCAGAAGTTTTACCGCGCCATTGAAGAGGGCAAAATCCGCATCCTCTGGAATACCAACGTCACCGAAATACGACCCACCGAAGTCCAACTCATCAACAACAAAACCCAAGAGACCATCGTCGTACCCAATGATTACGTCTACGTCTTTATAGGGGGCGTGCTGCCCAATGCATTTCTGGAAAAAATAGGCATTAAAATCCTCAAGCGCTTTCGTTACACAGTTAAGACGTATAGAAACTGAGGCAATGAAACAGAAAAAATATTTACGCCTATCGATCCGAGCTCTGTGGCACATTGCTGTAATGGGTGGCCTTTTTGTTGGTACCCAGCCTATCTCTGCGCAGTTTTCGCCGGGCCCACTCTACAAGGGACATGAAGAGCTGGACGATATATCTAAGTGCACGGAATGCCATGTGCTGGGACATAAAGTGCAAAATGAAAAATGCCTGAATTGTCACGACGAAATTGCGTGGCTCTTAGAGCGCGGTCGGGGCTACCACGCTCATTCGACGGTGCGCAATCAGCCTTGTTACAACTGCCATAGCGACCACCACGGGAGAAATTTTCAAATCATACGCTTTGATGAAAAAAATTTCGATCACAACCTGACAGGTTATCGCTTAGAAGGGGCCCACGCGCGCATCGACGACTGCCGCAAATGCCATAACTCCCAAAACATACGCAATGCTGAGCTCAGCAAGGATCCCGATACATGGCTGGGATTGGGTACCGATTGCCTCAATTGCCACGAAGACGAGCACCGCGGCACCTTAGGTACCGATTGCAAGAAGTGTCACAACTTGGAGAGCTTCAAAATCGAAGACTTTAATCACGACAAGACAGACTTCCCCCTTCGTGGCAAGCACGCCCAGGTCGACTGTAAGCAATGCCACAAGAAAGAGCTCCTGGCCGATGGCTCAGAATTCTTGCGATATGCCGATGTGCCCCATACGCGCTGTACGGATTGTCATGACGACGTACACCGAGGGACGATTTCCTTTGACTGCGCCGCATGTCATACCGAACAGGGATTTAAGTGGTCAATCGTGCGTCGGCGTTTTAACCACCGCAAGACCAATTACCCCCTCGAAGGTGCGCATCGTAAGGTCGACTGTAAAAAGTGCCACGATGCCAGCAATCGCCTTACGGCGCTGTTTGCCGAGTTTCGCGGCGAAACGATACAGGATTGCGATCGATGCCACGACGACCCCCACGAAGGCCGCTTCGGTACGCAATGCAGTGAGTGTCACGTCGTCGAATCCTTCTACCTGCTCAAGGATATGAGCAAGTTTGATCACAGCGTCACCGACTTTCCCCTCAAGGGCAAACACGCCTCCGTGGATTGCAAGCAATGTCACACTTCCCAGCACTATTCTGACCCGCTACCACACAACCACTGCACCGACTGCCATGAAGACGCCCATCGTGGTGAAATCGTCGACCCCGTGACCAAAGCCGTCACTGACTGTGCACAATGCCATACCGAAGAGGGATTTTCTCCCTCTACCTTTGATATAGATCAGCATCAAACCACTGCTTTCCCTCTCGAAGGCGTCCACATTGCCGTGCCCTGCGTGGATTGTCATCTCGATCAAGGAGAAAATCGTTGGAAGTTTGAAAATATAGGAAAATTCTGTGTCGATTGCCACGAAGACGTTCACCAGGGTTTTTTGGATGAACGATTTTACCCCAATCAGCGGTGTGAAAACTGCCATCAAACCGAAAGCTGGAGCGATATACGGGCCTTTGATCATTCGGTCACAGACTTCCCCTTAGAGGGCAAACACCGCGAGGTGCGCTGTGGCGATTGTCATCGCGCGGATCAAGCCGAGGGATCTGTCCAGATACAGTTTAGAGACATCTCTCAACAATGTGCGAGCTGTCATGACGACATCCACTACGGCCAGTTTGAAGAAGATGGCCGTACGGATTGTCAGCGCTGTCACACGCCGCAAGGTTGGAAGCCCAGCACCTTCGACCACAATACCGCTCGCTTCCGCCTCGAAGGCAAGCACGCCGAGCTGGAATGCAGCGCCTGCCATCTACCCACCGTCAGAGACGGCCATACCTACATCCTCTATGCCAACGGGAAGATCCACTGCGCCGATTGCCATCGGTAGGGGGGAATTTCAGACCCTGTATAAAATTGTAGAAAAAGTTTTATTCTGCAATGAAAAAAAAGTGTATATTTGCAACGAAGAGATTAATTGGTGCATTTCCACAATGTACAGGCAGTAAGGGGATGGGCTCTATCTAATAACCTATTTAAACTCCTGTGCACTTGAAAATGCAAATTTGATAGGTCTCTATCGAGGGCTTGATGATTAAATGCACAGGTCATGAAACGCGGATCAATACTTGTCGTGAAGATTTCGTGCAAGAGGACGCTTATTATGATACTCATCGGCGTGATGATGCAGATGGCATCGGTGGTCTTTGCTCAGCACGGCGATACGCTTGTCCACGGCAAGGGTTTTACGCTCGACTGTCGGCTCTGCCATACGCCGCAGAGCTGGGAGGTCGACCGTTCGTACGTGCAGTTTAATCACGACAGTACGCTCTTTCCTTTGGAGGGGGTACACCGTCAGGTGGAGTGCATATCCTGTCATACGACGTTGCGTTTTGAGGAGGCATCGACGAGCTGTGTGTCCTGCCATAGCGACATGCATGCGGGGACGGTAGGCACGGACTGTGCGCGGTGTCACGATGCGCGCTCATGGAGAGTGGACGATGTGGAAGAGCTGCATGTCAAAGCGGGCTTTGAGCTGGTGGGTGCGCACGAAGGAGTCAGCTGTGTGGGATGTCATGCATCGGCGAAGGAGCACCTCTATCCCACGGTGGGGCGCAGCTGCGTGAGCTGTCACCACGACGATTTTGTCCAGGCCACGGAGCCGAG
>WFXH01000051.1 GCA_015490715.1 Saprospiraceae bacterium | reverse complement strand
TACGGATAAGCTTGAAAGTTCAGGGCTGCTTTGGCCAGTCGATAGGCAATGTCCATATCGCTTTCGTCGAAGCGGTAGGCCTCCCGATAATACAAAAAGGCGGCATAGGGATGCCCGGCCACTTCGGCAGCTTTGGCCTTTTCAATGTATTCACTTCGCTTTTGGCCCGGCTGATAGAGGGACACTTCTTGGGCGTAGAGAACGGTCCCTTCTAAGAGTAGGCATAATGCGGCAAGTGCAAAGACGAGCTTGTACTGCATGTTCAGAATCAAAGTTTTATGATTTTATACTCAATATATTGGACAGATTTTGGATTGCTGTAAGGCTGGTACGTGCACGATGCGGTAAAACACCGATAGTTCGGCACCTCCGAGGCGTCCGTTGGCGCGGGCAAAGTCACTTGTGGTAATGTCGTAGCTGAGTCCTACATACCAATTGCTCCATTCGACGGCGATCTTTGGGATGACGGCATCCCCAAAGCGGTGGGACAAGCCGAGTAAGAGCATGAGCTCTTTGCCGCGCTGCTTGTTGATGTGAAAGCGCGCATACCCTCCCAAGACGAGCTCGCGATAGGGGTTTTGAAATTGAAACAATCCATGGCCGAGAATATCGAGTTGATCCAAGAGGGGCCAGGTTGCATTGGCGTGAAGGGCAAAGCGTGGCGACAGGTGAATGCTCTGTCCACCTCTGTCGAAGTTTACCTGCGGGCGATTGAGATGTAGGATTCCGAGCCCAGCATGTACTTTCTTTCGGTAGCTCTTTTGCCACACGTAATTGAGGCCCGCTCCAAGGTCGAGAAAGGTACGCGATAGCAGATCGAAGATTTCGCCTGAGGGCAAGGAGGGGTCAACCACCTCACCGTTCCATTGATTGTCCCACAGTAGATCGTCTAAGCGAAAGCGACGGTGATGAATACCTACAATGACTCCTCCACTGACGATGTTGGATGGATTTAGAATGTAGGAATAACTACCCGAAAATCCAAGATGAGTAAGACTCAACTTCGAATCGCCGGCATAGTCGTAATTAAAGACTAAGCCCAGGGTGAGAAAATGAGGCCTGTAAGGTTGTACGCCAGTCTTGTAAGCCCCCTGGGCGGTAAAGGTGCGATACTGGCCGAGGTTGTTGACGTACCACTGCGAGCGCATTTGAGTGCCCACGCGCACATCACCGGGGAAAATCCCGATCATCGATGGGTTGAGATTGAGGGTCGACAGGTAAAATTGCGAATAGTGCAAATCCTGAGCTCTCATTCCTGTGGTGCCCAAGGTGATTGCTACGAATAGTGCGTAAATGTGCTTTTTCACGACAGTTAGATTGAGATCACTGTTCATCCATGCTGCATCCCAACACTTCACGATGGGATACACCATGCAAATATACAAAAAAATTTGCGTAAAAAATTTTACGACAAAAAAATACATAAGAGATATGTTCATATATGTTGATGTATGATGTGATGTCGCTATCGATATAAAATCGATGTTTTTTATACTTGCCAAGTTGATAGATACCGCACAACTATGGCTGATTCAAAAACCTCCAAAGACAGACGAGTGCTCATTGTCGGGGCCGGAAAAGTGGGCAGCGCAATTGCATGGGTGCTCCGCAAGGATGTACAAGTATTGCTGATCGATATCGACGAAAGGCAACTCCAGCGCGTCGAAAACCGTATGCCCCATGTACAATGCTTTGTCGGAACGGTCGAGGATTGTACCTTTTTAAAAGATCAGGTGGATATCATCGTACAAGCTGTACCGGGGCATGTTGGTTTGCGCAGCTTAGAAAAAATCATCTCTTGGAGTGTACCCGTTGTCGATGTGTCCTTTATGCCGGAGGATCCAAGGGCGCTCGATGAGCTGGCCAAGCGGAGGGGAATTCCCATAGTCGTCGACTGTGGCATTGCACCGGGTTGGAGCAATGTCGTCGTCGGATATTGGAATCGGAAGATGCACATCCGTAGCGTGCGCATATATGTCGGGGGATTGCCCCAAGAGCGCACAGGGCCCTGGGAGTATTACGCCGTCTTCTCTCCAGCAGATATCATCGAAGAGTACCTTCGACCTGTGCGCATTCGCAGGGATGGCGTGCTCCTAACGGTTCCGCCGCTCAGTGAGCTCGAACGAGTGGAGTTGGATTTCATCGATAGCTCTCTGGAAGCCTTCCTCACCGATGGCCTGCGCAGCCTGTTGTTTTCGCTAAAGCACATCCCCCACATGGAAGAAAAAACGCTGCGCTACCCGGGCTACGCCGAAAAGATACGCTTGCTCCAACAAAGTGGGTTTTTTGATACAGATCCCTTACCCGAATGTGATGGGGCTATTTCTCCACTGGAATGTACCACGGCTGTGCTACAAAAGGCATGGAGCGATCCGAGGCTCGAGCGCGATATGACCCTCATGCGTATACACATGGAGGGTACAGACTTCGAGGGTACGGAACAGATCGTGCAAATGGATCTCGTCGATTACTACGATGAGTTGCACGCGATGCTGTCGATGAGCAGATGTACGGGATTTACAGCAGCGGCCGTGGTCCATTTGCTCCTCAACCAGAAGATCAAAAGCCGCGGTGTGGTCTTCCCCGAAGATATCGGTGCTCGTCCCGCGCTGTACCATTTTATACAGTCGTATTTACAAAACCAGGGCATTCGCATCCAGACCCAAGTACAAAGGGCTTGATCACAAGGCCCCCCATTGGTAGATGCAGCCAAAGTAGACAGTGCGTCGTTGAAGCCATTCGGGATGCCGCATTGCGTAATCTCTGGAATAGGAGTATGCCAGGAGGTTGACATGGTCGGTCAAATTGCTCACGTGGAAAAAGACTAAGACCATCGATTGCTCGCGCAGCCAAATGCGCGATAGATTGATGTCGACGGAAAAATAGTGCGGCAGGCGCTGTTGTGCATCGCTGCGTCGAGGGAAGTAGAGATCCTCAGCGGGGGAATATCCACCACTCGAATAGGTAAAAATCCATGCTCCAGGCCGTTGTTGGGCAGTCACACTTGCACTAAAGCGATGACCCCGATACGTCAAAAATGCTCGCCACCACCATGGGAAATCGTAGTTGCCCCTTATGTCTTGACCTTCGGCTTTCGCGCGTTGGCGCAGAGAAAGCAGCGAGACATAGGCATGCCATCGCGCATGGTAGAGGTGCAGGCCCGCTTCCATCCCTCGTGTGTATACGCTGTCGTACCACAATCCATCCCATGGGGAAAATCTTTGTCCGTACTCCTTCTTGCGAAAGACGGACAGGTGGAGTTTGAGCATAGCAGTCTGCAATTGGTACGTCAATGCTATTTGATCGGAATGCCACGTTTCGTTGGCTGGCGAGCGTAGAGTAGTTTTTATCGGGTGTATGAAATAGTACTTGCCACGCTGGAGGATGAGAAGGTGGGCATTGGAGATGTACCATTTCATACCATATTGATAACTCTTGTACAGGCGTCGGCGCTGGAGTGCGTAATGCCACCGCACTCCATGGAAGACTTTCAAGCTCGTAAGGATCGTGCTGCTCTGATAGATATGCGCATCCCAGGAGGAGAGGAAGCTCGTATCTGCTGCAGATAAGGGAGGTGCAGTGCTTCTGAAGTCGAATAGGTATGCAGGGATGGTATCCCGCCTTAGGAGACGCTGGCCGCGATAGTGTGTGCCAAGGTGGATTTGCCATTGGGGGAAGAGGCGCCATTGGCCGTTGAGGCTCATGTAGTACAGTGGCCGTCGTCGTGAGAGGCGAAGTGCTCCGAGTTGTAGCCTCGTCGCAGTCTCCTGTACGGATGCATGGACATCAATAAATCCTTTAGTCAGTGAATAGCGAAGGTGTTGGGTAGTAAGCCATTGGCTGTGGTGGTTTTCAAAGTCGCCACGGTAGTTGGCTATAAATCCGATGCCGCGAAAAGATTCGTCGAGGGCGTAGTACAACGCCCGATAGCGAAGTTTTCCAAAGCGATGGCTGGTGAAGAGCCCCCCGTCCAACGAGCGGAAGCGCTTGAGATAGGGGAGCTTGTCCCTTTGAATGATTCGAAACAGGGCGCTGTGACCGACATTGGCCCAGTATTGCGTAAACGAGTACTTGTCTTTCCATTGCTTTGCGCCCATAAATCCCACTCCCGCAAGGCCGACCGATAGGGCACGATATTCGTTGGAGAGCTCGCTGCGCGGGATGATTTCGAGAGCACCACCCGCGGCATTGCCCAGTGTCAAAGGCGGATTGTCGGGGTAGACGATGAGTCGATCGATGAGTTCTGTCGAAAAAATGCTGAAGTATCCCTGTTGATAAAGGTTGATACCCCGCGTTGGCCTTCCTATGGGTACTCCATCAAAAAATACTCCATTGTACTGCGCACTCGTACCGCGTAAGACCGGCTCGGCAGTTTCGTCAGTATTGGTAGCTGAAGGAGAGAAAGATACCGCCTTGAGGGGATCGCCTTGCGATGCGGGTAAGAGGTAAATATCCATAGGTTTGAGCTGCGCCACGGCGTATTC
>WFXH01000050.1 GCA_015490715.1 Saprospiraceae bacterium | reverse complement strand
TTCTTGTAGACTGCAACAATAATTTTTGATGCAGGGCGATGTTGTGTGGCGACGATTGCCTCGAAAAAATTGTCATACTTTTGGCGAAAAGAAATCGATGCACGGGATGCGCCTTGGCTTGCTCATGCTGTTGTTGATGTTCGTGGCGGTAGCTTGCAAGGAAGAAAAGAAGGCAAAGGTGATTCGTTTGGAGGAGAAAAAAGTAGAGGTGCCGAGCTTTGACGGTGCCTTAGCTTATCGCCTCGTCGCCGAGCAAGTGGCATACGGACCTCGGGTGCCGGGTACACCGGCTCACGACTCGACGGCCCAGTGGATCGTTCGACAGATGCGTAAACGCGGGCTGACGGTGCACGTACAGCGTTTTGTCGCCACCCGCCACGACGGTGTGCCCCTCAAAGGGCAAAATATCGTAGCACGATATATGCCCAAGCTCCCCAATCGACTGCTGTTGATGGCGCATTGGGATACGCGATACATGTCGGACATGGAGGAAGACGAATCCAAGCGCAAGCTGCCTGTCTTGGGAGCCGATGATGGCGCGAGTGGAGTAGCTGTGTTGATTGCCCTCGCCGATGCTTTAGTGAGGGATTCGGTAGCTGCTGGGGTAGACTTTGTCTTCTTTGATCTCGAAGATCAAGGAGCTCCCAATGGGGATCCCAACAGCTGGTGTTTGGGATCGCAATACTGGTCGAATAATCGCGTTCCGTCGGGTTATCGGGCTACTGCGGGCATCTTGCTCGACATGGTGGGCAGTGAGATGGCCATCTTTCGTCGCGAACGGTACTCCGAACAATTTGCGCCTCATATCAATGAAAAGGTGTGGCACATGGCAGGAGTTGCTGGTTATAGGCCATATTTCCCCGATGAGGTCGGCCCCCCCATTCTCGACGACCACGTCTTCGTCAACCAACTGGCGCGCATTCCGAGTATCAACATCATCTACACCTCGCCACATACGCCCAAAGGCTTTGGCACGCACTGGCATACCCAAAAGGACAATATGGACATCATTTCGAAGGAGAAGCTCCGAGCTGTGGGATTGACGGTGCTCCACTACATCATGCACTATCACGCCAGGTAGCAGGGGCTATTCCTCTTCATCGTGTTGGCGGAAGAAGCGATAAATGCGCAGCGCTAATCCTGGTCCCACCACTGCGGCGAGAGTACGAGCCTCCGCACGACGAACCTGTTCGACCGAGCCAAAGGCGGCCAGAAGCTTTTGCGCGGTCTTCTCTCCTACCCCTGGTATTTCCAGCAGCTGTGTGTGTAGCACTCGACGCTGTCTCGTCTTACGGTGAAATTGGACTGCAAAGCGATGGGCTTCGTTGCGTATCTGCTGGATGAGCTTGAGCGAAGGCGACCTTTTATCGATGTGCAGGGGATAGGGATCGCCAGGTCGGTAGATTTCCTCCAAGCGCTTGGCAATGCCGATAATGTGTACTTTATCCGCCAGGCCTAACGATTTTAGACTCGCTAAAGCGGCATTGAGCTGCCCCTTTCCACCATCGATGACGATGAGCTGAGGCAGAGATTTACCCTCTTCGAGTAGGCGCCGATAGCGCCGATGGACGACCTCCTGCATCATCGCAAAATCGTCTATGCCCTCAACCGTCTTGATGTGGTAGTGTCGATATTCGCTCTTGGCAGGTCTTCCGTCTTTAAAGACCACGCACGACGAGACGGGATAGGCCCCTTGGATGTTGGAGTTGTCAAAACACTCGATGTGGACGGGCAGCTCGCTCAGCTGGAGGTCTTCGCGCAGCTTTTCGAGTACTGCCTGCACCGAGTTCTTCTTCTGCGAAGCGCTGGCGCGCTGTTTTTTTATCTGGTGTATGAAATAGTAGAGGTTTTTTTGTGCCAGCTCGAGGAGTTTTTTCTTTTCTCCGCGCTGAGGCATGGTGATTTTTACTTCAGACGATGGGTAATGGATTGGCTGGGAACAAATAATTTCAGGGGCACAGCTTTCAAACTTTTCCCGTATGCGCTGAACTGCAATGGATAGGGCTTCGGAGAAATCTTCGTTGAGGTTGAGCTCCATCTCCGCAGCGTAGCTGTGTATAATGGCCCCATCGCGGACCATCAAGTATTGGATAAAACCGTGCTCCCTGTCCTGTTGTGCAGCGAATACGTCGATATCGCCCATCTGGACGGATACGACGGTTGATTTGCTCTGGTAGTCGTCAAAAGCCGCCAGATGGTTTTTCCACTTTTCAGCTTCTTCAAAGCGCAGCTCTTCGGCGGCACGCCACATCTTCTCCTTGATGTAATCCTTGACCGTACGCAATCGCCCGCGTAGGATGTTTTTTATCTGCTGGATCTTTTCGTTGTACGCCTCCTCGCTCTCCAATCCGACACAGGGGGCGTTGCAATTGTGGATGTGGTATTCCAGACAGGGACGGTACTTCCCCTTGCGGATGTTTTCCTCGGACAGATGAAATGTACAGGTGCGCAGGGGAAAAAGGGTCCGAATGAGCTCGAGCAAGATTTCGGCCTTATGCTTGGAGGTGTATGGCCCGAAATAGGTCGATCCGTCGCGCACAACTCTCCGCGTAAAAAACACACGGGGAAAGCGCTCTTTTGTGATGCGTATGTATACGTAGGTTTTGCCGTCTTTGAGCTGGACGTTGTAGCGCGGCTGGAAGCGCTTGATCATCGTGTTTTCCAGGAGAAGAGCGTCTTGTTCGGTATCGGTAATAGTGTATTCGATGCGCTCAGCACGACGGCGCAACATGCGCACCTTCGCGGACGTCGTGCGGCTGTCGCGGAAGTACGATGCCAACCGCTTGCGCAAACTCTTCGCCTTGCCCACATACAAGACCTCGCCATCGGGAGATACGAAGCGGTACACGCCCGGCTTATCGGGAATGTGTGAGGCTATCTTATGAAATTCCTCCGCAGTCATCGCTCTTCGTCCTCTTCATTGATGAAACAGCGCGAGTTTTGCATGGTTTAAGCTACAGTCACGAGAAGCGGAAAAAGTCGTTCCTGTCCAGATATCGGTGACAGGAGTGCCCTTGTAAGATCCATTTCAGTCTGGGATCACAAAGGCGACGCGCTTTGGTGCTTCACACCCACTACTCGTCGACAGGAAATATTGACCTGCTGGAAGAGGAGGCAGGGGCAGTTCGATAGTTTTGAAGCGGTTGCCTCGCAGGGCTCTTGATGGGATACGATGGCTGTACACTACCCTACCTGAGGCGTCGAAAATGAACACCGTCAAAGGCCCGAAGTGCCTACACTCCCTCGGCAGGATGAGGCGCAGCGCGTGTCGGGAAGGAAGATACCACAGCTTGAACGCAGCAATGGGGCTGGTGGTAGGGGAGGAACTGCGCGTCACCCGGAGGAGACATTCCCGTTCCCAGAAATCGCTCTTTGTCGGGCGGAAGTGCTGGTGATTTGCCATCTGCTGGCCGATGAGCAGATAATTGTCCTCGACGGGATGGTAGGGAATCCATTCCGAAAACGGCCCTTTGTCTGGAACACCACGGGCGGCAAAACTCGACCAATAGTGGATCATGGCGTCGCGTATGCGTGCATCGATGGGGCGCATCCAGCGTTTGCCGTATATCGTGCTGTCTATAGAGCCAAAGACGAAAAAGAGCTCGAGGCCGTGGAAGGCGTAGCTCTTTCGCCCCATAAAGGGTCTCAATCGGTGATCAAAGACATATCGCCATACGGGAGCCCCTGCCTCAGCGGCTTTTCGGGCAAAGAGCCGTGTGGGCATGGTAAAAAACATATCCGTCGTGGCCTGTATGTAGGCCTCTCGAGCCTCTTCGGTGCGAGAGTGATGAGGATAGAGCATTAGAGCGGAATCGGCGCGCTCTTCCGACAAGATGGAGTGGAAGAAGTGCTCTAAGACGGTGGGCAGCACGATGCGCGGTGCAGAGAGGGCCGTCTCTTCCGTATTGGAGCCGATGAGGAGTGGGACAGTCTGGAACGATTTCGGAAGCGGAGTACTGCAGTTAAAAGGTTCGACCATTACCCAATCATCAACAACAGGGCCAAAATGCGGTGGCCGTACGATTCCGTCTCGGAAGGGCTTTTCCTGTACGTTGAGTAAACTGTCGACGGGTAGGCTCTGAAGACATGCGAGCTGACTTTTGAGATCGCCGATTTGGCAGCCCCACTTTTGCGCTGCCTGTACTCCCTTGATACGCAGGGAGTCGTAGGGACGTACGATGGGGGTTCCGCTCTGCATAATGGCGCGGTGAAAGAGGCCGCGACTGAGAGGCGACATGAGCAGGCATCCGACATTTACGGAGCCGGCCGATTCCCCAAAGATGGTGATGTGCGAGGTGTCTCCACCAAATGCCGAGATATTGCGGCGCACCCATTGCAAGGCCAGTATCTGGTCCATCAGACCGTAATTGCCCGATCGCCCACGGGGATGCAGTAATTCGAGGGCTGGATGGACGAGATATCCCAGGGCACCGAGCCGATACTGTATGGTGACGACGACCACCTTGCCGCGATGTGCCAAGGCGGTGCCGTCGTAGATATGCGCGCCATTGGCCATTTGTGCGGTGCTTCCCTGTACATTGCCACCACCATGGATGAAGACCATCAC
>WFXH01000049.1 GCA_015490715.1 Saprospiraceae bacterium | reverse complement strand
GTTATTCATGTTTATGTTGGTCAACAATGTTCTGGGAGTATAAGTGTATGGGCGAGTAATGAATGCGGTACTGTTTCAAGGAATTTTCCTATAGAATGTTGTGATGGTGACGGTCCAGAAGGACCAGATGGCCCAGGAGGTGGGCCAATAATGAAATTAGTATTCGGAAACGATGGAGGAGTTCTTCAATATATGAATGTTTATCCTAATCCCACAGATGGTATTTTGACAGTGGAGCTTTTCTCAGAATATTTTGATGAACTCGAAGAGAAAATCGTATTGATTTCAACAATAGACAATGATCCGGTTTTCCACGAATCATTCTATAGCAATAGGTTCGATTTAGATTTGCGTGATTTGGAGAGCGGGCAATATATATTTACTATTAGTACGGCAAGAT
Organism: Saprospiraceae bacterium; assembly: GCA_015490715.1. GTDB lineage: Bacteria > Bacteroidota > Bacteroidia > Chitinophagales > Saprospiraceae > S141-43. Next base: position 19,329 of record WFXH01000049.1, on the reverse strand, counting down.
ATATATTAGGGACGATAATAATAGTTGCAAAATAGCATAAGGTGTATTAATAGATAGATTATAGATAGTATAAATCTTATATAATTAACTATAACATAAGTCTAACAGCATTATAATGAATAATTTAAAATGATGTAAAAATGAACAAGGTCATCAAATTTTTAACTGTAGTTGTTTTCTTGGGGTTTAGTAATTTCTTGCACTCACAAACTGAGGCAGAAAAAAGATGGTCCATTGAAGCAAGATTGGGCTATGCAAATACATTACATTGGAATTCGCCTATTGCAATACTACAGTATTATGAGACAGGTAGAATATTAATACAATCACCTAATAATGAGCTACAATATGAACTAAGTGTGTATAAACATATAATGGGAAATCAATATTTGAAAATTGGAATTGGTTTGACAAATTTTTCATTTAGGCAAATAAGAGAAGATTGGACAGGCATCTTACCATTCCCTTGGGAAGTTGTGCATGAGGCATATAGATTCCAATTTTTAAGTATTGCCCTCGGTCACAGATTTTATATTAAAGAACTAAGCAGGATATCTTTTATATGGGATAATGCGATTGTATTCGATAAGCTACTTAAATATCATTATCAAATAAATTGGGGTTTATCTTATAAGACGCAAATTGGAGTGATTTATAGATTGACAAATAATATTTCAATACTAACTGATATTTTTGGGAGAACAGCTATTATTTCTTATAACAAATTAGTAAATTACTTTCCAAGAATGTACGGGTTTCAAGCAGGGATTGGATATTCTTTTTGAATTATAAATATCGCGTATCGCGATCTGCTACTTTAGTGTGCGCTCGATAGCGTGGAGGGGGATACCCAGTTATAGGACGATTTTTGCTGGACTTACTCGTTTAAGTGATATCGGTCATTTAAAACCCTACGAGGCGGGTCCTCCGCTGGTGTTGTTGGTATTGCAGCGGTGGAGGGATGTCAACCCGCCGTTTTTGTGAGGGGAGAGTAGACAGTATAAGTGGTACACCCAAGAGCCGATGGATGCCCAAGAGCCGATGGTTGAGTGTTTGGATGATATTTGTTAAACCTTAAAAATTTGGAAAGATGAAAGGGATAATAGTTTTGTTAATCGGCTTATTTCTCTCTATTGCTTCGTTTAGCTTTGTGGACGGAATTGATACCATCGTCATTCAATGTGGTGAAGATCCAGATGGGAATTTTGATTGTGTTTTTGCTGATTACGATGATGGGTCCGATTGTGTAATCCTATGCATTGAAGACGACTGCTGGTTTCACAACTGTTGAGGGTATCAATGCGTCGATTTGGGAAGGCCTCTTTGTGGGTCTTCCCTTTTTTCTTATATTGGATCGTTAAATAGCACATTATGGCGGGATTGAGAATACTGATCACATTAGTTGCATTTGTAAATCTGGTCTATAGCCAAAACCTCGTAGTGGTTTACGAAGCGTATAAAAAAGTGCCCGATGCAATCATTAGCGGTAATCCCAGGTTGGAGGCTATTCGATCAGAGTTTGCTGCAGAAAAGATAAAGTATCGTTACTCGTTGCGCATCTCTTCCGGGGAGTCGCTGTACAGTCTCGATAGCGTGTATGTCGAGCGCAAATCGCGTTTACAATCGGTCATAGGGTTCACTCATATATATAAAAACTACGGGGAAGATGAATGGCTAAAGGTGAGCGGCAGGTACAGAGAGGGATACGGATATCAACGCAAGATATCGGAGATGCTCGAGGAGCGCCCCCATCAGTGGAAGCGCACGGGAAGGGAAAAGCGGATATTGGGCTTTCGATGTATTGAGGTGGTTGCGGATCAGAAACGCGCTTATTACGCTGCGGACATACCTATTCCGGATGGCCCTTCGGATGGAGTATTTGGCCTACCGGGGTTGGTGTTGGAATACCACTCCCCAATTAAGTCGTTTGTGGCAGTGGAGTTGAGTAGTCCTGCAGCGTTGGAAATTTGTAAGCCGGAAGCGATTCCCGTGACCGAGGAGTCAAAGATACTGCTGACATTGGATGAATATAGACACGCCCCGCCCAGTCGGGTTATTGTCATCGATGCGCAAACCCCTATACATCGGTGGATTAAATTTCAACGTGATTAAGTATTTACTCCATATAGTGAGCGTTGCACTGGCGGTGGAGCTCTGGGCTCAGGATTGCGTAGTGGAGCTACGAGCATTTGTGGAGGGGCGCCGGCCATGCGGGCAATGCATGGTACAAGTACTTCAGAGGGACAGCACGACCCTGGTGGCTTTCCGCTATACGGATAGTGTGGGCAGGGTTCAGCTGCCGCTGCCAGAGGGCAGTGAGGAACTACTGATTGCGGTGTCGCAGTTTGGCTATCGGGATACGATCTTCAAGGTGCGATGTGGAGTTGGCGATACGGTATATAGGGAAGTCTTCCTGCGAGCGCTGTCGATCGCCTTGGATGAAGTGACGGTCATCGACAAGCTGATCTTGATGCGCAAATCCGGTGATACGACTACTTTTCACCTACGCGCCATCGAGCTCGGCAATGAAGTGACGGCCTTTGACATTGTCCAGCGCCTGCCCGGCGTCGACATCGACGATCGCCAACTGAAGTATCACGGTAAAGCCATAGCACAGATCTTACTCGAGGATGTCGACCTAACGGGCTCCGATCAAGTGCGCCTGTTGGAGCAAATACGCTATGATCATATCGACAGGATACAGATCATCGAAAACCAGAATCTGGACAAGGCGCTGGAGGTAGATTCATCCCAGCTGGAAATGATCATGAAGATCGACTTGAAGGGAACCCCATCAGAGTGATGGAGGAAGATGTACAGCATTCAGGCGGGTGGGGGATACGACAGGGTATACATGCTGCAGGGCTCGGGGATAGCCATTGGAGAGAAACGCGGCATTCGTGTCAAGACGGCAGTCAACAATTCGTATAAAAGTGTGCTTGGTCCTTCAATAGATGCACTGGTGCACGGGGTGTTGCTGCAAGCCCAATTGGACAATTGGATGAAAGTACTGTACGAGTATTCTGTGCCCAATCCAATGATGAAGGATCGGCTATACAAGCGGGTGGAAAGGGAAGTGCGTCTCCTTTGGGCGCACGAGGGAGAACAGAGTACATTTAAAACTATGCATTCAATTGGCCAGGTTGTCGGGCGCCAGCACAGTCAGCTGCAGGAGTACTATTTCATCGATGATCTATTTTATACTACCGAACAAGAGGGCAGGATGGGGCGAACGCTGGTGCATTCGTATACGAGATACATGCGCTATAGGAGGGGGTTTACGCTGGATGTGCATCTTCCGTTTGATGGGTTGCTTGCGGAATCTGTTCGTCAGATGCTTTCGCGTAGTGTGCAGGGTGCATTTTCATCGGAGGAGCGATATCGTTTTCGACGGTATGCACTTCATCCGAATTATCGGGTGGAATATGGAATAGGTAGGTTCAGTTGCCAGCTTATTGGAAGGGTGTTTCTCGTTCGGAGGCCCTACGATGTACAGTATACATCGGATGATGTACGATTTCATACGATAAAACTCGATGAGGACAAAGAGCAGTTTGGTCAATCGGGAAGGTACGATGGGCTGGTGAGCGAGCATCAACTGCGTATGGTCTATACAAAGGGAAAACTAAAGCTGCGCTATAAGGCCATTTATGGCATGCGGCGGGAAAGGGTAGCGGTGAGTGGTGAAAATATGGCCGATGATGCCTTTACGGGGAGGAGCCGTTTGATACGGTACAGCATTGCGCACGGAGGGGAATTAGTAATGGACGCGCGGAGATTTCGGCTTGTGGGAGGTGTACGCCATTACTGGTACGAGGATCGCATATTTGTGGATAGGTGGAGGGATGTAGGCGTGACGCCCTACTTATTTGGGATGTACCACTTGAGCAGGAAATGGCGTCTTTCGATGAGCTATCGGTTTAAAGCGACGGTGCCCGTGCTCCGTCAGATGAATGTGCCAGCTCTCTTGCGCGATCGGCAGCGCTATGAAGAGGGCAGATTACCATTGGGTGCACAGGAGCGCAGGAGGGCCTTTCAGCTTTCGCTCTTCAAGGTCTTTGAGACGGGATCGGGGGTGTACAATTTCAACCTTATGGCTTCGTATACCTTGCCCTATAGGGCGTTTTTGCTCCAGCTCGATGCACCTAATGCGCTGACGGCTACGCACTGGACCACGAGTACCATCCGCGATGAGCGAAGCTTAAACATGTCGTATTGGTATGATAAGCGTTGGTGGAGTGTTCGAGTGCATACGATGGCCCTATCGCGCCTGTATGAGCGTGGCGGTCGCAGTCGTCGACAAGAGATGTACAATATCGAAGTGCGCGTGCGACACAAGGGCCGAAAAGTACAGGTGAGGAATGTATTGCGTATAAATGTGTTGCGAAATCCCGAGGGACCGATACGGTGGTATACGACTTTGCGGTATGGGGGAGGACCGAGTTACGTCTATGGGAATTTTCTACAGGACGTTCGTTTCGAAATCTATGCGGTGGCGGTAAGTGGAAGTTGGACAGTTCGCCCCATTGTTTCGGCGTATAGCACTTATCGCATCCCAAAAGCAGCAGCGGAAGTGTCGCTGCGCCTGTCCAATCTCACCAACTGGAAAAGATCTGCGCTTACTACTACGAGCGTAAGCCCATCCGTAGTGGTTTTGCGGACGGAGGCCTTACAGAGTGGGGAAATGATGCTTGTGGTGCGGAAGATGTTTTAGGTGCAAAGGATGGAGGAAGTAGCATGTGCCCAAAAATTTTTTCAAAAATAATTGGGTGAAATATTTGGTGGGTACGATAAAATTTGCTCACCATTGTAGCGAATACGCGTTGATACGCACTTGAGAATTAAAGAGGACACGTCAAAAAATAGCATATGAAGCACAGCCTCTATCGATTACACGACATTAAGACCTACAAAAGGGCCATCAGCTGGTTACGGAATTTCGATGCGCGGTACACGATTTGTGCGGGCCTTGATGAGACCGAGGAAAGGGAAGTGCCTGTGTGTGCGTGCACGTTAAAAAATAAGGCCACTGGTGAGACACGAACGCTGAGGAACTATGGCTTTTGCACGGGCAATGAAGCGAAGGACTATGTGGGCTTTGAATTGGTCAAGTGCGAAGTGCAGTGGATAAAGTCGTCGGTCACCGAACAAGTGCCGAGCGATGGAGTGGTCACCAAGCGCTCTGCAAGCACCTTAAAGGTCAAGCCCAATCAGTATTTCTTGGCTGAAGAAATGCCGGGGAGCAATCATCAACAAATGCGAAACGACCACAATGCAGGCGAAAAGTTTAGGAGACTTTTTGATGGAAAATATGCTAAAGAGTTTAAGCTTAAAGCACGGCCGCGATAGCAGAGGATATTGCGAAGGCGAGCGGGCAGGTGGAGGCTACTGCCCGCTCGCCATTATTGTCATCGATTGCTATGGAAGGAAAAGATGATCGAAAGATGAGGAAGACAGTAGTACTATATATGTGTTTGATTGCATATCACTTGACCACTATTAGCTGCAAGCCGCAGCCGCTGCCTGTGATCGATAGCCGCAAGGATGAGCTTCCCTATGAGATCGTATGGCAGACACCGCTGCATCCCGATACCTTGTATAGCGTGACGATATATGTAGCGCCAAAGATTTATAGGGATCGGGTGATCTTTGATCGACGGGTGCGAAGATCGGAAAATCAGAAGTTCGTGGCGTTCAACCGCTTTACGGGGGAGCTCGTGTGGGAGTGGGACGATTACTTTGACTTTGACGGGAGTAAGGGATATTCGAAGGTGCGGTTGCTTCATGCACCGCCAGTGTATCGCGACAGTTTGATGTTTTTTACCACGTACACAGGGGTATTTGCCGTAGGCATGTATAGCGGCAAGACGGTATTCAAGTACAGAGAACCTGAACAGTACTACGGTCAAGGAGATATCAATGTATACGGCAGTAAGATTTTTCATCCGGTCAGTGACGATTCGATGAACATCATGCGGATGATCGATTACCGCACAGGTGAGATTCGGGAGGTGTTTCGTATGAGGAGGAAGGAAGACGGATTTGATAAAGATATGCATTCACCCGGTTGCTGGGTCAATGGCGCAAACGACACGATCATCGTGTTTCAGTCGAGAGAAACCGGCCCTGGTCCCTACGGGGCGCGTTCCATCTTGTTTCCCTACAACATCACGCGGGATAGTCTGATGTGGTCGGATACGATCATGGGGGTGAGCAGTATTGATCAGCCTCCGTATATTGAGAATGAGCGCGTGTATTTTTTGATTAATGATGTATTGCTGTGCCTGGATGCGCATACAGCTGAGCGCATCTGGTCGGTGGATGGACGAGCCCTGGAAGGGTCGTATGGGAGTTTAACGGTAGGCAGATACTCGTGACGGAGGAGTATATGTTCATGTGTAGTAGTAATGGGATACTTGTGGCTGTGGAGAAAGAGAGTGGACATTACTGGTATTTGGGTGACGTCGGTGGAGGGGCAGACTATCATATGGCCTATCACGATGGTCGGGTATACATTACAGATAATCATACCTTGAATATAGTAGACATCTTTCGCAGCAGGGATGGATCGTACAAGCTGTATGAGCTCAAATCGCACAACTATAGTAGACGTACGCCGGGAAGATTTACCAACGGTGTAGCGATCGATGGGGAGCATGGGTATATGTACGTCACGGATGGTTTTTACGCGATGTGTCTGACGCTGCCGGAGTAGGTGTGGGGTGTGAGAGTGGCGTTGTGATGAGAAAAAAGATTGATTATTTTTAAAAATGATAGCGCATGTGCATGTTTAATAGGTGGAAAATGCTACTTCATGGAGCCAATGGAAGCCATAGACCAATAGCTCGGGGACCGAAGCTATCCCTCGATTGATATAATACTATGCATTCGACAATGGAGTATGCCATCATGTGGATACTTTAAAATCTGTGGATTAAGTGTTTGGTAGGGGTTGATCAACCGTGTTTTTACAATACATGACGGAAACAAAAATCTCTACATATGAAAAAGTTTTTCATCCTGTTGCTCCTTTTTCCAAGCATGTTGCTTGGGCAGATGCATTTCGACATAGGTATGGGCTATGGGGTGGTTAGTGGGACATTATCGAGGGGATTGACCCTCCATGGGAATGTCGATTACCCCATCGGGTCAACACTCTTCCAGCGCATTCGCTTAGAGGTCTTGACGGCCCGCGGAAAGCGCTATTACCAGCCGACAGATTGGCCTCCTCCTCTTCTATTGGAGAATACCTTTTCAACTGCGAGGAAAATGATAGACAGAGAAGATAGAAGAACACTTTAGTGGCTTATTCCTCATTACACCCAATTTGCAAAAGGAAAACTACCTATCGCTGGATTATCAATTGGGATGGAAGGTAGCAGACATTGGGAAAGGTACGCTGCGACTCTATACAGGGCCGTCCCTGTGTAAATACGATGCGGTCATCCCTCTGACAGCTGCCTGGATTTATCTTGAGCATTTGGTCAGAAGAGAAATGACATTTTACGGTTTTGCCTTAGTGCACTATTATGACCTCGGATGGAGCAGCTCCGTGGAATATTTTCGCACCTTTCACAATGTGCTCGTCGGTACAGAGCTCAGGGGAAATTTCTACTTTTATTCTCGCAAGGGCTATGCCCAACTCAATTTGAAATTGCGTGCCAACTTATAACACATATGTCACTGATGTCGCACATCAGCATCAATGCCATGAATGACATTCTAAAAAAAATAGTGATATGAAAAGGGTCTTTTTGATTTATCTGTTGAGTTTTTCGCAGCTTGTGATGGGGCAAACCTATGTGGATGTGGGGATTGGTGTTGGAGAGAGCTTTCGATTTCTTTCGCGTGGGCCGGTGCTTCAAGTGAATATCGAACGCGCCTCGGGGGATGATCTTAGAAAGAGGATCGCCATCAATGTATATCAGGCCTCGAGAGTTGAAGTCGATGCCACGTATAAGAAGCATGGCTACTCCTTTCTCGAAAGGAATTTCTCCACCCCGATTGAGTTTTTACAAGATGCGAAATACAAAAGACACTTTAGGGTTTGGAAGCAGTTAAACCCTCACTTGTACAGGGAAAGCTTCATCACTCTGGATGTACAATTGGGAATGCTCGTCTACAAAATGAGGAGGAGCTATTACAGTTTGTACATAGGCCCATCCCTTACTCGCTACGAAGCCGTGTATCCCTATTTTGGATTATATGATAAGGTTGTTGAGGATCTCAGCGATGAAAAGATGAATATTTACTTTTTTGCCTTTTTGACGTATTACGACATTGGATGGACCACCTCCCTTGAGTACTTTTACGAGCTCGGTAAATTGTCGATCGGAATGGAGGTTAAAGGCAGTCGGTACGGTTTTTCCAAAAACGGATATGCACAAGCCATGGTTAAGCTGCGCGCGCGGTTGTAATGGTATAGGTGATTGAACGCTGTGATACCCGCATGCTCATTTTATGGTGCATCACTCGGATACAGTCCCTACGATTTTTAGTGAAAATGGGGGATTGCATTGCTCCATGTATAGCCCAGCGCGCGTACTACCAGGTACCAATCCCCAAGTGCAGTCGTCGATTAACGACCTGTCGTTTCATTGAATGGATAAAACCTCTCATTGGTATCGCGTAATTGGAGGCAATTGGAACGACAGCTCCTCTGGTCATTGCCGAGCCCCATCGTCCTGTGCGGTGCTGTAGTGTTCGTAACGGGTGGGCAACAGTCGCAATCTGCTCTTCATACTATTGTCTTATTGCATGTACTGTTTGGAATATGTGTGGTTTGCGCGATTTAAGTGCATATTCTCAAAAATGCGATTGAAGCTGTATTGCTCCGACAGCGGTGTAGTGCTAAAGGATGCTTTAAAACTCCAACTGAATGGTCACCATACCGTGTCGCGTCGCTTGAGGGTAGAGCGCGGAGTAGTTGTAATAGCCGTCGCCTTCGTCGGTGATATAGGCCTTGTCGGAGGCGGGAATCCAATCGGGGTGGGTGGTATAAAATCGGTAAATCCAACCGCCGGTGACGTATTTGCGATTGAGCAGGTTGATGAGGTGAAGGCTCATGCGCAGTTGTGCCTTTTGGAAGATGGGTCGCTCGAAGTGCATGTGTAGGTTGAGCAGTTGGTATGCGGGAATGCGGGCATGTGCGGAGCCAGTGTTGTCGAGGTATTGGGCGCCGACGTATTTCCAGGTGGGATTGATGCGGAAGATGCCCCAGGAGGTCGAATGGGTGTACGATGCCGATGCTGCGGCGATGCGCTCGGGGGAAAAGGCCAGGGGCGTGTTTCGGTGGGTGCGCGTCAGCTGCTGGCCCGTGTCCCAGTTGTCGATGTATTCGACAAATTCGCGCACGCGATTGCGGGAGAGGGTGGCATTGGCCTGAAGTTGGAGCGTTTGGCTCATTTGATACTGTACGGACAATTCTACACCGCGTCGATAGGAGTAGGGTACGTTGATGCGGATGTATTCGCCGACATCGCTGATCTTGCCGGTGGGGATGAGTTGGTTGCGGTATTCCATGGCGTAGAGGTTGACCTGTGTATGGAAGTGGTTTCGACGGAATTTTACCCCGAATTCGAAGTCGTCTAAGTATTCTGGGCCGGGGGCATCGCGGAGGAGTCGCTCGGTGTAGTCGGAACGCGTGGGTTCTTTGGCAGACTTGCCATAGCTCAGGTAAAAAGTCCAGCCCTTGAAGCGATAGCTTAGGCCTGCTTTGGGCAGTATGAAATGGTGCTGGACGGTCGTGTCTTTGGGGACATCAGGACGCACGAAGCCCTGGAATCGGTATCGGATGTGTCGTTGTTGTAGTTCGAGGCTGGTGCGTAAACGGGTAGTGACGGCCCACTGCCACTTGATGTAATGGGAGGTTTCGAATTTCAAGGCGTCGTTGTCGTAATAGACTTTTGGCAATTTGATAAGTACGGTGTCGTAAGGGCCGAAGGCTTCGATGACTTCGCCGAAGTGCCTGCCGAGGTACAGGGATGTGATGCCGCCGATGGCCCACTCACTGCGCTTGTTGGGGGGTTGGTGGAGCAATTGGTAGGTGATGCCTATGAAGTGGTTGTCGAGCCATTTGCGTCGCACCAAATCGTCGTACACGGTATCGGTATTGCTGAGCATGTATTCGCGGTAGGAGGCTTGGCTGCGGTATTGTTCGTAGAAGCCCTTGCCGCGGGTGTAAAACACGCCGGTGTTGAGTGTGAGCGTGCGGGATGGGGTCTGATGATAGAAGAGTTGGTAATGGGTCTGGCGGTAGTTGTCGACCGTATTGGGGTAGGGATTGTCGAGGCTACGCTCGGTACCTGCAGTGTTGAAGGTGCGCAGGCTGTCGTCGTCGACATAGTGTCGCGGCACGCCGTACCAGGCGAGTCCAGTGATCTCGTGGCCGGAGAGAATGTTCAACTTGAGATAGGAGCGGGGTAGGATTCTCGTTGCGGAGAGGGTGAAGAATCGTAAGTCTGCCGTAGCGCGGTCGATATACCCGTTGCTTCGCGTGCGGCTGATGGAGGCATCGATGCTGTATTTTCCTTCGAGAAGACCTGTGCCGCCGTATACCCCAGCTCTTCGCGTGCCAAAACTACCTGCTGTGAGCATTGTACGCAGATAGGATTTCGTATGCAGGCGATTGGTGTTGATGAGTATGTTGGCACCAAAGCTGCCCACGCCGGGAATACTCGTTCCGCTGCCGCGCTGGATGTAGATGTCGTCGGTCACCTGCGCCAGATCGGGTAGGTCGACCCAGTAGACGGCGTGCGATTCAGGATCGTTCCATGGGATGCCGTTGATCGTGACATTGATGCGCGTAGGATCGACGCCGCGTATGCGTATGCCGGTATACCCGATGCCGTGCCCCGCATCAGAGGTGATGACGGCAGAAGTCGCCTGATCGAGAAGGAGGGGAATGTCCTGTCCGTAGTGGCGGTAGTGCAAAATTGAATCTTCTATGCGCTCTTCCGTCAGCGGGGCATCGGGATCGAGGACGTATGCCTTGATGAGCACTTCGTCGAAATGAATTTCCCTGCGTAGGATGTATACTTCGTGTACATCGCCTTGTACATCGAGGGTTTTATAAATCTTTTCGTAGGGGTGGTCGATCACTAAGGCGTAGAGCCCGTACGGCACGCTATCGAATCGGAAATAACCCCGTGCGTCGGTGATGGTATATCGGTCGAGTTGATAAATGCCCACTTGAATGCCTGCATAGGGCATGGAGTCTTCGTCGAGGACATAGCCCTCAACGATATAGAGGGTGTCGTCCTGAGCGATGAGATTTATTCCTGTGTAAGGTAGTCCCAGACCTATCCAGAGGCATACGAGCAGCAGTAACGATTTCATACTCCAGCAGATTTTACAGTTGACCAATGGAAAAAACTGCAAGCGGAGTGGGCTGGATTGCATTTCCCTTCCCGGCATTACCCGGGCAGGTTCGACGGGTATAATCTCAGCCATTACTGGCACCCCGAATGCACTGCAAAGATACTTATTCCAAAAAAAAGCTGTATCGCACGCGCTCGTTGGGCTTGTGTTCGTAAAAACCCTCTAAAACAACTCTTCCCGAAGCTTCGCTCAGAGCCTTGACGACGTCGTTGGCATTGCGGATGGGGCTTTGATTGATGTGCGTAATGATAAAACCGTCGGACAAATCCGTATATCTCTTGATGGGAGAGCCTTGATAAACTGTAGTCACTCGAGCGCCAACGGTTTTATACTTCTTTTTTTCATCCGAATAGAGGTCGCGTACGACAAAACCCGCTTTCATGAGTACTTTGTCGCGTCGAATGCGGATGAGCTCGGTGCGGTTGTCGGTATTTTTCAGGGTAATGGTGGCGGTGTCGACGCGTCCGCCGCGGAGATAGACGATATCGACCAAATCGCCGGGGTGCTTTCGAGCAATGATTTCGCGCATTTTGGCCATGCTGTTGATCTGATAGCTGTCTATCTGGACGAGGATATCGCCTCGGTGTAGACCTGCATCGTAGGCTCCACTCTGTGGCATGACCCTTACGATGAGCAGACCGTAGCGGTAGTCGTAATCTTTGAGGAGAGGTGAGGATGGTGGGAGCTCGCGTATTTGAACGCCGAGGATGGCGCGCTGGACAGAGCCGTACTGGCGGATATCGTTGAGCACTTTGAGCGTGAGGTTGGAGGGGATGGCAAAGGAGTAGCCTTCGAAGCTTCCGTGCTTGGAGAAGATGGCGCTGTTAATACCGACGATTTGGCCGGCAGTGTTGATCAGGGGTCCGCCGGAATTGCCGGGGTTAATAGCTGCATCGGTTTGGATGAACGACTCGACGCTGAAGTGTTGATTTCGCAATATATTGATATCTCGGCCCTTTGCGCTGACGATGCCCGCAGTGACGGTAAAGGGCAAACCCTCTTTGCCATTTGGATTGCCGAGGGCGAGTACCCACTCGCCGATTTGCAGGGAGTCGGAGTTACCAAATTCCAGATAGGGCAGGGTATCTTCAGCCGGGATTTTCAAAAGGGCCAGATCCGTACTCGGATCCGAGCCGACGAGGGTGGCGTTGTAGCTGCGCTTGTCGTACAGCTCTACGGTGATAATGTCGGCATCTTCAATCACATGGTGATTGGTCGCAATGTACCCCTCGGGGTCGATGATCACCCCTGAGCCCTCGGTTTCGTCCATATTCGACGAGAAAAATGGGTGGATCATCGCCTTTGTCTTCGCATTGATGTACACCACGGCCCTAAGGGCGCCAAGGGAGGCTTTGGTGAAATCCGAGGGTTGATAGGATCGAAAGGTGACGGGTTTCCAACGATCGGAAATCGCTTGCGCTATAGACCGGGGCTTTTCTTCGACAACGGGTGTCGTTTCATCCATCCGACTCGTATCCTTCGATATCCAGGAGGTGTAGAGCCAGACGCCGACAATGGCTCCGACTATTGCCCCTGCGGCGGTATGAAGGAAGTTGCGCACGGTCTTTTTTGTAGAAAACGACGGTCAAGGTCGTTTTGTTGGGCAGCTCGTCGAAACACGGCTTCAAGGGTGGTCCTGGGCGGGAGGTGCATTGCGAAAGAGGAGATACACTACTGCCAGCCCCAGCAAAAAACTCCATAGCGAAAGGCCGAGGTACGGCGTATCGTAGTATTGCGAGGGTAAGACGTTTTGGCTAAATATGATTTTAAAATCAGCACCGCTGGGAGGTATGCCCTGCACAATTTTCCCCGATGTGGTGTCCAACCATTGGACGGGGTTTTTCCAGGGCCAGATCTTGCCCAGGCTGCCCAGTACAAAGCCCGTCAACAGGGCCATGACGGTTTTTTTGTAGCGGTGTATGAAATGGTGCAGCAGGCGGACGATGGTAGCCAATCCCACCACTGCACCGGCCCCGAAGACCGACAGATGGAAGAGCTTTTGTGCAGAGGGCTCTACAAGGAGTCCTTTAAGGGTGTCTTCGATGATGAAGAAGTACATGCCGAGGAGCAGGAGTATGTAGCTACCCGAAATGCCGGGCAATACCAGGGCCATCACTGCCAGCGCACCGCTTGCAAAGATGTAAAGTGGATGGGGCTTTAGTGGTAGGGCCGTGCTCTGGGTGATGATCCACGCGACGACGGCTGCAAGCAGGAGGGGGAGGAGGTATTTGGGCTTGTGCACTTCGGTGTGTCGCGCGATCAGTACGGCAGAGCCGAGGATTAATCCAAAGAAGAAGGCCCAGACGACGGGGGGATATCGTTCCAGCAGGTGGAGTACGGCAGAAATGCCGAAGCCTATCCCTACGATCATTCCAGCGAGGAGAGTGCCAAGGAAGGCCCAATCGATGGTCTGCAATGCGCGGCGGTTGGGAAGGCCGCGCATGAAGAGGGTGAGCACGGCGTAGATATTGTCCAATAGCTTCGTATAAATGCCCGTGATAAAGGCGATGGTACCGCCCGAGATGCCGGGGATCACTTCTGCTATGCCCATGGCCACTCCTTTGAAAAAGGTGGCGGGATGAAAGAACCATTTCATACGGATTGACGGATTTTTTGAGCCAGCAGGAAGAGCACGGCCATGCGTATGGCTACGCCGTTTTCCACCTGTTGGAGTATGACGGAGGCAGAGGAATCGGCTACATCGCTATCGAGCTCGACACCGCGATTGATGGGCCCTGGATGCATGATGATTGGTGGGGATTGGATTGCATCGAGTGTAGCGCGGGAGATGCCGAAGTAGCGCGCGTATTCGCGGAGAGAGGGGATATAGCGCACGCGTTGGCGCTCGAGTTGGATGCGCAAGACGTTGGCTGCATCGGCCCATTCGAGTGCCTCCCGAAGACGGTAGCTCACGCGCACGCCAAGGGCATCGATGGTTGGAGGAATAAGGGTAGGCGGACCGACAACCATGATCTCTGCTCCGAGTTTTTGAAGGCAGTAAATGTTGCTCAATGCGACGCGCGAATGTCGTATATCGCCGACGATGGCAATCTTTCGCCCTTCGAGTGTGCCGAATACTTCACGCAGGGTGTAGGCATCGAGTAGGGCTTGTGTGGGGTGCTCGTGGGTGCCGTCGCCGGCATTGATGATGCGCGCTTCAATGTGGCGGCTGAGAAAGTGGGGGGCGCCGGGCTCTGGATGCCGGAGGACAATCATGTCGACCTTCATGCTGAGGATGTTCTTGACCGTGTCGAGCAAGCTCTCGCCTTTTTTGACCGACGAGGTGGAGGCCGAAAAATTGATCACATCGGCGGACAGGCGCTTTTCGGCCAATTCAAACGATAGCCGCGTCCGCGTGGAGTTTTCGAAAAACAAATTGGCTACGGTAATATCGCGCAGGGAGGGGACTTTTTTGATAGGGCGTTGTAAGACCGCTTTAAATTCATCGGCGGTGCGGAAGATGATCTCGATATCGTCTGGGGTAAGTGGTCGAATGCCGAGCAGATGATCCGTGGATAATCGTGCCATGGATATTTACGAATCAGATGCAAACATACGGATTCTATCGACACCGGACTCCTCGGCCCATTCGACGCGCACATAGGCATTGTCGAGGGCATCGACAGTAATGCCCGTGTAATCGGCTCGTATGGGAAAGTGTCGGTTGAAGCGCCTGTCGACCAAAACCATGAGCTCGATGGAGCGCGGTCTGCCGAAGTGGAGCAGTGCAGTCATCGCTGCGTGGACTGTTCGTCCGGTATACAGTACGTCGTCGAGCAAGAGGATGCGCTTACCTTCCACATCAAAGGGCAGTTCGGTGGGCTTCACTTCGATGGGGTCTGTGCGCAAGTGGTAGTCGTCGCGAAAAAAGCTGATGTCGAGCTTGCCGTGGTGAAGGGTCTGTGCAGAGCTAATCTGGCGCAGTTCTTCAACCATGCGTTGTGCAAAATGTACACCACTCTCCTGGATACCTACAATGTGCACATCGCTGAGCTCAGGGTAGTTTTCGACGATTTGATGGGCAAGGCGCCTTAGGGTAAGGCGGAATCGCTCTGAGGATAATATGTCTTTGCCCTGCGATTTCATACAGAGCAAAGATACAAAAAGGCGCGAGGCATGAAGGAAGATGCCTTCATGCCTCGCCCAGTATTTTATGGGACTCAGCGATTAGATATCGAGGATGATAGAGCCGCTGAGCAACTCCTTTTCGATGATTTGCTTGAGGGCTTCTTTGGGCAAGGCGCCCGGTTGGGCCAGGGGTTGTTTGCCCCCTTTGGGGATAAAGACGAAAGTGGGAATGCTGCGTATACCGAAGACGTAAGCGAGTTCGGTTTCCTTGTCGGTATCGACTTTGTAGAAGTCGACTTTCCCTTCGTACTCTTTGGCGAGTTCTTCGACGATGGGGGCGACCATTTTACAGGGCCCACACCAGTCGGCGTAAAAGTCGATGACGATAGGACGCTCTCCGTTGTACGACCAGTCTTTGAGGAGTGCGTAGTTGAAAATGTTCTTCTTAAACTCTTCTGCTGTCAGCTTTTTCACTGCCATTTGAAAAAATTTTAAAGGTGATAGTTCTATAACCGTTGCAAAGGTAGATTGTTTTACGTTACGGCTGTGTGATGGCTTTCACAATGCGGGGGAGAGATCAGGTGGAATAAAAAACCCCTTCCGGTAGAAGGGGTGAACAGGGTTTTTGGGATGCGTGGTACGCTTATGCTACTCTTGACTTGTACTGTTTTTGGAGTACTTTGCGGGCTTTGTGGATACGGCTTTTGATGGTACCTATGGGTAGATTGAGTTCGTCGGCGATTTCGTGGTATTTATAGCCTTCGTAGAAGCGCTTAAATGGGATACGCAGTTTTTTATCCAACGAATCGATCATTTTTTTCAGCTCGTCGACGTTGACTTTGACTTCTCCTTCGTTATAGACGGTCTTGTGGTGGATTTTAAAAAACAGGCCGTCGTGTCCTACCTGGGTGACTTGATTGTTTTTGGCTTTGCGGTAGTCGTTGATAAAGGTATTGCGCATGATGGTCGTGATCCAGGCCTTGAAGTTGGTCCCTTCGGTAAAGCTGTCTTTATTCTTGAGCGCTTTGCAAACGGTCTCCTGATACAAATCGAGGGCCTTCTCCTCGTCTTGCGTCAGACGAAGAGCGAAGTTTTTGAGTATCGGATTGACTTCCTCAATGTGTTTAAAAAACTCCTTTGTCGTCATATATTCTAAGTTGTCATATGTTTAGCGTGCAAAGATAGTAAAAATTTTTGAAAAACGGTGAAAAATATCCAATCTTTTTGTTGTAAAAGTCAAACACTTTGTGTGGCGCAGAGTTCGTGTGTGTTCTGTCCACATCACACATGCCTTTAAAAAACGTCCATGGTAGGGATTTTGGTATATGGGTGATAAAGGGGGGCTGTGAAGAATGCATGCATCTACGATTTTATACCACTTGCATTCAAACCTATAAAGGGACATATTCTGCGGAGAAGGAATGGAGTTAGGGGAGGGATTGTTGGTGTATGAAATGGTGCATCGGGTTTACCATCCTTCGGCGTCGTCTTCACCGCGTATATCGGCCACTCCGATGAGGGTACCGTTGCGCAGGACGATGATGGCGTCGACCAAGCCGATGTACTTGCGCTCCAGGAAGCGGTGTCCGAGGCGTTGGAGGGAGGAGATTTGGTCGGGGGTAAACGTGTGGGGTTCGTGCATGACGATGTCGGGCTTCCACTGGTGGTGGAATCGCCCGGTCCATACGGCGCTATCGAAGGGCATACGGAAGTCTACGGTGTTGAGTATGACTTGGTAGACGGAGGTGATGATGGTCGAGCCGCCAGGGGTGCCAACGACCATGAAGAGGCTGTCGTTGCGCTCGACGATGGTGGGTGTCATGCTGCTGAGCATGCGTTTGCCGGGTTGGATGCTGTTGGCTTCGGAGCCGACGAGTCCAAATTGGTTGGGCACACCGGGTTTGGCGCTAAAGTCGTCCATTTCGTTGTTGAGGAAAAATCCGTACGCTTTGACGAACACTTTGCTGCCGTAATTGGAGTTGAGAGTGGTGGTCACAGCGACGGCATTGCCGTCGTCGTCGACGATGGAGAAGTGGGTGGTTTCGAAGCTTTCGGGCAGCGCGAACTTGCCGTGTTGGATGGAATCGCTCGGTGTGGCTCTTCTGGGATCGAAGTCGGAGATCTTTCGCACGAGGTATCGCTTGTTGAGGAGCTTGTCGATGGGCACATCGACGAAGTCCATATCACCGAGGTAACGAGCTCTGTCGGCGAAGGATCGCCGCATGACTTCGATGAGGAAGTGTATGGTGAGGATTTTTTGGCGGTCTTCGGGATCGAACTCCGTCACTTCGGTCATGCCGAGCATCTGGCACAGGCAGATGCCGCCGCTGGAGGGCGGAGGCATGGAGATGATGCGCAGGCTATCGCGATAGACGCATTCGATGGGCTGACGCCATAGAGCGCGGTAGTGCTGTAGGTCGGTCGGCTCGATGATGCCGCCGTGACGTTGGACGGTCTGGGCGATGTGTTCGGCGATGGGTCCGTGGTAGAAGGGTTGAGGGCCTTTTGTCATGAGGATTTTGAGGGTGTGTGCGAGTTGGGGTTGGCGGAGGATATCGCCTCCTTTCCAGGCCGAGTCTTTGACAAAGGGAATGTCCTTGCCGTTGAATCGTATGAAATCTTCGCGATAGCTGTTGAGGCGCTCTGCTTCTTGAGGGGTGATGGCAAATCCGTGTTTGGCGAGTTTGTAGGCGGGTTTGAGCAGGGCGCTCCATTTCATCTTGCCGAAGCGCTTGTGCGCTTCGTACATGCCGGCTACGCTACCCGGTACGCCTACGGCGAGGCCTCCTTCGCGGCTGAGGCCCGGAATGACGTTGCCCGCACTGTCGAGGTACATGTTGCGGTGAGCCTTTTGGGGGGCCGTTTCGCGAAAGTCGAGCGCGTATTTATCGCCCTGGGCGGTGCGGTAGATCAAAAATCCGCCGCCACCGAGGTTGCCTGCACGTGGATAGACTACGGCCAGAGCGAAGTGTACCGCTATGGCGGCATCGATGGCATTGCCTCCGCGGCGCAAGATTTCCATACCCGCAGCGGATGCAAGGGGATGTGCCGATACCACCATGGCTTTGGTCGAAACTTCCCGCTTTTCGGACACGTAGTGCTTGACCGGTCCTTGACAGGACCAAACACTGATCAAGAACAACACTACTGGAATCCGAACGTATTTGCATGTGACCATGCTCAAATGTTTTATGCAAATGTAGAAACTATCGTATAGTAGACAGCTTCCATCCATTTGATGGTGGCCATGACTATGAGGGGTTATCGATCGAAGAGGAGTCGTTCGGCGGAGCCGGTGCGATAGAGTTTTCCGTGTTGGTAGACGATTTTGCCGTTGACGATGGTGTGGGTGACACGGCCGGGCAAGCGATGACCTTCCAGTGGTGACCAGCCACATTTGTACATGAGTTGATCGCGCCTCACGCAATGCTCCGCTTCGGGCTGTACGATGGCTATGTCGGCGTAATAGCCTTCGCGGAGGAAGCCCCGCTCGCGTATGCCAAAGCAGATCGCCGGATGGTGGCACATCAGCTGGACGATGCGCTCGGGAGTAATCAGGCCTTCACGGTAGAGATGCAGCATGAGGGAAAGACCGTGCTGGACGAGTGGTAACCCCGAGGGGGCGTTGGCGTACGGACGTCGTTTTTCTTCGAGGGTATGCGGGGCGTGATCGGTGGCGATGACGTCGATGCGGTGCGTTTGGAGTGCTTGGCGCAGGGCCTCACGGTGGCGTGGTGCTTTTATAGCGGGGTTGCACTTGATGCGGTGCCCAAGTGCTCGGTAGTCGCGACTGGTGAAGTACAGGTGATGCACGCACACTTCGCAGGTGATGCGCTTTGATGGCGTGAGGGGAATGTCTTCGAAGAGCTGTAGTTCGTCGGC
>WFXH01000048.1 GCA_015490715.1 Saprospiraceae bacterium | reverse complement strand
TCTTATCGGGATGGGGGATAATTTCGTATTCATCGGGGTTGAGGGATTGGGACATCATGCCTTCCTCTTGGGCTTTTTCTATGGGCATGGTCATTTTCATTTTTTGCCCCATCATGCTCATCAAGATGACGATCGTCGAGTCGTCTTGGCCGTAAATCATGGAGGTGGATATTAGCCCTCCCATCATTCCTCCGATATCGACGCGGACCTTTTTGGGGGTGAAGTACATGGTCCATTTCATGTTTTTCATCATCTCTGCCTGCATATCGGAGAGACCGTCTTCGTTGTGCACGTTGATATCTGCGATTTTATACGTAATTTTTCCCGAGGAGACGAGCTTTTGCGCTATGCTTCGACTCGGTAGAAGAGAACCCATTGCGAGGAAGCAGACGAACAGTGCTGGTGCGAAGAGATTTTTCATATTGTCGGACTTTTTCCAACCTATTAACGGATGGGTGAACGCTTTGTTATGAAGTGGTGTAGGAAAGTCACTTTTCCCACAGCTGCGGTTGGTCGAGGCGGTTGTGATAGTAGAAGAGTTTTTTAAAATCTTCGGACACGATACGCCCTTTCCCATCTCTACGGAGTGGTCGGCGCATGTGATAGGCTCCGAGATGGTAGATCCCATCGTTGAGGATTTCCTGTGGTAAGGCTTGCCGTAGTGTTGGGGAGAGGAAGATTTTTTTCTCACGGGCGAGCTGGTGCAAGTGCTGGAGAAGTTGTTGCACTTTTTGAAGGAGTTGGTTTTCATCAAACACGTAATCGCGCTCATCCAAACGGATGAGATCGAAGAGGTCGTAGGTGGGGTATTTTTCTTTGAGCTGTTGAAATGCTGCAAAAGCCACCAGGTGGGAGCTCAGCACTTCTTGATATCGATGATAGCTCTTGACGATGGCATCGGCGAGCTGGCGGGTGTAAATTTTTTCGCGCTGGTCGTCAACCGTGATGCGTCCATTGCGATAGAAGTATTTTTCCAGATCGATGGGATGGCCCTTGTGATCCAGGCTGTGGAGTTGGGCATCGAGGGGATTGCCGAGTACGTCGATGGGATGGCCGAAGCTAATGCTGACCTCGGAGTGTTTTCGGATCATGCGCGACACAAACCGCAGGATATTCTTTACAGTCATGACTTTGGGCGAGCGCGTGAGCGAGCGCTCGGCGCCATGTCTACGGAGGTGTTCGCGGATTAGGGGGCCAGCTTCGAGCACGAAGTGATAGTTTAATACGATGGGCACGACGATCACCTTAGTCGACTGTCCCTTTTGGTAGATTTCGCGCTGGGCCTGGACGAGGGAGTTGAGCAGGCCGAGTTTGAGCCGTCGTTCGATGGCACCACTACGGGATCGCGTGCCCCCTGGAAAAAAGAGGCTATTGACACCCCATTGAACGGCGAGATTGCTAAACGACTTCAGGGTTTCGCGGTAGATGGTGTTTTTCTTTCGGCGGTCGACGCGATAGGCTCCAAGCCTGTTCATGAAGTAGGCGAAGATCTCGGATTCGAAGAGGTTGAGTCCTGCCCCGTAGAGAAAGGCGGGGAGCCCGGCTTTTTGATCGATGGCGTAGCCGAGGAGTACGCTATCGAGATGGCTAAAATGGGTGGGGACAAAGACCACCACCCCTCTGGGAAAGATCTCTCGCAGGAGCTCAAACTCTCCGACGAAACGAATTTTCGCCAGCAAGTTGGCTCTTTTGGTGGGGAACACCCCCCATCTGTAATCGTAAATGGAATTGTACAATCCCTTCAGGAACAAGGGTACGATGATTCTTGCCAATTTGAAGGTGCGTATCTGAAAGCCGCCCACGATTTCATTGGCGTAGCGCAAGATAATCTTGTCCAAAAGGGGCAACAGTGCGATCATTCGGGATTCGGGCTCGAGCTCGAGGATTTCGAGGAGGCGCTTTTCGATGCGCTTCCAAAACATCACCTCGTTGGGAGGGTCGACCTTCCAGCGTTGGACGCGCAGTCGAATGCGTTCGAGATATGCCGTCTTTTGTAATACTTCGATGAGATCGTCTTCGTGTTTGCGGAGGATTTGCAAGCGCGCATGGGTACGCAATTCATTAATGAATTCGCTTCTTCGGGCTGCAAAGCGTACGATGGGCCATTGGCGGATATCGGGAATGATAGGTGGGTAGCTCAAGGCCGATGGCCTGTGGTCGGGATCCGCTGGTATTGCCTGGATCGTCTTTTCACTCATCGCGACAAAGGTAACGAAATTTAAAGGGATCCAGACTACACATCCCAATGCATGCCCCCTGGGCCCTACCTTTCATATGGTATCAACCGACTGTGCTTTATTGGATTTCCTCTTCGAGTTCTTCGTCGAGCTGATGTTGAAACGGGTCGGCGGCGTTTTGCTCTCTGAGCTGTTTGTACTTACTGCAGTCGAGTTCGATGGTCATGCGCTTGGGGCGCGGGAATTTAGCCTTTCGGTCGAAGTCGATCTTATCCGATTGGTTGATGGCGAGGATGAGCTTGTTGAAGAATGGAAAGGCATTGGCAAATCCCTGTCCCTCGCGAAGATTACGCCAGCGTATCCATTTGTCTTCTCCTCCGACCCAAGTTCCGACGACGAGCTGTGGGGTGATGCCCATAAACCAGGCATCGACGAAGTCGTTGGTGGTGCCGGTCTTTCCGCCAACTTCAAACTCTACGCCCTTGAAGCGTGAATTTCGATAAGGTGCAAGGTTTTGCATTAGCATATACACCATGACGTAATTGTACTGGGGGTTGAGTGCTGTATTGTGGTATTCGTTGGAGCGATAGATGACTTTGCCGTTTTTATCCGTAATCTTTTCGACGAAGTACGGTCGAGAATAGATGCCGTTGTTGGCGAAGGTCGTATAGGCTCCCGTCATTTCTCGAACGCTGAGGTCGGCAGCGCCCAGGCAGATGGAAGGCACTCTCGGGATGACGTAACGCCCGTTGGGGTAGCGAAGCGTGGAGTCGATGCCCATATTGTGGAGCAAACCGATGACGCGATTGACATTGCCGATTTCGAGCATGAGTTTGACGGAAATGCTGTTGACGGACCTTCGCAGTGCTTCGTAGAGGTTGATTTTCTTATAGGAAAACGAATTAGTGGCGTTAGCGGGAGCCCAGGTCTCGGGCAGGCCAAATTTCGGATCGTTGGCAGGTATGATGTACTGTTTGTCTTCGTACTCCTGACACGGAGAGATGCCTTGTAGAGCGATGGCAGTGGCATAGATAAAGGGCTTAAAAGTCGACCCGACTTGACGCCGCGTGGTGGTGTGATCGACTTTAAAATAGCGAAAGTCCACCCCACCTATCCAAAATTTGACTGCTCCTGTACGCGGATCGACACCGAGGGAGCCAATTTGCAAAATGCGTCGGTGATATTTGATGGAGTCGATCGGGCTCATCACGGTGTCTTTTTCCCCGCGATCGTTGTAGGCGAAGACCTTCATCTTGACCTTTTGCTTGAAGGCCTTGTTAACGGCCTTTTTAAACGCTTGATACTGCGCTATCAATGCATCGCGCTGTTGGGAGCCGAAGAGCTGGCGTACTTCATCGTAGGTCTTTTTCGATATTTCTCGTTGGGCATATTTCTTTTTCAGGGCACCTTTTTGGCGTTTTTCATGGGCGAGCAGTGCCAGATGGAGTTCGTTGAGGTGTATGGCAAGCCCCTGGGAGCTGAGTTGTTCTTGATATTTTCCGAAGTATTGATTCCAGAGGTTTTGATAGCGCTCAGACTCGCGGATGAGGCGTTCGAGGGTCTTCTGGCGGATTTTTTTCTGGTACTCGTCGGCGTTGTACTCCCACAGGTCGATGGGGCGGCCAGAGCGGAAGCGCCAATGTCTATCAAATCGCGCTTGGACGGATTTCATGTGTTGCCACATGACTTGTTCGGCGAGCTTTTGCAATTCGTAGTCGATGGTGGTGTAAATCTTCAGGCCATCGCGATAGATGTCGTATTTCTGGCCATTGGGCTTTCGGTATTCGGGCTTGTCGAGGAGCTCTTTGAGCCATTTGGTGAGTTCTCGTCGGAAGTAGGCTGCGTGTCCTTCGACGTGGCTTTGGCGGCGGAAGCGCGTCAGGTCGATGGGCTTTTTTTTCAGGCGTTCGTAATCTTCCTTGGAGAAATAACCGTTGCGGTACATCTGATACAAGACGATGTTTCGCCGTTTGATGGCATTGTCGTAGTGAATTTTGGGATTGTACATGTAGGGGTTTTTCAGCATGCCGATGAGGGTAGCTGCTTCGATGGTATCGAGTTGGCTTTGGCTCTTCCCGAAATAGGTCTGCGCCGCTGCCTCAATGCCGTTCGCTCCATAGAGATAGTCAAATTGGTTGAGGTACATGGCGAGGATTTCCTCCTTGGTGTAGCGCTTATTGAGTTTGACGGCGATGATCCATTCTTTAAACTTCGTGCGCACCAATTGAAGTGTGCGATACCAGCCGGGCTTTCCCCTCAAATCGGGGCGCTTGAACAAGAGCTTTGCCAGCTGCTGATCGATCGTGCTTCCCCCACCTGCACTGCGCTGACCGAGTATGAGGGTTTTAAACAACACCCTCCCCAAGCCGAGAAAATCAATGCCCGAGTGGGTATAATAGCGCTTGTCTTCCGTGGCAATGAGGGCCTGCACGAGTATGGGGTTGAGGTCTTTAAAACGCACACTCTCCCGATTTTCAACAAAGTACTTTCCTATGGGCTTGCCCTCCCGACTATAGACGATTGATGCCTGATTGATCCTCGGATTTTCGAGTTCTTCAAAAGTCGGTAGATTGTCAAACTGCAAGAGAGTAAATACAAGCACTACGAACAACAGTCCGATACCGTACGCCCACCATAGCCAGCGTACGAGCTTGCGCTTCCATGCAGGTGGCTGTGCCTTCGCCATCTTCACGATTTTATACGATTGTCCATGATTTTTCGCTCGAATGCTATACGATAGCAACGCTTTTTATATGAACATAGTTTATCATAAGACGGCAATTCCGTAAAGCACGTCATTCAAGGCGGCTGCATTCTCCTTATTATGTATGAAATGGTAGGACAATTTGCCCGATTCACACACCCCCAAAGCAAAATATAGCCGACTCCATCAGCACTCTACGGTTTAAGAGAGCCAAAATAGTCTTCCCGCCACTGCGGAACATGGCACAACTCGGGTAGAACAGCTATCTTTGTAGCAAAGATTATATGCTATATGAAGGGTATCTTGTATGTAATTGTGTTGGCGGTAGTGTTGCTTCAATGTGAGCTCCCCAAGAAACAGGAGAATTCATCAAGGGAGGGGGAAATTGGGATGTATCCGAAGGATTCTCTGGAGTGGCTTTTGCTCAATGTCAACGAGGTAGACGTCATCGGCTACAATATTCAGATGAGCATGAATTTTTCGGACAAGAGTGCCTCGTATATCATCAAACTCATCAATGCCGAGCGCGGTCAGATTGCGGACACCTGCAAACCCTTAGCGCGTCTGGTCTTCATGGCCAATGGAACCATCCTCAAGGAAGCTGATCTCTACACTGATCCAAACTGTCGTGCCGTGGTCTTTGTGAAGGAGAATCGACCGACGCACATCAACGTATTGTCGGGAGCAGGAGTGCAGTTTTTCCAACGCTTTTTACCTGCCAAGGGCATGAAGTATACCGAAGAGGACATCCGTCGTCTGGAGGAACAGGCCAAGGAGAAAGAGAATAAGCAATAGCACCTACGAGTCGCAAGGGATTATAGCACGATCAAGCGCTGCCGAATGACTTTGGATTCTCCCGTCGCATTCTTAAAATGCACGACGACGATATAGGCACCCGAGGGAAGGGCTATGGGCAAGGTGAAATTTGAGTTTTGGTGGGGGCGATGCGCTTTGTGCGCGAACATTTTTCCCGCGCTATCGAAGACGAAGAGCTGTAATGGCTGAGCGGTGTGGGGTAATTGGATGTGGAGGACTCCCTGGGTGTATGAAATAGTGGATTGGTAGCGTTGCTGGTCGTGGTTGGGCATGCGCGTGTGGGTCATACAAGTCCTGTCTACGTCCTGGCAATAGGTGCGCTTGGCGAGGCTACAGTCGAGGATAAAGGGGTTGGGTTTGCCGTCTTGATAGGCGGCGATCATCAGGTTGCGCGTCCATTCGAGGGAGTCGACAGGATCGAGGTAATGCCACTGGCAGAGGGTTTTGCGCTGGCGCTGAAAAAACGCCGCATCGGCCTGGGATCGATACATGGTCATGAAGTAAAACATCGCTCGTGCCACATTGCCTTTGTGGTCTTCACGCGGTTCGAACATGCCTTCGATGCCCTCGCTATAGGCATCGATGTTTTCCTTAGGGATGGAATACATCAATTTGTCTTTGTAAAACCACCAACGGGTGCGCTGATCGTCGATCTCGCCAAAGGGGTAGTTGCTACGCGCTTCGTTGACGCGAGCCATGGCCGGGAAGAGGTGATGCATATCGCTGCGGGCATTGCCATAACGGGCCCCCTTGCTCTGGGGAAAGGTGTGTTCGGTATTGATGCCGTAATCGCTTCCCCCCCGGATAAGCCATCCGATGGGATCCGACACATCGGGAGGCAAATAAAGGCCATAGCGCGTGTAGACGCCGTAGACGGTGTCGTTTTCGTTGTAGATTTCGGTGTACATTTTAATCCTAGCCTGACGATAGTCCAGTACCGTAGCGGGCTTGTAGTGCTTGCGGAGCAGTTGGAGGAGTTCTTTACCCTCTACACCGGGAAAGACATCGACATGCCCTTGAGCATGGATTAGGGAGTACTGGAAGAATACCAGGAGGAAAAGGGCAAGGCCTTTGAGGGTATCTTTTTTGAAATATTGGGTATAAAATTGTTCACACATGGCGCTCAGCGTGATAGGATGAGCGCACCAGCGGAGCGCTTTCGACCACATCGAAGCCGCGCTTATAGCCCTCTTCGCGGTAGTACTCAAACACATCGGGATGGACGTATTCGACGACGGGATGGTGCATTTTGGTAGGTTGGAGGTATTGGCCGATGGTGAGCACATCGCAACCGTGCTCACGTAGGTCGTCCATGAGCTGGAGGACTTCATCGCGCGTTTCCCCCAGGCCGAGCATGAGGCCGGATTTGGTGCGCTTACCGTATTCTTTGGTACGCCGTATTTGTTCGAGGCTGCGGTGGTATTTGGCTTGTGGACGTACGCGTCGGTAGAGGGATTGGACTGTTTCCATGTTGTGTGAGACGACTTCTTGTCCTGCCGATATCATGCGTTCGAGAGCTCGCCAATCACCACGCGTATCGGGTATAAGTGTTTCGATGGTCACGTCGGGACAGAGTGTCTTGACAGCGCGCACGGTTAGATACCAGATTTCTGCTCCCTTGTCGGGGAGCTCGTCACGGTTGACGGAGGTGATGACGGCATGGCGCACGCCCATGAGGCGAATCGCTTCGGCTACGCGATAGGGCTCCTCCTCATCGTATTCGGGAGGTCTACCGGTCTGCACGGCGCAAAAGGTGCAAGAACGCGTACATACATTGCCCAAGATCATAAAGGTGGCCGTACCGGCTCCCCAGCATTCGCCGATATTGGGGCAATTGCCGCTTTCGCAGATGGTGTGCAAGCGGTATTGGTGGACGATGTGGCGTACGCGTCGATAATTTTCTCCCGAGGGGAGTCGCACTTTTAACCACGGTGGTTTGCGCCTACGGGGCGAGGTCTCTTCGATAACCGGCAGTTCAATCATCACGAGTGGGCTTAGCTGCGCTTTCCGATGTGCAAAGTTAGGAAAAGATTGGCGAAGAGTGCCGATGGTGGGCGTTCGGCCATGAGCAACACAGGCTTGAGCAAGGCATCGACGCGCAGTCCCGCCTCGACAAACATGACTACTTTGGTGTGACTTTTGAAGCTCATGTGCATGGAGGTCGATGCATGTATACCGGGGATGAGCTGCATTTCATCCACGCCCTTCCATAGGGGGGCATCGCCCACGAGCTTGGTCTTGTCTAAAAAGATGTCGGCCGTCTCAGGGCTATAGCGGATTTGGTCGGTGTAATCTGCCCCATCTTGATGGATGCGCAGAATTACATAATGGGGTTTGACCAGGCCAAGCGTTGCGCCAAAGCGGTATTGCCATGCGACGCCGACGAAGTTTTTCAACCCCACTTCGGTAAAGTACTGCGTTCGTCCCTTACCCGCGCGAATCGTATAGAGGTGATTGGCTTTCCCATATTTGAGGGTACGCAGTCGATTGCCATGGTGGTCGGTCTGAGTGACGGTGCGCTCCTTAGGATGGAATATCTGCCCTAATTCGGCATAGCGCACCGCAGTGCGGTTGTAGTGTACAATCTGTCCCTCCTGGACTCCTATGATCGGCGAACGAAGCTGCAGGGTGAGGTAAATCGATCGTTCGTGAAAGTAAACACGCCCCAACTCTCCCCGCAGGAGCTCCCTACGCGTGATGGTCTGACTCGTGACATCGACGATGCCGAGACAAGTCCATAACGCAAGAGCCAATATCGCCTGTAGTCGACACATGGCAGAGGCCAATTGGTAGAGCACAATTTCTTATAGTAAAATTACGGCATTTTTTCCGTAATCATTGTCGTAGTAATGAAAAAATAAAGGGGATGCACCCTTAAGGTGCACCCCCGGCCTACATCGACTTAGGGACTCCAATTCACAAACCCCGCCGAAGTCCTTAGTGAAGGAATATGCGCAGATGTGTTTGTATCTCAGGTCGTGCGTGATCTCGAACGCGGAGGAGGTACACCCCTCGCGGCAGGTGGTGGACGTCAACTATTGTCTGGGCTCTTTGGGCGGTCATGTTCAAGACGCAATGGCCGTAGATATTCCAGAGGCTCACTTCGTAGGGGCGATTGTCGATTTGGGATGCGATGACGAGGACATCACGCGTAGGATTGGGATAGACTACCCACTGCCCTACTTGGTGTTTGAGTGTCTGGGTACCGACGGTACCGCAGTTGGGTACGCCGACACATACGGTGGTGTCGCAACAGATGGAATCGATGAAATCGACTTCGAGGCAGATCCTTTCATCGCGCAGACTGTCGACGTAGATACAGCCCGTAAAGACCGTTTGGGGCGGAGTATTGTCGACCATGGGATCGATCAAGGGTAAATCATGGCCGTCACTATCGGTGATGCGCCATCGGAATGGCCCACACTTGCGCATCACCAGACCGGTGAAGCGATAGCAGTAGACGGGATACCAATTGTTGTCGATATCCAACAGGGTATCGCAGGTGACTTCCTTGCGGAAAAAGACATGCCTGCAGGGTTTTTCTTCACACCATTCGCTGCGAGGTATGCAGAACCTTATATCACAGCATTTGTCGGAGGAGAAATCGACCTCGACGCAAATACTATCGACAGAGGTATCGACTTCTGCTACGGGGATACAGCGGACAATTTCGAGGTACGAATCTATCAGATGATCTCCCGACGACGGCATTTCAAAGGTATCGCTACCGGCGATGATGCGCACCACATAATCGGCGCAGTTTGTCGTATCGTACAACCACAATTTCATACAATAGAGAGAATCACCATTTTCAAAGTCGCAGTAGGTACGATAGGTATATTCGACTTTTTGGCAACACGAAGGCCACGGCAGACATCCACGAATGTCGCAGCACTGAGGGTTGGGGAAATCGATGAAAAAGCAAAGGGAGTCGTGACTGGAGGGGACGCTATCTTGAGGTATACACCCTCGGATGATGAGGTCGCCGCTCAGCTTTTGAACTTCTTTGATCCAGCTGGTACCGCTCTTATCCCAGGCGAAGGTGATCTGTACGGTGGTATCTGCACATTCTTCAGCATCGGGGATGACTATTTCATAGCAGTACGCGGGTATAAGTCTATCCGGATAGGCGAGTGTATCGCACCAGGTTTTGCCATGCCAATCGTATGGGTCACAACAGGTCTTGCGAATGGGTAGACAGCCGCTAAAATCGCAGCAGCTGTCGCTGTCGAAATCTACCTCAAAACACAAGACCGAATCGCTTACCGAGGTGGCTGTGACGCAGCCACGCAAGATGATATTGTTGCCACTCACCGATGTAGTATGTCCGATCAAATCGCCATTGGTGATATCGAAATTTGCTATGCCGCAGTCGGCTGCATCGACGAGTACCAATTCGAAGCAGTAGGCAGGCAGGTTGGGCGTCGTGGGTGTCTGCACGGTATCGCATTCCGCATAGCCTTTCCAGTCCACTTGTTCGCAGCATCGCAGATCAATACATCGATCGCGGTAGTCACAACAGAGGTCATCGTCAAAGTCGATGGTATAACAGAATTGTTCGGGTTGGGTGAATGAAACCACCTCGTCGAAACACATTTCAATAGACAGATCCACCCCGGGATGGCCGATCCAGTAGTGTGGCGACCCGACTGCATTGTGATAGAAGTCGAATCCTCCACAGAATTCCCCTTCCTCCACGAGGATGACCACGCACCATTCCTTTGTGCCGTCCGGATTGGTTCTACATTCCAGCTTTTCCGTGATGGCGTGTTCCTCGCAACAGGGTTTGCGTATGGGGATACAACCCTGAATATCGCAGCAATTCTTACCTGTAAGGAAATGGATATTAAAACACAGAGCGGAAGTATCTACAGTTGAGGTATCTACACATCCGGTGATGACGATGTCGTCACCACGTACGACCACTTGCTTGGTGCCATCGATGAGCTCGCCATTGGTAATGTCGAAGGTAAATGCATAGCAATCATCACGTGCGTTGAGTAATACAATTTCAAAACAATAACCCTTGCCCGAAATGGTCGACCCGGGCACGGTAAAGGAATCACACGCTGCATATCCCTTCCAGTCGACGGGCGAGCAACAGGGCTGAATGGCCTCACACGCTTTGATCGGACAGCACGATGGGTCATCCGGCGTCAGTTCTAAGCAAAATACAGGAGGCAATTCTGGAATGTGGATCACACCTGAAAAGCATCCTTCGATGATGTAGTCATCCAGTGGGGTGATCGCTGTCGAATACGTAAGATCCGTCGCATTGCTGTTAACTGTCCAGTTGCTGCAACGGGCCCCACCAAAAATTTGCAGGCGGAAGCAATAGTCGAATTCCTTATCTGTAGTATCACACCAAAGGCTAAAGGTGTATTGATAGGAATCACAGCACGGCGGTCGTTGTGTTTTGAAGGCGGATTTCAAGATGTTGTTGTCAATACCGTATTGGATGACCCAGGTCAGGCTATCACTATCATCGGGTATCTTGGCAGAGTCGATGCACGCTTTGATATAGGTGTCGCCATTACGCAACGAAGTTTCGCAAACATCTGCACCGACGTACTGGCCGTGAATCCACAGACCACATTGGACTTGATGGACACCGTCATCCGCTACCCGGAATTCCGCACAATAGAGCTTCTTTTGAGTGCCTTGATCACTGTGTTGATCGCAATACGAGCGGACCAATTGCATGTCGTACTTCCTACAATCGGGTACTTTCATACACCCCTGGATATCGCAACAGACGAGATCTGGTGGTGCGTAAGGGAAATCGAGCTTGTAGCAAAAGGTGTCGGTGTCGAGCGAGTCGGGATTCAAACAACCGCGGAAGTGGTAATATCCATCGGATTCAAATCCCTGCTCAAAGGTTCCGGGCAGGAGAGGTAGGTTGGTCAAAAGGTCTGGCGTATCACAAAAATGTATGTTATTGGCAAGATCCACCACAATATCAAAACACGGCACAAGGCTGATCACTAAATCATCTGGCTTGGGTTTACACTTGATGGTGTTGCGCACCAAAGCCCAGCTCAAATCCCGCTCACAGCAATTGAGGCTATCACAGAGGGTGAAATCGCAGCACAGCGGGTTGTCAAAATCGACTGTAATACACACTTGTTCCGTGCCTATAGGCAAATCCTCTTCGTTGAAAGAGACTTCCACGTTGGTTCCGACCACATTTATGTCTGCGCTTATGGGGGGATCGAGTACAATGTCAAAATTCGTACATCGACCCCCATCTCCTATCGGCGTAAAGACAAATTGCTTTGTATATCGCGTATGATCTTCCGTGCCAATAGAACACTGTAAGGGCCTTTCGTCAATTCTACTGCGGTATTTACAACACTTTTTCGTCTCATCGGATAAGTCGACACAATCCTTCACATCGCAACACAATCCGCTAAAGTCGAAGGAATAGCAAAATGGATTCTCCCATGAGGAGTCATAAAAACAATAGGTAAGCTCCAGCGTACCGTTGGTATCCACACTCCCATACGGAAAACCTGGCACTACGATGGCATTAAAGTCCGCGGTGAGCAAAGTACAAACCTGTTGCGGCTTTGGAGATTGAATGCGAAAGGTCAGGCAAAGGAATTCGCCCGTACAGTCGATGTCGGAAATACTGACGGAGGGCGCATAACAATTCCTGTTTCGAGGTTGATCCTGAGCCGCAACCTTATAGCCCAGGAGCAAGAAACCGAAAAGCACTCCCATCGTCAACACTTTCCATCGCCATACCGAAACGTCGTGTGTAATTGTCCACCTCATAATTCCAAAATTTTTTGGTTTAACAATTTCATTCACTCAATTTCAATGCAATTAATACCTAAGCTATCCTTTCAAACGGGAGATAAGAGACTTGCAAAATACTTGGGTGTATCAACCTGTACCGACCAGCCTTGATCACTCGCTTGGGTAAATGTCCGAATGCATATAAACGTTGCACCAAAGAGAAAAAAATTTATTTGCACCGGCAAACAATTTCCGAGTTTAACCCATCTTGTCGATTGCTTTATGCAAGCCCATCCGGATACTTTATAGCAGATCATGCATATCTCTGGACACCTCCGCACAATGTTTGCCTATTCTAAAAAGGATAAAACGTTGAAGTTGCTCCCTTCTTCAGCCCGATCTTTTCCCCACTGTACTCACGGTTGAGCCACTTTGAAACAGGGTATAGAATCCAGTAGCGCACGTTGCGGACCCATCATTGAAGCTGCCCTGGTTTTGCATCGTAGTACCCTCTTTCGATGAGGATTTAGTGCTTGAAAATGGTTTTGCTGTGATAGGACAATAGCAGGCCTACCAACTTCACCTTTAGTAATATCGGGCTGAAATCGGGAAGGGTGTTATTTCCATGATCGAGCCACAATGTTATACGTGCAATATTTTATTGCGAAAAAAAAGGGGATGCACCGCATGGTGCATCCCCAGCCTACATCGACTTGTGGACTCCAATCCACAAAACCCGCTATAATCCTTAGTGTAGGAGTATGCGCAGATGTGTTTGGCTATCGGGTCGTACGATGTCTCTTATGCGGAGGAGGTACACTCCTCGCGGTAAGCGGTGGACGTCTATCTTGGTTTTGCTCTTTTGAGCGGTTTGGGTCAAGATGCGATGGCCGTACAAATTCCAGAGGCTCACTTCATAGGGGCGATTGTCTGTATTGGCTTCGATGATGAGGACATCGCGCGTAGGATTGGGATAGACCACCCATTGTAGAGACATATCTTTCGCTTTCGACGTATTGACTGTAGTGCAATTCGGTACCAAAACACATACAGTAGTGTCGCAACAGGTCGAATCCACAAAATCGATCTCCAAACACAATTTTTCACCCTGTAAGCTATCTATGGGGACACAGCCCTTAAAGAGGACAGCTCCTGCTATGGTGTCTACTGTTGGATGGATAACAGTCAACTCATCGCCCGTGCTTTCGGTGACGCGATATTGAAATGCACCACACTTGTTCATATGGATACCACCAAACTCATAACAGACGACGGGTGTACTGCTGCCGGCCGGATTCACCAAAGTGTCGCAATATGCATTGGTACGGAACACTACGTTTTGGCAGTGATCGTCTGCACACGTTGGTCTGGGCAGGCAGCCTTGGAGATCGCAGCACAATGCGTTGGGGAAGTCGATAGTAAAGCACAGGGAGTCGTAGACACTTGGCACGCTGTCTTGCGGTATACAACCCTTGATGACGAGATTGCCACCGATTTTATGGATCTCTTTAATCCAACTGCGTCCCGTGGACTTATCCCACTGGAAGGCGATTTGAACTGTGCTGTCGGCGCAAGCCTCTGCACCGATGACGACAATTTTATAACAATAGGCTGGGATGAGGTGATCACCGGCCTTAAAGGTATCGCACCACGTGTCGCCTTCCCATTCGAATTGCTTGCAGCAACGCGGGATGTCGAGGCAGCGCATCGTCACATCGCAGCACTTTTCATCCAAAAAGTCTACGGAGTAGCAAAACGCATCTGCATTGTTGTCGAGGCTATCGAAGCAAAACTCGAACACCACATAGTCGTCGTGTACGGCGCTGTCAAAGTCGGAGAGGTACGCATTGCTGTGGAAGACAAGGCTATCGCAAATATCCTCGGCGTGTAGGGCTATGCGTCCACACCATTGATTAGTGCCATCATCCTTGGGCACACAGCGCAAAGTCTCGTCGATGGTATATCCCTTGCAGCACTGATCGCGAATGGGAATGCATCCCTCGATATCGCAGCAGGCTTCCGACACAAAGTCGATGCGGAAACACAACTGAGTATCGGCTACGGAATACCCTTCCACTGCACCTTCGATCACGATCTTGCCATTGACGATCGATCGCATCCACTGGATGAGATCGCCGTTGAGTATTTCGAAGTGGAAGGAATCGCATGCCCTGTGCGCAGGGAAGGAAATGCCAAAGGAATAGATTGGTTTCAGACCGTCGGTCGATGGATCAATGGGATACTTGATGGAATCGCACTCCGCCCCACCCATCCAGGGCAGCTCTTCACAACAAGGCGGTAGCGGCACACAGCGCTTGGGGATATCGCAACAGGCTTCGGAGACAAAGTCGATCTCGTAACAAAAGCGTCCCGGAGTATGTGTGCTGTCAAAGCAGATGTCTATCACCAGATCCCCATTGACATAAGAGGTATCATAAGTGTTAGGACTGGTATTGGTATGAATATAAAACGAATCGCATATTACACCGTCATTGATGACGATGCGTGCGCAATACTGTCGTCCATTGGGAGAAATATCGCATTTGATTTTCTCCTCGACCTGCATCTCTCGGCAGCACGTCTTGCGTATCGGCACGCACCCGCGGAAGTCGCAGCACGTCTGGCTCGCAAAATCTACGAAGAAGCACAGCTCATCGTCGTCGACCGAAGACGCCTCCACACAGCCGCGGATGCGGATGTGGCCGCCATCGTGGATCGTGTCGTAGCTGATGAGGGCGCCGTTGCTGATGCCGAAGTTGTTGATGTCGCAGTCTACCGCGTCGACCAGGACGACCTCAAAGCAATACGCTTCAACCATATTGCCCGTCGCATCGTGTACTGTATCGCACTCCGCAAAGCCCTTCCACGTCACGTCTTCGCAACAAGGCGGTAGCGGTACACAGCGACGCTCGACATCGCAGCACTCCTCCGAGACAAAATCAATGGCATAGCAGAAGGAATCGAGCGACGAAGAAG
>WFXH01000047.1 GCA_015490715.1 Saprospiraceae bacterium | reverse complement strand
TCGCCGCTGTTGCGTAGGGCACCGCTCTCCCACTCCAGTGCTGAAGTTCCGTAGACTTGCTGGAAAGCTCTGGTATTGATGCAAACGACGAGATATCCCTGTGGAGGAACTGCGGTGTCGGGGAAGGTAAACTGCACGCCTTTACTAAATGCCCATTGATGGAGCGACAGGGTGTCGGAACCTGCGTTGTAGAGTTCGATAAATTCGAGTGAGTCGGCACCGCTTTCAGGCGGATTATACATGATTTCGTTGATGACGATTTGTGTATGGCCAGTGGAAAGCCAGCTAACGAGTAGCCCGATTAGCCAGAGGGTGTACGATTTCATACTGGAGAAATTTATTATACGAGACATCTAATCGTCCGACGACTGACGATGAGATTGGTTTGTGACAAATATAGACATTTGGATCCACATAAAACAAAGGAGGGGGCGCAATGCCCCCCCGCTGAGCTATGAAAACAAGAAACTACTTGTCTAATTTTTAAGCGCTTCGATCTTGTCTTTGTACATTTTGGACTTATCCAATTGGTTGAGATGGGCGTAGATCTCCTTCAGGGCGGTCAGGGTATTGATGTCTTGGGGTTGTTGTTTTTCGGCTTTGAGGAAGTACGGCAGTGCTTTTTGGAAGTAGCCTTCCATTTCGGTTTTTAGCTCGGAGTACTTCTTCTGGCCAGCGGCGGAGAAGTCGGAGGCGTACTTATTGAGTTCCTTGGAGACGGCTGCTGCCTTGTTGTAGTACAGAGCGCCCATGCTGTAGAGCGCGAGGAAGTTGTTGGAGTCGATGGCGAGGGCGTCTTGGTAGGCCTTTTTGGCGAGTTCGAAGTATTTGTTGGCTTCGTCCATCTTGCCGGAGTCGATAGCTGCCTGGAAGAGGTTGTCGTAGACATTGCCTTCGGTGAGCACGACGGAGACGTTGTTGGGTTCTTTTTCGCGGGCCAGTTTGAGCTTATCGATGAGTTTGTCGAGTTGTCCCTTTTGGATGTAGTAGTTGATTTCGGAGAAGAGCAGCGAGGTATTGTCGGGGAAGGCTTCTCTTCCTTCGTAGAGGTATTTGAGGGCGGTTTGTTCGTCGCCTTTTTGGTTGTAGTATTTGTAGAGTGCATCGTAGAAGGCGGGGTCTTTGACGCCTTTATTGAGGAGCATTTCGAAGTATTCTTTGGCTTTGTCGAGATGATTGGCTTGATAGGCTACGAGGCCTACGGTCTGAAGCTGACTGAGGCGGTCTTCTTCTTTTTCGAAGAGAGATTTTTTTCCGTTTTCGATGAGAAGTTGGTCGATTTGGAGGACTTTTTCGAAGCTCTCGAGAGCTTTGTCGTATTGTTTTTGGTTGTACAGTGCCATACCGGCGTTGTTGAGGTATCCTGCGAGTTCGCGCAGGGAGTTTAGGATTTTCTTTTTGCGGTATTTTTTGACGGCGAGATCGTAGGCTTTCATGTACGATTCGTATGCTTTGATCCCTGCTTCGGGGTTGGACAGGGTATTGGCGTTATTGAGGGTCATGAGGAGGTTTTCGTAGCTGAGCCATGCGTTGTAGATATCTCCTCGGAGCATCCATGCTTTGACGGATTCGCTGTATTCGTCGGTTTCGACGACTTTGTCGATGAATTCGGCGGCCTTTTTGAGGTTTTTAAAGTTTTCCTCGTTTTGTTGGAAGTTGAAGGCTTGTAGGTATTTTTTAGCCTTTTTATAGAGCACTTTTGGGTCGGCATCGCTGGCCTGTGCCATGAGGCTAGCAGAGACGGTTAAGCTCAACAGGATGAAAAGGAATTTTTTCATAGGGCTTTTATTTTGCAATTTACTTTCCAGTCAGCGGCAAAGATAATCCAATACTACTGATTTGTAGATACAACGTCGGTTTATTGTCGTTTTCGTGTATAAAATGGTAGTACATCGTTTGTAGACTGGCACCATTAGGGTTCGTGCAGCTCGAGTTCGGAGGCGTGGACGATGGCGACATCGGCGATAGCATCATCGGGTTTGAGGGTAATAATTTTCACTCCCTGGGATGCCCTACCCATGATGCGGATGTCTTGGATTTTGGTACGAATGACGAGGCCTTTTTTTGTGGAGACCATGAGGTCATCGTCCTCCTGGACGGCTTTGATAGCGACGAGTTTGCCCGTCTTGGCGGTAATTTTCATGGTGATGACGCCTTTGGAGCCTCGCCGGGTAAGGCGGTAGTCGTCAAGGCGTGAGCGCTTACCGAGGCCTTTTTCGGAGAGTACGAGGATAGTTTTACCGGATTCGGGGTGGATAGCGACCATTCCCACGGCGTGATGGTCGTTGTTGTCGATGGTGATACCGCGCACACCTCGCGCATTGCGTCCCATGGGGCGTACGTCGTCTTCGTGGAAACGTACGGCTTTGCCCTCGTCGGTGGCAATGAGGATGTGTTGCTGGCCATCGGTGAGGACGGCTTCGATGAGACGATCGCCTTCGTCGATATGTAGGGCGGTGATGCCCGTAGCTCTGGGATTGGAAAAGGCTTTGAGGAGGGTTTTTTTGACGACACCGCGTCGCGTCGCAAAGAAGATGTAATGATTGTGGACGAAGGATTCGTCGTTGAGATCCCGGACGATGATATATGCTCGGATGTTGTCGTCGTTGTCGATAGCGATGAGGTTGCGGATATTGCGTCCCATGGCGTTTTTGGCGGCTTCGGGGATTTCATAGACTTTCAGCCAAAAGCACTTGCCCTTTTGTGTAAAGAGGAGCAAGTAATTGTGATTGGAGGCGGTAAAGATGTGTTCGATAAAATCGTTGTCCTTGGTACGAGAACCTCGCGCTCCTTTGCCTCCTCGGTGTTGGGTATGGTATTCGCTGATTTCGGTGCGCTTGATGTATCCCTGATGGGTGACAGTGATGACGACTTTGCTGTCGGGGATGATGTCTTCGATGCGTATTTCGCCTTCGTCGGGCACGATTTCGGTGCGCCTTGGGTCGCCGAATTTTTCCTTTACTTCGTCGAGTTCTTCTTTGACGATGTTGCGTTGGAGGGTTTCGCTGGCGAGGATTTCCTTGTAGTGCTTGATTTTTTCGAGGAGTTCTTGGTGTTCTTCCTTGATTTTATGGCGTTCGAGGCTGGTGAGTTTTTGCAGGCGCATATCGAGGATGGCCTTGGCCTGCTTTTCGGAGAGGTCGAAGCGCTGCATTAAATTGTCTTTCGCTTCTTCTACGGTGTCGGATCCTCGAATGAGTGCAATGACTTCGTCGATATGGTCGAGGGCAATGAGTAGACCTTCGAGGATATGGGCGCGTTCTTCGGCTTTTTGCAGCTCGTAACGCGTGCGGCGGACGATGATGTCGATGCGAAAGCGGATAAACTGCTCGATGAGCTGTTTGATGTTGAGTTGCATGGGGCGTCCGTCGACCAGGGCGATGTTGATCACGCCAAAAGACACTTGCAGGGGTGTATACTTGTACAGACTATTGAGGACGACCTTGGGGATGGCGTCTTTTTTGAGCTCGATGACGATGCGCAGCCCCTGTCGGTCGGATTCATCGCGTATATCGGCTATATCGGGCACTTTTCCCGTTTGGACGACATCGGCAATTTTCTTGATGAGCTGCGACTTATTGACTTGATAGGGGATTTCGGTGACAACGATTTGCACTTTTCCTGAAGGCAGGGTTTCGAATTCTACTTTACTGCGGACGACGACCTTCCCGCGTCCTGTTTCCATGTAGTTTTTGATCCCTTCGGTGCCGTAAATGATTCCTCCCGTTGGGAAATCGGGTCCTTTGAGGTATTGGCGTATTTCGTCGATGCTGATGTCGGGGTTGTCGACGGTGGCTTTAATGGCGTCGACGACTTCGTTGAGGTTGTGCGGAGCCATGTTGGTAGCCATGCCGACGGCAATACCTGAGCTACCATTGCACAACAAGAGGGGCACGCGTGTGGGAAGCACGACGGGTTCTTTAAGCGAATCGTCAAAGTTGGGGGCAAAATCGACCGTATCCTTATCGATGTCGGCGAGGACGTAATCGCTAATGCGCGCCAGTCTTGCCTCGGTATACCGCATGGCAGCGGGGCTATCTCCATCGATGGAGCCAAAGTTGCCCTGTCCATCGACGAGGGGGTAACGCATCGACCACGGCTGTGCCATGCGTACCATCGCGTCGTAGACGGAGCTATCGCCATGCGGATGGTATTTTCCAAGCACTTCGCCGACGATACGTGCAGATTTTTTATGGGGTTTGCCGTAGGTCAGTCCCAGCTCTGCCATGCCGTACAACACACGACGGTGCACAGGCTTTAATCCGTCTCGCACGTCGGGCAACGCGCGAGAGACGATGACCGACATGGAGTAATCGATGTAGGCCGATTTGAGTTCTTCCTCGATACTGACGGGAATTATTTTACTTTGCGGCATAAAGCTCAGTTGATTTGACAAGGACGCGCAAAATTAGCAAATAAACTCTGGAATTTGCCGTATACATTAATGCAATTTGCCATCTGTAAACTATTGGCCGATCAGGAGTACTGCACGACTTACTGTTGGGAACTTTGGGAGAGCGGCACTTCGGAGATCGGCTTATATAAGGATAAACGAAAAAAATCCTCAGTGGTTTGAAATCGGATCACCAAGAGAGTAGTTCGATACGACGTAGTCGCATCGGTCAGATGTTTGGCCGCATTGCGCATCGCTATGATTTACTCAATCGATTGCTCTCGGGCTATATCGACGTGTACTGGAGGAACACATTAGTCAAAAAACTTTCCCTGAGCCAACCGCAGCGAATTCTCGACATTGCCACAGGCACAGGAGATTTGGCCATCGCCCTGGCAAGACAGTGGCCTCAGGCAGAGGTGACAGGCCTGGACATTTCAGAGGCGATGTTGGAGCGCGCCAGGCAAAAGGCCGATCGAAAAGGATTGAATACCATTGCATGGGT
The DNA here is from genome assembly GCA_015490715.1 of Saprospiraceae bacterium. GTDB lineage: Bacteria > Bacteroidota > Bacteroidia > Chitinophagales > Saprospiraceae > S141-43. Next base: position 18,458 of record WFXH01000047.1, on the reverse strand, counting down.
CTGTGCTCCAGCGGAGGATCTCCCCTTTGGCGACCAATCTTTTGACATGCTCACGGTGGCGTTTGGGGTGCGCAATTTTGCCGACCTCCAAAAGGGGCTTTCAGAGATGTACCGCGTTTTGCGCCAAGGTGGAAAGGTCGGCATCCTCGAATTTAGCATGCCGCGCAATCCCATTATCAAGAAGCTCTATGGTATGTATTTTCGACACCTCTTGCCGCGTATTGGAGCACTGCTTTCTGGAGATTCCTACGCGTATCGATATTTGTATGAAACCGTACAAGATTTTCCTGCATACGAAGAATTCGCTTCGCTGTTATATCAAGCGGGCTTTTCGGACGTTGAAATTGTACCACTAACATCGGGCATATGCTGTATGTACTTAGCCGAAAAGTGATAGGGATCTCGTTATTGTCCCTTTATACCGTAGTGGGATTTGGACAGCACGAGCCAGGGTCGGTCAACTATTTTACGTTTCACAAGAAGCCCTATTACTTTGGATTGCGCATTGCTCTGATCTCTTCGGGCTACAAGATCGAGCTCTCGGAAGATTTTATACGCAATCCCTATTATCGGCAGATTGAGGTCATACCCGGTAATGGTCTTGGAGCCAGTGTGATCTTCAATTTAAAATTGGGTAGGTATTTTGACTTTCGCGTGTTGCCGACTGTATCTTTTCAGCATCGCCAGCTGCATTTTGTCGCTGTCAACGGATCGGATCGATGGGACCGCATCGAATCGATCTATCTCGAATTGCCCGTACTGCTCCGATATAAGTCCGAAACCTATCGCGACAGCAAAGCCTTTGTCATAGCAGGCGTTAATTATATGTACGATGTACAGAGTACGAGCTTTTTGGACAGAGAGAAATTCCCCGAGGTACTGCGCCTCAGTCCTCACAACTTTTGCTTCGAAATAGGAGCGGGCTTGCAGTTCTTTTTCCCCTATTTCATTTTCTCCCCTGAAATAAAATTTTCCCAGGGCATAGACAACATCCTTCTCTACGACCGGAAGCTCCCCGCGTCGAGCATCCTCTACCAACTTTTAAGCAGGGCGATCATCTTTTCGGTACAATTTGAAGGCTGATTTTGTACCTTTGTTGGACGTTTTACAAAGCCCGCAGGGTCTCTCGATATGAAATATCAAGTTCACATACTTGGTGAAGACCCCATCGATATCGACGACCGATCGCTTGACGCCATCGATATCGTCTCCAATGCGGACCAACAGTTCTATCACGTCCTCTTCAATGGAAAATCGCATTTTATTCGCGTACTAAAAATTGATATCCCCCAAAAGACCGTTTATATCGAGTGGAATGGCTTGAAGTGGGTGATACGTCTTCGGGATGAAATTGATCTACTGGCGGAAAAACTCAGTCGATCTACGCACACCACGCAAAACGTCACAGAAGTAAAGGCCCCCATGCCCGGCGTGATATTAAACTGTTCTGTCGGTCCTGGCGATGGGGTGAGCAAGGGAGATGCCCTTTTTATCATCGAGGCCATGAAGATGGAAAACATCATCCGCGCACCCATGGATGCAGTCGTAGAAGAAGTATATGTCCGAGCGGGCGATAAGGTGGATAAAGGCGCCTTGCTTCTAAGATTTCATACCCAATGAAATTTCAACCATCCACCGAATTCCCCTATATTTCGAAGGAGAAGTGGCTCGAACATCTCGCAGCTTCTCTCAAAGAGGGTACCCTTCAAGATCTCTATCCTTACATTGACGGTCGGACGTACCCTCCGTTTGTCCACTACGAAGAAGTGCAGGGGAGCTGGTGCCCCGTTCTAATGCCGATACCAAAGTCCGTCATTGCCGGACTATCTTTTGATGATATGGGGTCTGATCCGTTACACCAAGCTCTTCAGCATGGTGTGCAAAGCCTCAGTTTATCCTATAAAGCCCTATTCACCGTTCTATCCGAGCTTCGCAAAGTTGCTCATGAGCTACCGAAGCCGTTTATACTTGATCTCAAAGGGGGGGATGTCGACCACATCGATGCTGTGAATGAGGCGATAGCTGAATTGCCTGTAGTAGTGCATGCCAATCTCCCCCTGGATGCTACCTCTGCCCCGCACATTGCGCCTGTCTTCACCTCAAAGGTCTATCCCTATACCTGCGTGATCGACTGTCGCAGTAACGCCATTGAGGCCCTTGCAGAGTTTTTGTATCGCCTATCGCATTGGAGTATCGCTGATGAGAGGGAGGGGGAGTTTCCCATCGTGATTGAGGTTGTTCCGCATGCACATGTGTTGTATCAGATTGCGCTCATTCGCGCTATGCGATGGCTCATCGCTCAGTGGAAAGTAGACACTGGGCGTGCTCTTCGATTGGAGTGGAAAGCCTATATACCAGCTACCAAGGACGAAGATCCTCATTTGCAGTTGATCGAGCTGAGCTGGCGTGTCTTTGCTGTTGCAGTCGGGGGGATTGCTCATATCACCGCCGTGCCTAAGACGAGCAATCTCATCTTTCACCTTGCGGCTGCACATATCGTTCATCTCCTGCAATATGAAAGCCGGATATGGGATTATCCCGACGTCGGACGAGGTAGTTATTGGATAGAATCTACCAGTAGGAGGATTGCACAGATGGCATGGCAAATGTTTGTGGACAAATGGCATCGAGGATGAAAGTGATTCGCAAAGTACTCATAGCCAACCGGGGTGAAATCGCTGTGCGCATTATCAAGACCTTAGATAGGCTCGGTGTGGACTCAGTGGCCATTTTTAGCGATCCCGATCGTGGATCTCCACATGTGATGATGGCGTCGGAAGCCTATTCCTTGAAGGGAACGAGTTCGACGGAGACGTACTTGGATATCGATAAAATCATTGACATTGCACGGCGTGCGAAGGTGGATGCGATCCATCCCGGTTACGGCTTTTTGAGTGAAAATGCCGTATTTGCGGAGCGCGTGGAGGCTGCGGGTATGGTCTTTATAGGTCCACCTGCCGCGGCTATTCGCACAATGGGAGACAAGTTGGAAGCTCGAGCAATGGCGCAGGCAAATGGCGTACCCATTGTGGAAGGTACGCTTCAACCGTTAAGGGATAGCGGAGAGGCTCGTCAGAAGGCCGACGAGATGGGCTATCCAGTCCTCCTCAAGGCGGCGGCCGGAGGGGGAGGCAAGGGCATGCGCGTCGTATGGGATAGCTCGTCATTCGATGAGCAATTCGAACGGGCGCGCAGTGAGGCACGCAATGCCTTTGGCAACGACGCGATCTATATCGAAAAGTACATTGAGCGCCCCCGCCACATCGAAATACAAATCGCTGCTGATGCCCACGGCCATATCGTCCACCTCTTCGAGCGCGAATGCAGTATTCAACGCCGCCATCAAAAGGTCGTCGAAGAAGCCCCTGCCAACAACCTACGACCAGAAGTATTGCAAGCCATGTCCCAAGCGGCGATGACCATAGCACGCGCATGCAACTATCGCAACGCAGGTACGGTGGAATTTTTGGTAGACGACCAACAGCGATTTTACTTCCTCGAAATGAACACGCGCCTTCAAGTCGAACACCCCGTGACGGAGATGATCACGGGCATAGACCTCGTTGAACTACAACTGCACATCGCCGAAGGTAAACCCCTACCCCTTCGACAAGAGGAAATTCAACGCAACGGACACGCCATTGAGCTGCGCGTCTACGCCGAAGATCCTCGGCAAAATTTTATGCCTTCCACAGGAGTACTCTCCAAGTACCGCGAACCCACGGGGGCCGGCATACGCGTCGACTCGGGTGTTATGGCAGGCATGGAAATACCCGTATGGTACGATCCACTATTGGCCAAGCTCATCGCATGGGGACAGACGAGAGCTCAAGCCATTGAGCGCATGAAACGCGCCATCAGCAATTACGTCATTGAAGGAGTAGCTACTACCCTCCCCTTTGGGGCACAGGTGATGCTTCATCCCGATTTCGTCGATGGAAATTACGCCACCGACTTTGTCGATCGACTTTCGCCCTCCATGCTCAGCGAGGAGGAGCGCCAGATGCTCGGCAAAACGGCATTGCGCATTTACATGGATGCCATCCAGCGCTTACAACTCGCCAAAACCAATTCGCAATGAAAAAGAAGGCGTACCTATTCCGGTCGACGATCGATTTCGATGATCCACGTCTCAAGGAGGCCGTCCACGTACAGGCCGATCGCACTATTGAAGAAGAGGAAAAGATTATAGCCTCTTACACTCTATCGGAAGAAGAAGTCCATGAGATAGGGGGCTATGTCAGCGGCATAGCGCCGTTTTTACGTGGGCCCTATGGTACGATGTATCGCGTACGGCCCTGGACGATTCGTCAGTATGCGGGTTTTTCGACTGCCGAGGAGAGCAATGCCTTTTATCGCAAGAGCCTTGCCTCCGGTCAGATGGGCCTGTCGGTAGCTTTTGACCTACCGACGCATCGCGGATACGACTCGGATCACCCACGAGTTGTAGGCGATGTCGGCAAAGCAGGTGTAGCTATCGACACCGTAGAAGACATGAAGCGCTTGTTTGAGGGCATTCCCCTCGACAAGATGAGTGTATCGATGACGATGAACGGTGCCGTCATTCCCATCATGGCCTTTTACATCGTTGCAGCCGAAGAGCAGGGGGTCTCTCCCGACCAATTGCGCGGAACCATCCAAAACGACATTCTCAAGGAATTCATGGTGCGCAACACGTACATCTACCCACCGGAGGCCTCGATGCGCATCATCTCGGACATCTTCAGCTACACTTCTCGATACATGCCGCGCTTTAATTCGATCAGCATCAGTGGTTATCACATGCACGAAGCTGGGGCGACAGCTGATCTCGAGCTCGCTTACACGATAGCCGATGGCATGGAATATATTCGCGCAGGCCTCAGGGCAGGGCTGGATATCGACGCATTCGTGCCGCGATTTTCTTTTTTCTGGGGTATAGGTATGCACATCTTTGAGGAGATCGCCAAGATGCGCGCGGCGCGATGGTTGTGGGCAAGTGTTGTGCGATGGCTGGGTGGGAAAAGTTCGAAATCGATGCGCTTACGCACACACTGCCAAACATCAGGTTGGAGTCTTACGCAACAATCCCCCATCAACAACATTGCCCGTACAACGATTGAAGCCATGGCTGCAGCCTTTGGTGGCACCCAATCCCTGCACACAAATGCCATGGACGAGGCCCTTGCGCTGCCTTCAGAGTTTAGCGCCATGGTGGCGCGGGAGACCCAAATAGCGCTCCAGCGCCACAGCGGTATCATCGATGCGGTCGACCCCTGGGGAGGCTCCTTCGTTGTAGAGAAGTCCACTGTCGATCTTCTATCAAAGGCCATCGAGCACATCAATGAAATCGAAGAATTGGGGGGAATGGCACAAGCCATCAAAACGGGGCTGCCCAAAATGCGCATCGAAGAAGCCGCCGCCCGAAGGCAAGCCCTCATCGAGTCGGGAGCCGAAAAACGCATCGGAATCAATCTCTATGGGCAAAGTGATGATCTTCATTTCGAGCTGCGTAAAATCGACACCGAAAGGGTACGCGCTCAGCAAATTGAGCGCATCCGCGCAGTCAAGGATTCACGCGACGAAACCAGAGTGCAACAGGCGCTCCATCACCTCCGAAAAGTAGCTGAGAGCGGCAAGGGCAATCTCCTCGAAGCAGCTGTTGAGGCAGCACGTGTCCGTGCCACACTCGGCGAAATATCCTCAGCGATAGAAGACGTCTTCGGACGCTATGAGCCTGAATACCAAGCCATTCGTGGAATCTATCGCAAGATCATGTCGGATCATACCTCTTTTCGTCGTGCTTCATCGATGGTGCAGCAGTTTCTGGAGCGCCACGGTCGTCGCCCTCGCATTCTCATTGCCAAATTGGGACAAGATGGGCACGATCGCGGGGCGCACACCATCGCCACGGGCCTGGCGGACATCGGATTTGACGTCGACATCGCGCCGCTGTTTTTAACACCCTCAGAAGCGGCCCAAATGGCAGCAGATCACGATGTGCACTTCTTGGGTATTAGCTCGCTGGCAGGAGGGCACGATGTACTTGTTCCCCAAACGATAGAGGCCCTTCGACAGCTCGGGCGCCCCGACATTCGCGTCGTCGTCGGCGGAATCATTCCACCTGACGATTACAACACACTGTATGAGTCTGGAGTGTATAAAATCTTTGGCCCGGGTACTCCAATCACCACCATCGCTATCCAACTGCTAAAAGACATGGTAGAAAATGGATGACATACATCAAAAGTTAGAACATTTGCGCAAACAAGCCCTCGAAGGCGGTGGAAGCCAACGCATAGAAAAACAGCACCAACAAGGCAAACTCACCGCCCGCGAACGGCTCCATCTCCTTCTCGACCCCGGCACATTTGAAGAAATAGACATGCTCATTGTCCACCGCACCGATGACTTCGGTATGGGAGATAAAAAAATCCCTGGAGATGGTGTTGTCACGGGATTTGGACTCATCGAAGGTCGGCCAGTAGCGGTATTTTCTCAAGATTTCACCGTATTCGGTGGGTCACTCGGAGAGATGCACGCCCAGAAGATCTGTAAAATCATGGATACTGCCCTTAAAAACGGCATGCCCATTATCGGACTCAACGATTCGGGTGGTGCGCGCATTCAGGAAGGCGTGCGCGCTCTGGCCGGGTATGCGGATATCTTCTACCGCAATGTACAAGCTTCGGGAGTTGTTCCCCAAATTTCTGCCATTATGGGGCCCTGTGCTGGAGGAGCGGTTTATAGCCCAGCGATGACCGATTTTATACTAATGACCGAGAGCACCTCCTACATGTTTGTCACAGGCCCCAACGTCGTCAAAGCTGTCACCAATGAGGAGGTGACCCATGCCGAATTGGGAGGAGCCGAAGTGCACGCCACCAAATCCGGAGTAGCCCACCTTACCGCTAAGGACGACCTGCATTGCATCTCACTCATCCGAAAGTTGCTGAGCTATCTACCCCAAAATCACAGACTAAAGCCCCCCCATCAACCGTACAAACCCACGGATGAGCTGCGCCCACGTCTGCGAAACATCATCCCCTCAAGTCCCACCCAGCCCTACGACATGAAGGAGATCATCACCGAGTGCGTCGATGAAGGGTCGTTTTTCGAATTGCAAGAAAATTTTGCCCCCAATATCGTCATCGGCTTTGCCCGTATTGGGGGGTTTGTCGTAGGCATAGTAGCCAATCAACCCTTGGCCTTAGCCGGCGTACTCGATGTTCAGGCTTCACGCAAGGCTGCGCGCTTTGTGCGTTTTTGCGATGCTTTTAATATTCCTCTCATCGTCTTCGTCGACGTGCCGGGCTTCCTCCCAGGGACGGATCAAGAGTGGAATGCCATCATCCTCAATGGCGCAAAACTGCTCTACGCCTTTAGTGAGGCTACTGTGCCACGCATTACCATCATTACGCGCAAGGCCTACGGCGGCGCATACGACGTGATGAACTCCAAACACATTGGTGCAGATTTCAATTACGCCTGGCCAACGGCGGAAATTGCCGTCATGGGAGCACGTGGAGCCAGCGAGATCATCTTCCGCAAAGAAATCCAACATGCTAAAGATCCGCAGGCCATGCTGCTCGAAAAAGAACGCCAATACGCCGAGACCTTTGCCAATCCCCTCATCGCCGCCCAACAGGGATTCGTCGACGAAGTCATCGATCCCGCATTCACCCGACATAAAATCATCCGTGCACTCGATTTGACCAAAGACAAAAACGTCTCCTTGCCCGAGCGTAAACACGGCAATATACCCTTGTAATACTCGTCCGTCGAAATGGGGGATATACAGTACCCAACCATCCAGGTTCAACCATTTCATACCCAATCGGAAGACCTAAAAAAACTACATTTGCAGCAAATTTCGACGGTATGAAAAAGTACAACTTTTCCGCAGGGCCTGCCACATTGCCTGCGACGGTTATCCAAGAGGCTTCGATGGGCGTTTTGGATCTCGACGGCATCGGCCTATCCGTACTGGAAATATCGCACCGAAGTGCCGAATTTAGTCAAATCATCGAACGCGCCGAAGCACTGGTACGCAAACTCCTCCGAGTGCCCGAAGAGTACGCCGTACTCTTCCTCACGGGTGGTGCAAGTACGCAGTTTTTTATGGTACCGATGAATCTCCTCGCTGAGACAGAAACAGCCAGCTATATCCTCACAGGCTCATGGGCGAAAAAGGCCTATAAAGAAGCCCAGCTCTTCGGCAATGTTGAAGTTGCTGCAAGCTCAGAAGACCAAAATTTCAGTTACATCCCGCGGCAGCTAGACGTCTCTTCCGACAGTGTGTATCTCCACTACACGAGCAACAACACCATCTACGGCACCCAATTTCACCAGCTTCCCGATACCGACAAGCCACTCGTCGCCGACATGTCATCGGATATCTTTTCAAGGCCTGTTGATATTCAACGTCACTGGGTTATATACGCTGGTGCGCAGAAAAACATGGGTCCTGCGGGCACAACCTTAGTCATCATTCGCAAGGATGTAGTGGAGCGGGCCGAACGCACATTACCGACCATGCTGAATTACAAAACCCATATCGAAAAGCGTTCGCTTTTTAATACGCCGCCGGTTTTCCCCATTTACGTGTCTATGCTCACGCTGGCATGGGTCGACGAAATGGGAGGTGTCGAGCGCATGGCGCAGATTAACAAGGAAAAGGCCGCGGTACTCTATCGCGAAATCGACGACAATCCGCTCTTTTACGGGGTCGTGCGTCCTGAAGATCGCTCTGTAATGAATGTGTGTTTCCGTCTGCACGACGAAAAGCTCAACGATGCATTCATTGCAATGTGCAATGAGCGCGGGATTGTGGGTATCAAAGGGCATCGCTCCGTCGGGGGATTCCGCGCTTCTATCTACAACGCCATGCCTAACGAAGGCGTACAACTGCTCGTAGAAACGATGCGCGATTTTACCCAGCGCTATGGATGACCCACGCCGGACTACCTGGAAGGCGGATGGTCTCGAAGTGCCGATACGCATCCACCGCGAATGGCGAAAAAACGCGCGCATATCCATCGGAAGCCAATGCGTCCACCTTCGCATCCCCAAAATGCTTCCCAAAACCGAACAACAACGCCTTCTGCAATGGGCATATCAATGGCTCAAAGTCCAATACCACAAAAACCCCCATCTCTTCGCACGCTTTCGACACCAGGCTTCCTTAGAAAATCACACCATTCAAACACCTTGGAAGCGTTATAGAATCCAGCTCTATCGAGTTTCAGAAGACCTCAACACCATTCGTGCACGTCTTGAGGATGCGAGCATCATCTTGTCCCTACCGGAGGGATATACACTTGACCATATCCAACGCCGTCGACAGGTTGGAAAGATCCTGAGCAAACTTATCGCTAAAGATTTATACCCCAACTTTCGCGCACGTGTAGACCATTATCACAAGAGGCATTTCGAAAAGCCCTACAAAGAAGTTCGCTTGCGCTATACAAAATCGATATGGGGATCCTGTTCCACCAAAGGCAGCTTGAGTTTTTCAACTCGGCTGCTCCTCACTCCCCTATGGATCATGGATTACGTCATCGTCCATGAGCTTGTACACTTAGAGCACCCCAATCACTCCAGGGCGTTTTGGAAACGCGTAGAGACTATCTATCCCGATTACCAACGTGCCGTCGAATGGCTTCGAGTAGATGGGCAGTACTGCGACTTTTGAGATGAACCAAGCTCTTTATAGGACGCACTTGTGAAAGGGGACTATTTCTCTTCGACGACTTCTATGTGCAAAGGAGCGACGACTTCGGGAGAAAACTTGAGTCTTGCCTCGTATGTGCCTACGGTTTTGATTTCTTCGTCGATTTCGATCATGCGTCGGTCGATATCGTCGGTGTTTAAGACCTCGCGGACTTTTTGGGCAATCTGCAGCGTAGTAATGGTACCAAAGATTTTACCGCTCTCACCTACCTTAGCGGGGATGGTGATGACGGTATTGGCGAGGGTATCGGCGAAGGCCTGCCATTGTTCGCGCATCTTTTCTAAGCGAGCCTGCTCTTGTCGCTTGATATTTTCGACCTTGGCGCGGTTTTCTTTATTGGCGAGGACAGCGAGTTTTTTCGGTATGAGATAATTGCGCGCGTACCCCCTTTTGACTTTTATAAAATCGTGCTTGCTGCCAAGGCCTTCTACGTCTTGGAGGAGTATGATTTCAATGTCTTTGGATTTTTTCATGGTGTGTAGATTTAGCGTCGAATATTACTTCAACAAGTCGGTCACATATGGAAGCAGGGCCAATTGGCGGGCGCGTTTGACAGCTCTCGCCACACGTCGCTGGTACTTCAGCGAATTACCTGTAATACGCCTGGGAAGTATTTTGCCCTGTTCGTTGAGAAACTGGAGGAGAAATTCCGTGTCTTTGTAATCGACGTACTTGATGCCGTACTTTTTAAATCGGCAATAGCGCTTTTTCTTCTTTCCGATATCCGGATTGCTGAGAAACTTGATGTCTTCTTTGGATGGCATAGCTGATGAATTTAAGGTGTATTACGATTCAGTATTTTGAGGTTCTTTTTCTTCTGTACTGGGGGCATCGTTATTTTGATCGGCCGCAGCTTCTTGTTGGGCTTGTTCTTTTTTAGCTTTTGCTTTGGCCATAGCTTCCTTCCACGGGATAATGCCTTTACGCTTAAGGGCATTGTACTCCACACCGTGCTTGTCGAGTTTGACGGTCAAAAAACGCATAATGCGTTCGTCGCGCCGCATGGCGAGTTCGACCTGATCAATCACCTGCGGATCTGTACAGGTAAACTCGATACAGTAATACACCGCGGTGTTTTTCTTGTTGATGGGATAAGCGAGGTGACGCAGGCCCATGTGGTCAATATAGACAATTTCACAGCCGTTACTCTTGAGCAAGTCGGCATAGACATTGGGGATTTGCGTCAACTCCTCCTTTGAGAGTACCGGGTCAACCAAAAAGGTTATTTCATAATGTCGCAGCATGGTTCAACAATTTTGAGCCCTTACCTTTCTTGTATACAGCAAGAGCGCATCCTAAAACGGTGGGCAAAGATAGGGAATATTCCCGATATACAAGGTTATAAACAATTTTTTTGCCCTACTCCATAGGGTATGAAAAGAAAAAATATCAGGGGCTTGATGGGTGCTTTGATGGATATATTCTACCTTTGCCGTGTTTTTTTCATTGCCATGAATGCAATTCCCAAGAGCAAGAAGTTAGGCGAATTGGCTGCTACGGCCATTTGTGGAAACGACATCACCTCGTCGGTGTTGTATGTGTCGGCACTTTCTATTTTTTGGGCAGGTAAGTATGCCTTTATCACTCTCCTCATCGTGGCGGTGGTATTGTACTTTTTCCGCAAGATATACGGCGAGGTGGTGGGTGCCCTTCCGCTCAACGGTGGGGCATACAATGCCCTATTGAATACGACGAGTAAGCGCATGGCCTCAATAGCCGCTTCGTTGACGCTCTTGTCGTACATGGCCACTGCGGTCATCTCTGCCAACACAGCCATTTATTATCTCTTCAACATGTTTGGCATCCACGATCGATGGATGGTATTGTTGGCTACCACTGCCTTGCTGGCCATTTTTGCCATACTGGCCATCTTGGGGATACGGGAGTCCGCTAAGGTCGCTATCGGCATTTTTGTCTTCCACCTCACCACCATGGCCGTGCTCATCATTGCTTCTGTCCTTTATATACTCCGCCATGGTTGGGATGTGTTTTTACAAAATTGGCAGACGGACCCTGAGGGCGGCATTCTTATGGCCATCTTTTTTGGTTTTGCAGCCTCCATGCTCGGCATTTCGGGATTTGAGAGTTCAGCGAATTTCGTTGAAGAGCAAAAGGAAGGCGTCTTCCCCAAGACTTTGCGCAACATGTGGTTGGCAGTGAGCATTCTCAATCCCACCATGGCCTTTCTCGCTCTCAGTATGCTGCCCATCTCCGATATCCATTCGAAGTACCAGGAAACGCTGCTCTCTGCTATGGGTGAGCTCGCAGGAGGGGATCTCCTGGCACGCATCATCGCCATCGATGCGTTTTTAGTGCTCTCAGGTGCAGTGCTGACGAGTTATATCGGTGTCTCAGGGTTGTTGGAACGCCTGACGCTCGACCGCATCATGCCCAATTTTTTCCTGGCCAAAAACCGCTTCGGGGCATCCTATCGCATCATCTTGCTCTTCTTTTTCCTCTGCGTATCGATACTGTTTATCACCAAGGGCAATGTCAAGACGCTGGCAGGCGTGTATACGATTTCGTTCCTGTCGGTGATGTTCCTCTTTGCCGTCGGCAATATATTGTTGAAGATTAAACGCAAACACCTGCGCAGGCCCGAACATGCTCCCTGGTACGGCATCCTCATCGCCATGCTGGCCGTCATTATGGCTATTATCGGCAATATCATCATGCCTCCCAAAGCCGCCCATGCGCTGCCCAATTATCAAGTGTTCCTCATCTATTTCGTACCGACCCTCATCTTGATTTCCATCATGCTCAACCGCATCATGCTCCTGCGCTTCTTGCTCAACATCATATGGAACATCTTCCAGCCCATACGTGCCTTCTTCTTCAAGCTGTACAACGGCATCGAAAACCTCATCAACGAAATCAACAAGCAGGAATTCGTCTTCTTCACCAAGGGCAAGAGCTTCGCCAACATCAACAAGGCGATTCTCTACATACGCGATAACGAACACACCCGCCGCGTCAAAATCGTCAAAGTCCTCAAAGAAGGTGAAAAACCCTCACCCAGGCTACTCCAATTTATCGAAATCCTCAACGAAGAATATCCCGAATTTGAAATTGAATTTATCCCCGTATACGGTGAGTTTGGCCCCGAACTCATCAAAAAGCTCTCACGCGAGTGGAACATACCCATCAACTTCATGTTTATCGGATCTCCAGACGAGCGCTTCCCCTATCGACTCGAAGAACTCGGGGGGGTGCGATTGATCATTTAAGGGACTTCGGCCCCCATCAATGCACAAACAAACGATAGATTTCTGTCGAACGATCGGGGGTCAATAGATATACCCCAGGCGCCAAATCAATGCGTCGAGTGCTCTGATATCGATGAAGCTCCCATTCCCCAATCTTCTGACTGCGCGTATTAAACAGTAGGAGCTTTATCGGAAGTGTTACATCGTTTGGTACCGTAATATGCACATTCGCACCTCTCTGGACCATCGTCGGAAAGATCTGCAAAGAGTTCGATTGTGTATCGGAGTGATAGTACACTACCAGCTTTTGCGCATCGAGCACATAGCCGTCTTGATCGACGAGCTTCAGGATGTAATAATTGGTACCATAGGCAGGGTGGTCGTGCACATATCTGTAGTGTTCCTCCGCCTCTGCGGGTATTTCGGGCGGTATGAGCGCAATACTTTTAAATCTATTCGATTTATCCGCATGAAATAGTTGATAATGACTCAAATCGCCGTCATCGCTCGCCAGCCAGTGCAGCAATATGCGATCGCGATCGACTTCGGCCCAGAATTCGTGAAGCCTGGCTGCCAGTGGCGTCTGGAAGAACACGCCTGCACCTCCTTCCCATTGCAAGCTCGGAATTTGAAACCCCAAACGGATAATGGAATCCTGCACCGACCATTGAAAAGTAGTATCCGTACTCGAAGCGGCATAGCGATAGGGATGAAATTGTGAGGCCTGTGCTCCGCCGTGATGGGTCAAGGGGTTAGCAGTGGCAGGATTAGCGATGCGGAAGACGGTCAAGTCTTGGGGAGTCATGCCGTTTTTTAATTGTTTCAAACCCTCCCATTCACTCGTGGTAAAGGGAAAAATCACGGTCACGGGCTGGCTAATTGGCTGGAGCGCGTTAAGTCTCCACCACCGGCGGATAACGCGAAAGTCGGTACCCCAATGGGAGACATACGGAGCATTGATTTGCAGGGGCTGCGTATCTGCCCGTGCCAGAGTGACGCTCACCTCGAAGGCCGGATCGCCGATGTGACCGATGTCTTGTCCTCGCGTATCTATCGAAAGGAGCCACACATCGTCGTCTTCATCGACGGTGTGATTGTCGAAGTAGTAGTGTGTGATGGTTCCATCGGTGCATTCTACATTGGCCTGAATGGTGACGACTTGATTGTGCACTTGTTGCATGGGGACATAATCGATCAAACAGGCGGAAGAGGCTATTTTATTTCGAATGCGCTGAGCAGGTTCGGGGCCAAAGCCCAGCGTAAAGTCGACGCCCGGATTGCCCGGCAGGTGGCAGTAGCTCATGATAGTCCCTTTTTGAGGAATCGGTCCACGCCTACACGATCCCGAAGGTGGATAACATCCATCGATCGGACGGTTCCGCTGCGGTCCCCACACACATTCGTGTGTGTGGGGCGAACCCAAGACGTGACCACATTCATGCGTAAATACATGGACATCCCAGCTATACGATGGATACGGGCGCATTTGCAAGCGAATATTGGCATACGCATAGGCATACCTTCGCACACACAGCGCGTTGGTATAGGCCACCCCACCCAGACGCGCCCGGCCCTGACTATCGGTATATCCCGATAGGCATATGACCATATCGCCGTCGTACTGCTTAAATCGATTGCGAAAGGCCCAAAGATCATCTAATGCCGAGGTATGCGGCAAATAGTCCTCCACCGTGTGTACGACGATTTCCGTTAAGCGCACGTGTATGCCATCCCGACGATAGATCTCCGCTGAGGCGCGAAAGAGTGCCATGACGTATTGGGCCACTCGCCCTACATCTCTACCCATCTTGACGTATATGTCGTGATCGGCATGGACGCTCAGGCGCACCATTTTACACGTCTGCCGATTGATGCGATCTTCCACAGCTCTGTCGACAAAGCGATTGATAGCCGAGCACGAGAAAGCTTCGTCGACCATTTCATCCGAACGAAAGAGAATGTATTGTGCACCTGTGGCATCTTTTGGGGCCAGTTCATAATTACCCCTCCCACGTACACTAATCAAGCCGTACAGTTTGCCATTACGCAGATAAAAAAAGGCAAAAGACGTATCTGTACTCTCCTCTTGACTTCCCACATACATTAAGGGTGCGTCAATCGTCGTATCACGTAGCACACTGCCGTCCCATATCCGAACAACAGGCGCACGTTCATCCACGCGATAAAGGCGCAGTGTGGGAAAATGTCCGCGTTTTGAAATCGTCCAGGTAAAGTGCCCAGGTCGATGTTCCGCCAGCCATTTTATCTTGGCCTTTTTTGCCCTATAGACATAGTGTTCCACCCCTCTCAATTCGGATAAAGCGCGATTTTTGGCATCCGAATAAAACAAATTCAACTGCTGGGCATTGATTGAGGTACTAAAGGCTACCAGCACATACACAAGAAGAGCTCGTACCATGTTCTTTCCAATTAACCATCCTACTTATCGTCAGCGTAATTGCGTGTAATAGTTCGTCCCATGTCATCGAAACTGCAAGAACTGTACCAGTACTTTTACAAGCACATGAAGGCAAAGTACTCCCCCCAAGAGATCGAATACATCTGGAGAGTATGGAAAGAAGACGTGTTCGATTCCAATGAAGAGTTGCAGCAAAACCCTCAACAAGCGCAAATCCACCTCGATGATCTCATACAGGCCATGCTATCGGATTATCCGATTGAGTACTACACGGGATACACGTATTTTTTGGGTATGAAATTGAAGATCGACGAGCGCGCCCTCATACCTCGCCCAGAGACGGAAGAGCTCGTCGATTATGCACGACGGCAAATAGCACGTCACTTTGGAAAGGACCACCCCCTGTGCATTCTCGACATCGGTACAGGTAGTGGTTGTATAGCACTGGCTCTCAAAACTGCGTTTCCCAACGCAAGCGTTTATGCACTTGATATTGACGAGGCAGCCCTTTCCCTTGCAGAAGAAAACGCCTCTCTTCACGGTCTTGATATCCGTTGCATAGCCGACGATATCTGCGCGCCGTCTACTAAAACCTTACGTTTGATGCAATGGGATGTGCTCATCTCCAACCCTCCCTATGTGCTCCCGAGCGAGATACCTAAAATGTCCTCTTCAGCTGTGTGCTATGAGCCCCCCCGTGCACTCTTTGTCCATGGAGACAATCCATTGCACTTTTATCAATGCATCGAGCATTACGCCCAGAGGCAATTACAGCCCAATGGCCTGCTCTTCTTGGAGTGTAGTGCCTTCCATGCCGACAAAATACGTGTCTATTTTACAGAGAGAAATTGGACTACAGAGCTTATTGACGACATATCGGGCAAGCCGCGCATACTCTTCTGTCAAAAGAACAATGTATAGCCCATCGCTCAATCCGACGAGGTGGACTTCGTTTTCCGCGTTGGGAGATGTCGATGATGGAGCACTTGTAGAATTTGTGCGATCGTCGCCTTGGCCTCTTTGCGATCCACTATGACGTCGATGAAGCCCTTTTCATACAGAAATTCTGCTGTTTGAAATCCCTCTGGCAAGTCCCTCTTGATGGTCTCACGCACGACACGGGGGCCAGCAAAGGCGATCAAGGCACCAGGCTCGGCGATGTTGACATCGCCCAACATGGCAAAAGAAGCCGTTACCCCTCCCGTAGTCGGGTCGGTCATATACGAGATGTACGGCAAACCAGCATCGGCGAGCTGGGTCAGTTTGACCGTCGTCTTAGCCATTTGCATCAGCGAAAAAGCCGCTTCCATCATGCGCGCCCCACCCGATTTGGATACGATGATTAAGGGCATGCGCTCTTCAATACATCGGTCAATTGCTCGACATATGCGCTCTCCCATTACCGCCCCCATCGATCCGCCGATAAAACCGAAGTCCATGGCAGCAATGACGACGGGTATCTTCTGTATCTTACCCTGCGCGACGGTGATCGCTTCGGTAGACGAGGTCTTCTCCCGAGCTTCCCTTAAGCGTTGAGTGTACGGTTTGAGATCGACAAAACCCAGTACATCTACAGGATGGATCTCTTCAAAGAGAAGCGTGTAATGACCGTCGAAGAAGATCCGAAAATACTCTTTGGGTCCTATGCGGAAGTGATAATTGCACTTGGGACAAGTGTGATGATACTCTTCGAGCTTTTTGCGCGTCACGGTATCCCCACACTTCGGGCACTTGACCCATAGATCCTCGGGTATGGGTTTTTTAAATCGAGTAGCTGTCTGTATGCCCTCTTTTAATCGTCTAAACCAATTCATGCCCCTGTCTCAGCTATTTTTTCCACCCCCCGATAGTCACAAATATAAGGGTTTTGCCAAACTGAGGGGCAAAAATAGGGTATTTAACATAGTCCAATGCGTATACTGCGTTATCTACGTGCACAATCTTCGTAGAGCAGATACTTTTTGCGCATGTTTTTAAACGCCTCAAGATCTGCATGCCAGCTCTGGCGGATGCGCTGCTCGTCCCAACCTTCTTGCAGCTGTTTGCGCAAGTTCGACGTCCCCGCTATGCGGTCAAAGGCGTGGTCGGAAAGGAAAAAGTCCCGGCCCTTCATGCGGTGGTAGGCGTCAATAAGTATCCGTAACCGAATCTTCCCCCACGCAAAAATGCTATCCAATGGCATTTCGACAAACGAATAACCACAACATCGGCGGTCCTTGTGCTTGGGATTTTTCGAGCCTGGCCGAGAACGCGGTGTAAAGCAATAGGGAGCGTCTATCCATGATGGATGTCCGTACACTTCAAAGGGATGCTCCGTACCCCGCCCCACACTGACGTGCGTGGGCTCTAAAAGACAGAGAGAGGGATAGAGCAATATCGATCGCAGCGTGGTCAGATTGGGCGAAGGCGGAACGGACAATGCATAGGTCTTACACCTGTCGTAGCCCTCCATGGCTATGACCTGCAATTGTGCTTTTCTCCCCCCTTTAAGCCACCCTTCACCATTGATCATGCGCGCATATTCTCCGATGGTCATCCCATAGACAATGGGCACGGGATGCATCCCTACGAACGAACGCAATGCCGTATCGAGCACAGGCCCGTCAACATAGTACCCATTGGGATTGGGTCGATCGAGGACAACCACTGGAATACCCGCCTCGGCACAGGCCTCCATCACATAATGTAGGGTGGAGATATAGGTATAAAATCGTGCGCCGACATCCTGAATGTCAAAGACGACCACATCGATATCTTCCAAGTGCTGAGGTTTGGGCTTCTTAGTCTTGCCGTACAGCGAAACGACGGGTAGCCCTGTCCGACTATCGCGACCACTGTGCACCACTTCCCCTGCGTCGGCTTTGCCACGCAGGCCGTGCTCGGGGGTAAATAGGCGCACCACCTGCACACCTCGTGCCAACAGGGTATCGACGAGGTGCGTGCCCTTCACCAACGAACTGTGATTGACTACGAGTCCCACGCGCTTGCCCTCCAACATGGGAAGGTACACCTCCATGCGTTCTGCTCCCACCACCACATGTCCTACTATCTCTTGCGCCCCACAGGCATGAACGAAAACCAATAGCCCTAAGACGTACCATTTTATGCGATGAATAAAAAC
>WFXH01000046.1 GCA_015490715.1 Saprospiraceae bacterium | reverse complement strand
GTCGATCCCGAGCCCTTGCCAATAGCAAAGAAGAATAGCTGCCATAGGGGGGCGCCTGGATGGGCTTCAACGGCTTTCTCCCAGCCCGTGACAGCAAGCATCACGGGCATCATGCCCACCATCACGCCTATGGGTATGGCCATATTGCGCAAGGCATGACGGATACCCTCTATGGGCTGAATGTTGATGATCTCTTCTCCCATCAAGGGCTTGGCACCGTCGGCCAACACCTTACCCTCTTCCACAGCACGCCGCTCCGCCTGCCCCATAGGACCAAAATCACGTCCACTCATGATGAGAAAGGGTACCATCAATAGTGCAATCATGGGATAGAAATTGTACACCATCGACCGAAACATCACCGAAAACGGCTCTTCAAAGCCCTGGGTCAACAACAAACCCATGATAAAGGCCCCCCACGCATTGAACGGAATCAATATCGATACAGCCGCTGAAGTAGTATCGGCAATGTAGGCCAGCTTTTCGCGAGAGATGTACATCTTGTCAAAGAGCGGCCGAAACAGTGTGCCTACCGTCAACGAAGAAATACTCGTTTCGACAAACACCACAATGCCGATCAACCAGGCCAACAGCTGTATGCGACGACGTCGCTTGGCCGCATCCCAGTGGGCCATCTTCTTCATCCACTCGTCGATGGCATTGACAAAGCCGTGTATTCCCCCACTGCGCTGCACGAGCACGATCAAGCTACCCACTAACGCACTAAACATTATGGTACGAGTATTGCCGCGCGACTCAAACACGGCCACCAACCCCTCCACTGTAGAGTAAAACCCCCTCCACGGATGCCAATCCGACAAAATCCACCAGCCCAATGCGATGCCCATCAACAGTGATACGTATACCTGACGCGTCCGCAAAGCCAAAACAATGGCAAGCACCGGTGGAAGGATCGATAAGATACCGTAATGCTCCATGTGCTACTCTTTTTTCGCCCTATCAATGATGCGCAACAATGCCTCTACCGCGGCTTTGAGCTGTTGGTCCCGACCTGTAGCCTTATAATCGGGGGGATTATCGACCACGATATCGGGTACGGCAGGCACCTGCTCCATATTTTCCCCCGTCGACTTGACAAACCACGCCCGAAAGGGCATGCGCACGTACATATCGTCGAGCAAATCGTAGGCCCCCGTCGAAATCACAGCACCAAAAGTAGGCGTACCCACCAGCGGACCTATGCCGAGGCTCTTAAAGGCGTGCGAAAAAATTTCAGCATTGGAATAACTGCTCTCGTTACACAGTGCCACCGAAGGCTTCATCAACGGCGGAAAGATCAATCGCTCAGAATAGGGATAGTACTCCCGAAATGCCCGATGTTGATCCAGCGAGGGTACGGCACCGCGCGGAATGGTATAGGCGTGTTGGCGAGGCGTGAGCACGGCCATCAACATATCGGTGGTCCATCCACCTCCATTGTAGCGCACATCGATCACTACGCCCTCCTTGCCGTACGCACTGGCCATCAACGCACTCTGAAACCGCTCAAAGCTCTGCCAGTTCATCGCCTGAATGTGGATGTAGCCAAGGCGTCCGCCACTCAAGCTATCCACCCATCGACGCATGCGCTCTACCCATGCCTCGTAGCGCTCCCTGCGCAGATTGTCGACTAAGCGGACAACTCGCGTCTGCGTCTCATCTCCACGTCGCACCCTTAGGTATGCCTTTTCGCCCACGCGCTCGTGTAATAGAGCATAGATATTGGTATCTTCCTGAAGGTCTGTATCGTTGATAGCGATGAGCGCATCGCCTACTTGCAGTCCGCTGCGATCGGCGGGGCCTCTTGGCAAGACATATCTGGCTACGTATTTTCCATTGGCCCATTGCCATTCTACACCGGTAAGTCCATTTTTTTCGCGGTCGGAGGTATGTGCCCCCGACCGAATCCGAAGGCCCATATGACTGGCATTGAGCTGGCCCAACATTTCATTGAAGAGATAGACAAATTCCTCTCTTGTCGATGCACCGTGGATGAGCGGTTTGTACTTCTCCCGAAGCTGGGCAAAATCACGACCGTGAAATTGCGGGTCGTAAAAACCATCGCGCAGGGCCCTCCACGCTTCGTAAAAAATCTGGGCTCGCTCGGACGGTACATCGATGTGCAAAGTAGCTAAAAAGGCTTGCTTTTTCCGCTTTTTATCCCCCAACGAAAAACTCCACAATCCACCTTGGGCATCGAGATAGAAGAGCTTTTTCGCTTTGGTATGAAATCGTGCACCGCGAAGCTCTAAGCCATCGGCGAGCTCCTCGGCCTTGCTTCCATCCCATTTGAGCTTGACCAGACTTCTCTGAATCTTCTTACCCGCAGTCGGCTTGCCCTGTACGGTAAAGTACACGTAATCGGCATCGTCGGTGACGAAGAGCTCCGCTTCATTGCCCGCATAATTGCTCAATTGTACCTGACGCTTGTAGATATCTTCCTCGTCTACCTGGACGATGGAATCGCTGGCCCTGTCGAGAGCTTGAAGCCATCGCCGACGCTCTTCCTCTTCTAAATCAGCGCGGTATTTTTCCCAGTCGCTCCGACGCAACCACACAAACCACACGTCGTCGTCCCTGTTGTGGCGATTGGACAAAAAATAAAGCCTTCGCCCATCCGACGACCACACGGGATGGTGATCCATGGCCGGGTGCATGCTCACATTGATGGCCTGCGCTCCCGGCTCAGCTTTTAACAGGTAAATGTCGGAGTTGAAATACAGATCATGGAGTGCATAGCTCATCCAGCGACTGTCGGGGCTCCACGACAGATGGCGTGGAGTTGCCCAGCCCTCGAGTGCAGTATACCCCTCTGCGAGGCGTCTACTGTCGATATCGATACGATAGACCCTCAAGCGTCCCCTACCCTGTAAGACGGCTATCTTCTTTCTATCCGGGCTGAGCCAAAACTGCATTTCATCCTCTGCGGTATGGGTAAGCTGTACTTTGTCGTAATGCACCGCATCGAAGAGAGTCGACTCACTGGCGGCCTTTGTCAGTAGGTAGAGCTCGTAATTGCCCGACTCATCGGAGAGGTACAGCAAGGTCGAGTCGTCGACCCAATCCACCTGCCGCTGCCGTGACGGACTGGGTAGTACGATCTTCGTCTGCGGCCGATTTGGATCGTTGAGCTTGAGCACCACCTCACCGCGCACAATCATGGCAACGTACTTGCCATTGGGGGAAAGTGCGTACTGGCGTATTTTATTGGTGTATTTTCGCTTGACCGTCGTGTAGTTGGTGCGATGCGCAATAAGCGAAGGGTGCAATTGGCGCGTTTCTCCGCTACGAAGCTCTTTTACATATAGTCCCCCTCCACTGGAATACGCCAACAGCTCCCCTTGCACATCGAAATGTCGCACACCCCAGGTGCTTTGAGCCGTCAACTGAATGGGATCACCAACTGGCGTACCCTCGGCACTCAATCTCTGGCGCCAGACATTGTACTTGCCCGAACGCGCACTGATGAAATAGAGTACTGTATCGGCTACTCCCCAGCGCGGCAGATAATCCTGTCCGTCGTCATCGGTGATTTTGTGGTACGTTTTACGCTGGGTATCGTAGATCCAAATCTCCTTCGCTGCCGACCCGCGGTAGGCTTCGCGAGCAATACGCGCCGGCCCCTTGACAAAGGCGACAAATCGACCGCTGGGCGACCAATGCGGCATATACCCAAAGGCATCCAATAAGCGATAAGGCGTCCCGCTCAGGTGATCAAAGACGTAGATTTCATTCTCCCATTCGATTTCATTCCAGATGCGGCGCGTCTCAAACACCACCTTGCCCTTCCTACAATGCGGCCATAGATCATTGCTGTGGTAGTACGTCAGCCGCCGTAGCTCTCCTGTACCCACATCCAAGGCATACAGATCTGCATTGCCATGGCGATAACTCACAAAGACAACCGTATCCGTCCCACACCAACACGGCATGCGGTCCATGGCAGGATGCACCGTCAAACGCTGGGTCGTTCCCTCTTGTAGATGCATCAACCACAAATCACCAGCAGTAGAAAACACAATCCGCTCTCCATCCGGCGACAGCGCGGGATCAAGATATAGCTGCTGCCCCATTAGCGGAAACACTATCGGGGAAAGGTACAAAGTAAGCAGACACCTTTGGAGGCTCATTCGCGTAAAACGTTTTGCCCTATCTGAATCGGCCTTCAAACATAGGAAATTTTGTCCAATGCAACAGCAGCCTTCCTCAGAACTCCTTATCTTTGTATGAAATCGTAAGCGTCGAACACCTTTAGGGCGATATGAGCTCAAATAGAACACATCGCTACATTCCCATTAAGCAATGGAGTGAGGACGAGCGACCGCGCGAACGCCTGCTCCGCTACGGCAAAAAAGTCCTCACCAATGCCGAGCTCATCGCTATTCTACTGCGGTCGGGCAATAGGCAGGAATCCGCTGTCGACCTTGCACGAAGACTCCTGGAAGTCTGCGACCACGATCTCAACCGATTGGCGAAGATGGACGTACGCGAGATGATGAAGATCAACGGCATGGGTTTAGCCAAATCGCTTTCGCTCGTAGCAGCATTCGAACTCGCAAGGCGTAGAGACCAAGACGACAACTCCCCCGATCGATTTATCCACACAGCCGACGATGCGTATATGGCCTTTCGCCCCCATCTATCCGACCTCGACCACGAGGAGTTCTGGATTCTGTTACTCAACAAGCGGCACAAACCCCTGCGCATTATGCGGATAAGTGCCGGCGGTCTTGATGCCACCGTAGTCGATCCACGCATGATCTTTCGGCATGCCCTCCTCGAAAAGGCCACTGCCCTCATTATTGCGCACAACCACCCTTCTGGAGCTCTTCGACCCAGTCGTGACGACATACGCCTCACTGAGAGAATCTACCACCTCGGCGAACAGCTCAACATCACCCTTCTCGACCATCTCATCATCGGTCACAACCGATACCTCAGCTTCAAAGCCGATGGATACGCACCCTTCGGCAACCGTCAATCCCCTCCTCTTGCAGCGGAATAGTTCGGTCACCTCCCCCAATCGTCTCATCACCTACATTGCATAGCCCGTCCGACAAAAGCGATATCTTTGCGCAATGGTGGATAAAATCGTCATTCTCGACTACGGTTCCCAGTACACCCAGCTCATCGCTCGCCGCGTGCGCGAATGCCAAGTCTACAGCGAAATACAACCGTATCACCAACCCATCAACTGGGAAGACAATATCAAAGGCGTCATCTTAAGCGGCTCACCGTGGTCCGTCCACGACCACGTCATCAAAGACATCGATATCGAGTACATTGCTTCTAAAGTTCCTGTATTGGGCATATGTTTCGGTGCTCAGTGGATCATCCATCGTTTAGGTGGGACCGTATCGCGATCGGAAAAGCGCGAGTACGGCCCTGCCACGCTCCGCGTACTCGACCAGAGCAATCCACTACTTGCCGGACTACCCCAACATTCCCAGGTTTGGATGTCGCATGCCGACACCATCGAAAAGGTGCCCGACCGCGTGCGCGTTATTGCCGAAACAGAAGACATTCCCATTGCGGCCTACGAAGTCGACGCCACTCGATGGGGCAATCCCGTCTGGGGAGTGCAGTTCCATCCGGAAGTCAGTCACACCACACACGGCATGCACATCTTTCGACGCTTCGTGTTGGACATCTGCCAATGTCGTGGTGATTGGACGCCGGACTCCTTTATTGAAACCACGATCGAACACCTGCGGCAACAGCTCGACCGTGACCACGCCATTATCGCCATGTCGGGAGGCGTGGACTCCACCGTCGCGGGTGTCCTGGTCCATCGCGCTATCGGTTCGCGCATGCACGGTATCTTTATCGACAATGGCTTATTGCGCAAAGGAGAATTTGAGCAAGTCTTAAAGACCTATCGCAACCTCGGCCTCAATGTACACGGAGTAGATGCGCGCGAAGAATTTTATCGCGGCTTAAAAGGCGTCGTCGACCCCGAACAAAAGCGCAAAATCATCGGAAAGACCTTTATCGAAGTCTTCGAACGCTGGGCTAAAAAGCTCAGCGACGTCCGTTGGCTGGTGCAGGGGACGATCTACCCCGACGTCATCGAATCCATATCCGTACATGGGCCATCTGTCACGATCAAGAGCCATCACAACGTCGGCGGGCTACCCGAACGCATGCACCTGCGCATCGTCGAACCCCTGCGCATGCTCTTCAAAGACGAAGTGCGCAAAGTAGGCCGCGCCCTCGGCATCCCCGACCACATCTTAAATCGCCATCCCTTTCCAGGGCCCGGCCTGGCCATCCGCATCATTGGAGAGGTCACGCCTCAGCACGTCCAATTGCTCCAGCAAGCCGACGAGATATACATTCGCATTCTCAAGGAAAGCGGTTGGTACGACAAAATCTGGCAAGCAGGTGCCATCTTATTGCCCATCAAAACCGTTGGCGTGATGGGCGATGAGCGGAGCTATGAGCGCGTCATTGCACTGCGTGCCGTCAACTCGCGCGACGGCATGACCGCACAGTGGACTCCCCTGCCCCACGAACTGCTGGCACAAATCTCCAGCGCCATCATCAATCAAGTGCCGGGTATCAACCGCGTCGTCTACGACATAAGCACCAAACCCCCCTCCACAATAGAATGGGAGTAATGCGTGTTTATATCTTGGCCAAGCATTCGAATTATGCGTAGAGTCCACCATTTCATACCCTC
>WFXH01000045.1 GCA_015490715.1 Saprospiraceae bacterium | reverse complement strand
GGCCGAAGAGGACGTTTTCGACCTGGTGGGGTTCGAGGCAGAGCCATTGTTCGAGGACGGAGGCGTAGACCTGTCGGAAGTCGAATTGTGGGGGCAGGTTGTCTTCGACGGTCATATCGGGGCGAAGGGCGGGGTTGGAGCCGATGATGCCACCCTGGACGGGTGTACCGAAGAAGAACATGGGGGCGGCGGCGCCGTGGTCGGTGCCGTCGCTGGCGTTGGATACGATGCGTCGGCCAAATTCGGAGAAGGTCATGCCCAAGACGCGCTGGTCGACGCGGTTGCGCTCGAGGTCTTTGAGGAATAGGCCGATGGCCTGGTCGAGTAGGCGTAGGAGGGTGGCGTGTTCGCCCTGGGTGTGGTCGGAGGGGTCGACTTGTTTGTCGTGGGTGTCGAAGCCATCGAGGTAGGCCAGGTAGATGCGCGAGGTGCTGCCTGCGGCGATGAGGCGGGCGATGATTTTGAGTTGTTGGGCAAGGGGGTTGTCTTCAGGGTATTCGACTTTGTTTTGGCCTTTGCGGGAGAGCTCTTTGAGGCGTTGGCCGTATTGTTGGCTCTGGTGGATGACGTGTCGGATGTAGCCGAGTTTGTTACCTGCCGGGGTATTGGGTATGTCGACTTCTTTGTCTTCGATGATTTCGTAGAAGGAATCGGGGTCGGTGATGGAGACGGCCATATTGGTAATGGGCCCTTGGAAGGTCAAGCTACTGAGGAAGCCCATTTCGATGGCGAGGGGGTCGGGGGCTTCGTCGTTGGGGAAGCCTTCGGGGTAGTTGGGGTATTCCTGATGGAGCACTCGGCCCATCCAACCTGTGGAGATGATTTCGTCTGCGGAGGAGGCGCTGAGCCAGATGTCGGAGGAGCGGAAGTGGGAGAAGTCCTGGTTGGGATAGCCCACATTTTGGACGATGGTGAGGCGGTCTTCGCTGTAGAGTTGGTGGAGGGTGTCGAGGGAGGGATGTAGGCCGAGGGAGGTATTGCGCAGGGGGAGCAGTGCGCGGTCGGGGAGGACGACGTGGGGGCGGAGTTTGTGCAGTACCGACATTTGTTCCATTGGGACGACGGTGTTGAGACCGTCGTTACCGCCGCTGAGGAAGATCATGACGAGCACGTGGTCGGTATCGTCCAGCGAATCCAGCAGTTGTTGGAGCACGGATTTGCCGAAGGGGGATATGCCCATACTGTGGAATAGCCCGGTGAGGAAGGCTCCGTGACCTGTGCAGCGGATAAATTCTCTTCGTTTCATGATATGTGGTTTAATATTTTATACGAACTACGATTTCATACAAAAGAGCTATTAATTAACACAAGTAGGCTTCGGCCATGTGGAGGAGTGTGCGGAAGAAGGGGATGAGACGGTTGAGGACGATCTGGCGAGCTGCCGGGTCGTCGGGATTTTGGAGGTAGTGGAGCCATGCGGCGGTCCAGTAGTTGTCGTTTTTTTGGCCGGAGAGGAGGATTTTTTTGAGGGATTGGTGTTGGTCGTCGGTGAGGGGCTGGCCGAGGAAGAGTTGGGAGGCCTGTTGGATGAGGGCGTTGGGGTCTTCGGCGTCGGTGAGGGATTGGGTGAAGGCGAGCCAATCGGCGTAGATGGCGGTGTTGCCGTTGCTGTCTTCCAGTCCGACGAACATGAGGTAGTCGGTGACGAAGGTGCGGTTTTTGACGGTGGAGGTGGTGATCCAGGTCAGGTCGTATTGTGGGGCGAGGTAGTAGGCGGGCCAGCCGGCTACGGAGGGTGGGTCGCCGATTTCGAGGCCTGTGATGATGCCGCCGTAATAGAGAAGTTGGGACCATGCGGCGCGTTCGGCGATGGTACTATCGGTGGGGAAGGCCAAGTTAGCGCCGCGCCAGAGGCTCATGAGGTGTTCGAGGGGGTTTTTGACCATGGCGCCGCGGTTGAGAGGGTCGAAGAAGTGTTCGGAGCTTAGGAGGGCGCGCAAGACGGGTCGTATTTGATAGCCTTCGTGGCGGTAGAGTTCGGCGAGGGGTTGGATGACAAGTTGTTCGGTCTCTTCGGTGATGACGGGGAAGACGAAGAAGCGGTAGAGCTCGCGGCAGAGGAAGCGGGCCGAGGTGGGGTGGGTGGTGAGCATTTCGATGAGTGCGTCGAGTTCGCGAGCGCCGTCCCACTGGCCGGCGATGCGTTGGTGGTTGTAGAAGGCGGAAAACTGTTTGTCGCCCGTGTCGTGGTTGGTGGGGACGAAGGTAGAGATGATTTTGCCCCTGTTGTCGAGATTAAGGGTCCAGCCGGTGAGGATGCGGGCGGCTTGGCGGACGTCGTGTTCGGTGTAGCCGCTGTCGGGTCCCTTGCCTATGGTGAAGAGTTCTTGGAGTTCGCGTGCGTAGTTTTCGTCGGGTTGGTCTTTGACGTTTTCGGCGCCGTTGAGGTAGATGAGCATGGCGGGGTCTAAGGTGACGGCGCGCACCAGGGTGGGGAAGTGCCCCAGTGCGTGGTTGCGGAGGGTCATGTAGTACTGATAGCCGAGGATGCCGACGAGGATGTTGGAGAGCTGGACGGCGAAGTGGTTGTGCCAGAAGAAGGTGAGTTTTTCGTGGATGGTGCGGGGGCTGTGGAGGATCTGGCGTATCCACCAAAATTTGAAAGAGTAGAAGCGTCGGACGAAGATTTCGGCCTGGATGTTTTGAGGCAGGTTGAGTATAAAACCGTAGTTGGAGTTGATCCAGGTTTGGCCGTAGGGGATTTCGGGGTCTTTGAAATCGTCGTCGTTGTAGTCGTTGATGGGGGGTGTTGGGTTGGGGTTGGTTTGAAGGAGGGTGTCGATCATTTGCTCCATGTTCATGGATTGGAAATGGCGGAGGTCTTCGATGGAGACGCCGAAGAGGCAGCGTTTGAGTAGGTGGAAGCGTTCGGCGTCGGTCCATGGGCCGCTGTAGGGGTTGAGTCCTGTGGTGATCTGTCGCGCAGGAGGTCGAAAGCGCGGGTCGATATGTCCATGGGTGAGATCGGGTCGCTGGACGTTGCGCAGGAAAGGAGGGGTCTTCTTTTCTATCTGGCGAAGTTGGCGCGTGATATTGGTCATGGCGCGGGAGTTTGAGACGAGGGTTTTGCGATATACATCAAGACGATAGAAGGCCCAAGAAAGTTACAAAGAGTATGGATATTTTCGCTTTTCTTTAGGAGGCTGACTTAGAAGTCTCTGTTTATGAGGGCTTTGGCGGTGTTATGGAGAACGGCTTTGTGTGGGGCGGGGATGTCGAGTTTGTCGATGGCGGCACGGGCGCGGTGGTAGTAGTCGAGGAGGAGGGACTCGCAGAGGGAGTCGACGTGGTATTGGTGGAAGAGCTGGCGTACGGCTTCGATTTGGTCTGGGGTTTTGGAGGGCAGGGAGTACCAATGGAGGAGTTGTTTTTTGTCTTGTGGGGAGGCGTGGTCGCGGGCGAGGATATAGAGGAGCGTTTTTTTATTTTGGGCGATATCGCCGGCGGTGACTTTGCCGGTGCGTTGGGATTGGCCGAACACGTCGAGCAGGTCGTCGCGTATTTGGAAGGCCATACCGAGGGCGATGCCGAGCTCGTAAAGGTGTTGGATTTCGCGTTGGTCGGCGCCGCCGATGAGGGCACCGATGACGAGTGCGGCACCGAGGAGTACGGCGGTCTTGTTTTTAATCATGAGGAGGTATTCGTCGCGTTGGACGTCGAGGCGATCTTCGAAGTCGATGTCCATTTGTTGGCCTTCGCATACCTGGCGAGCGGTTTCGTTGAAGATTTGTAGGATTTTGCGGAAGATGGTGGCGGGTTGGATGTGCTCGAGGTGTTGGTAGGCGAGGATGAGCATGACGTCGCCCGACAGGATAGCTTGATTGGGGGAGTACTTGACGTGTACGGTGGTGTATCCTCTTCGCAATTGGGCTTCGTCCATGATGTCGTCGTGGATGAGGCTAAAATTGTGAAACAGTTCGACCGACATGGAGGCGGGCAGGGCGGGGGAGTAGTCGCCGCTGTACATTTCGCAAGCCAGGAGGGTGAGGGAGGGGCGGATGCGTTTGCCGCGTATGGACATGAAGTATTGGAGGGGTTCATAGAGGCGCGTGGGGTGTTGCATCCACTCGTATCCCTTGAGGTACTCTTCAAAGGCGCGTCGATAGGGTTCGAGTGGGTTCATGGTCTATGGCTTTTGGTACGACTATCGTCCATGAGGCAGTGTCATTGATGCTTGGCTGGTTGTTGGGTAGAGGGTTTGGGAGGGATGAATTTACCCAAATTTGGCGCGATGGATTTGATGGGTGGTAGCTGGTACGACAGGCCGAGCTGGTGGATATTACCGCGCACGTGGTAGCGTGCGTAGGCATAATCGATGCGGAGGGATTTGCGGGCGAGGCTGAGACCGAAGCTCATGCCCGTAAGGGAGAAGAAGGGCGGTGCCAGGTCGTCGCGCAGGCGGTGGTTGTAGCCCATGCGTATGCGGAATTGTTCGCTTTTGCCGAGGGAGAGTTCGCCCCCCAGTATGAAATGGCGGGCCAGTTGTTGCAACAGGGAGGGTGCGGCATTGGTCGGAGCGGGTCCAAATAGTGGGGAGGGTTCGCGTATGGGGGTGTTGTAGGTGCTTTGGAAGCGGGTGAGGCGACGGTAGGTGAGGTGGAGGCGAAGGGGAAGATACTTCAATCGGCGCGTGAGGCCGATGAGGAGTTCGGTAGGCAGGGATTCGTCGGCAGTGCGGTATTTTTTCAGCAATATTCCCGCGTTGCGCCATGTGATGCCGAGGGTAGTGTGCTTGTCGTCGAGTTGGTAGGTGGCGCCTATGTCGACGAGCAGTGCGGTGGCTCTGTAGGGTTGAAGAGCGGAGTGTATCCATTTAATGTTGACGCCTGCCGACCATTTTGAAGTGGGGAGATAGGATAGACCTACTATCCAAGCCTGTTCGGAGGGTTGGATTTCACCGATTGTGTTGCCGTAGACGTCGGTGTTGGCCATGGTGGCGTAATTGATGTATTGGGCGCTGAGGTGGGCGTGTAGGTAGGGGCGTAGGGGATAGGCGATGCCGATAGAGCCGCCCTGGATTCCGGCGGGCAGGAAGGCGGGCTGGAAGGAGAGCAGGGCGGTTTGGGGGAGTTGGAGTTGGGCGGGATTGGCGAGGGCCTGGCCGATGTCGGCGTCGCGATGGGAAATCCAGGTGTTGCCCATGGCAGTGATGCGCGCGGATTGAACCATGTTGACAAAGCGAAAGAGGGAGGTCGGCCGGTAGGACTGCCCTCGCGAAGGAGTAGCAAGGACGGCGATGGCGAGCAATGTTATCGCAACGGCGCAGTAGTTACGGTGCATGCTGGATGGCGATTTTATGCCGTTCGGAGTGGTTGGCAGTACGAAGGACAAACCAGTAGATGCCGGCAGGGATGTCGTCGACGGGTAGTAGATAGGGGAGACGGAGATCGTGGAGCGATTTGTATCGTTGCCCCTGGAGGGTGAAGATGTCGAGGCGGTCGATTTTTTCGGAGCAGGGGGCGATGCAGTCGATGTGCAGTTGTCGGTGTGCGGGGTTTGGGTTGAGTCGGAAGGACTTTTCGTTGTGGGACACGTCGCGCGTATCGATGGTGGGATCGATGACGATAGCTTTGGTAAAGGGGCCTATCCAGCTGCCTTTGCCGTCCCAGAGGAGAAAGTGGAAGGAGTCGACGCCTTCTGCCTGGGAGGAGCGGTAGTAGGCATGGCCGTTTTGGATATCGGACAGCGGTATTGCGCTGCCGATGGTCAACGGTGTGTTGTTGCGTTCGACCGTGCCGATGGAGGGCGTGTCGAGCAAGAGGACAAACAGGCTGGAGGCTTGGTCGGGTGCTTGGGCATCGATTTGGAGGGGTGCGGTGGCATAGGCTCCTACGAAGATGGTATCGTTGCTCAGCAAGGTGGGAAGTCGAAGGGCGACGGCACCGCAGAGTTCGATTTGCCACTTGAAGAGACGGGTAGTGCGGTTGGCGTTGCGAGAGAGGGAGACTTGAAGCTGCCAGGTACCTTGGCCATTCTGGCCGTTGAAGGTGGAGAGGCTGTCCTGCATGGGTCGTAGGAGTTTGCTCCTGTCGAGGTTGAAGCAGGAGGCGAGTTCGGGCGCATCATCGTCGAAGCCTGCTTTGATGGTGGTCGAGGTGATGCAGCGGCGGTTCCATAGGAGCATGGTATCCTGTGGGCCGATGAGGGAGATTCGGACGTCTTTGAGGGAGGTACCCGACTGGAGGTGTATCAGCGGGAGGTTGACATCGGAAATGTGGATTTGGTCGGGCACATCGATGGGGCTGGTCTTTGTTTGGCCTTTGGTGACGGAGACGGATTGGTTGTTTTGATATTGGCGGCAGTCGAGGGCGCGTGTGCTGAAGATGGCCGTTGGTGTCCACGGTCCCTTGCCGCACTGGTTGATGCCGCGCACTCGCCAGAAGTAGAGGCTGTTTTCGTCGAGCAGGGTGGGTGCGCGTACAGTGGTATCTTTGAGGTTGTCGGCGCGGTAAATGATGGAGGCATCGTCAAAGGAAGGAGAGTTGGCGAGTTCGAATTCGTAAGCATCGGCATCGCGGTCGGCTTTCCACTGAAATAGTGGCCCTGTGGAGAAATCTCGTGTCGATACGGGTGAGAGGGGGCGCAGGCTGTCGTAGTAATTGCGCACGGCGTGCAAGGAGATGGGGCCGAGGGTGAGGAGGGTATCTTCGCGCTGAAGGGTGATGAATAGTTGGGTGTCGATTGAGCTGGCTATGCGCTGAAAGTCGAGCGCTATGAAAAAGGTATCGCCGGCGGCGATTTTGTCTTGTACGATTTCATACTCCACGCCCTGCGGAAGCCCGGTAATTGCGACAAATTGAAGGGTATCGTCGGGGGAGCCAGTGGTGCGCACCTGAATTTGTTCGGTCGTGGGCAGGCAGGCGAAGATGTTGTCGGGGAGGACGGCGTAGGAAAAGGGCAGGATCGAATCGCGTACGACGGTGATGTCTTCGTTGGAGACGTCGAAGAAGATGCTGTTGTGGGCTTTGACCTTGATGCGCCCACGCCGCGTCGGCATGTCGGGCACCTGTACGAACGCCTCGCCGTCGTTGCGGACTTTTTCTGCCAGCAGGATGGGGCGGTCGTAGTGGCTGCGGTCGAAGAAGTAGATGTCGACGTACTGGCAGTGGACAGGGGGGCGGTCGGTGTTGGCGACGTCCCAGCGGATGCGCTGATAGGTGCCGGCTATCCAGGTGGTATCGGCATTGGGGGAGGTGACCTGGAAGGGGCCCGCCTTTTCGGTGACTTTAAATTCGATGTATGCCCAGTTGGTGGCGCCGGCGCCCGGGTGGTAGTCGCGCACCGTAAAGGCCATCTTCATGTCGAAAGAATAGGGTGGGAGGATTTCGGTCCTATCGGTTATGGGCAAATTGTTGTTGGAAAACAGGATAAGGCGCAATTGGGGGAATACTCTGGTAGGGCTTTCTTTAGGGGGTCTGGATCGAAAGAGGGGCACGTTGCCGTTTTCCTTTTTGGGGTTGCCCAAGGGGTAGATGGTGCCGGTGGTGTATTGTTCCCAGGTGTAGAGGAGGGCGGTGTCTTCGGCGTCCTGTCCGACGCCGGTCAGTTCGAAAGGTGTCTTATAGGGGATGGTAAAGCCTCCTTCGATGGGAATGGTAGCTATGGGTCGGGTGTTGCCCGTGTCGATGGCTTGGGCACAAGAATTACCTGGTCCCTGACGTGCGAAGCGGTACACTTGTTTGAGCGAGTGGTTGTGGTAGTAGGGATCTGCTCTGGGTACGAAGCTCTGGGGGCCGCACAGGCCGCTGTACGACATGATGGTGCTACCTCCGCCCGGCTCGAAGGCCGAGCCGGTAGCTTCGTTGCCGTTGCAGTTGTTGAAAGTGTGGGTGGCGGAAAACTGGTGTCCGATTTCATGGCAGGATATCTGTATAGCCACGTAGTTGGTGCTGTTGGTGTACCAACAGGTCACGCCAGCACCTTTGCTCTGGTCGGAACACACGCTGGAGAGGGAAGCGATGCCCCCCACATCTTTGCAACCAATGGTGAAGATGTGGCCGATGTCGTAGTTTTTGGTGCCGATGCGGCGGTTGAGTACGGCAGTGTTGGAGGCCAGGAGACTGCTGCCGGTGTTGGCTACGGGGAAGGGGTCCGTAGAGGGATTGGTGAAGATGACAGCTTTGTTGTTGGGCACTAAGGTGAAGGTGATGCCGTGTTCACGCTCGAAGATACCGTTGATGATGTGGAGGGCGCTCATGATTTTGGAGATGGCCTTGTCGGAATCGCCGCCGCCGAGATTGGGGTTTCGCCCCCATTCTCCTGTGCAGGAAATGGCGATGCGGTATTTCAACAGCGGCCAATCTTCAACATCCTCTCGCAATTCTACTGTCGGCGGTGTCGACGCGGATACTCGCTCCCTGGTGCCACACAGCCACGGCGTGACGTCGACATCATCCATGGTGAAGAGGCGATACACCGTCTTGTTTTGCGCTTCGGTGGGCTCGATGGCGTAGATGCCCTCAGGGGTAAGTACCGTGACGATGAGGCCCCAAGGGCCGAAGCTCAGTTGTGCGCGATGCGTTGGACGGTCGATGCGGTATCCCACATAGGTGAAAGTGCGGTATTTAATTTGCTGTTGAGGGTCGTCCATTACGGGGCGAAACCGAAAGCGAAAGCTGTGGAGTTGTCCATCTGGGGCGGGAAGCTCTGCCGTGTATTCTTCGTCGGCATCGACGCCGAAGCGGTGGATGTATTTCAAGTACGCGAGCTTGTACACGGCCGTCGGCACAATGCCGTCGTCGGACACGCTGCGCTGATCGGCCTTCGGTATTTGATGCCATAGCGATTGGCTCCACAACGGCGCCCCCAAGATCAAGAGCGCAAAGAGAAACCACAGCTGCATTGCTTTCATGTTTCGAACGGTTTTATCCCCTATGGAATGTACAAATGTACAAAGCTGCAATTTTTCACAAAACGGCCTGAGTACAACAGGTAGTATACCGCCTACGAGCCGTGAATACGCCCAAAGTACGTACAATTTTATACGACAGAGGGTATGAAATCGTTGGAGATTTTGTGGGTATAAAATTGTAGGCTGTTTGTATCTAAAGGCAAGACGATGAATTACACATGGATTGGAGCTTGGGCCCTGTGTATGGGCATTGCACTGTCACTGAATGGGCAGTCGATGGATGTGTTGGACACGGTGATACGCATGGAAATGGAGTCGTTTCGGCTGAAAGAGGTCCGGCAGGGCTCCTCAGGAGAAAATATCGACATACACTATGCGCGGTTGAAATGGTGGATCGACCCGGCGGAAATCTACATCCGCGGAGAGGTATACTACCGGTGTGCGTGGACGGGAGATGATCGCGAGCGGGTGACTCTGGATCTTTCGGACAAGTTAGAGGTCGATGCCGTCCTTTCGGGGGGAGATACGCTCGCCTTTGACCACATGGCGAATGTGTTGGCGATCGATATCCCAGCAGAGCTGGCTGGGCGGGACACTTTTTCTTTTGAGGTGCATTACGAAGGGGCGCCGGATCAAACGGGGTTTGGGGCCTTTGCGCGGACGTACCAATACCCATCGAAAGATTCGGTGCCGGTAATTTGGACGCTCTCGGAGCCGTATGGCGCATCGGAGTGGTGGCCGTGTAAGAATTCGCTCGTCGACAAGATCGATTCGATCGATATCGTTGTCGGAACGGTTGTGCCCAATCAAGTCGCCACGCAAGGTGTACTTGTCGATACCGTTCGGCAGGGGGATACGGTGTACTACCACTGGAAGCACCGTCATCCCATAGTGAGCTATTTGGTATCCCTGGCGGTGACGGATTATGTGCACTGGGTCGATACGGTAGTCAGTACGAGCGGCGAGGTGTTTGGAGTGGAGAATTATGTCTATCCAAGGTATGCGGAGCGCGCGAAGGAGCAATTTGCAGTGACTCCTGCAATGATCAATCTCTATGAGCAATGGGTGGCTCCGTATCCGTTTCGCGATGAGAAGTACGGCCATGCCCAGTTTGGCTGGGGCGGCGGCATGGAGCACCAGACGATCAGCTCAATGGGTGGATTTAGTACGGGATTGATTGCCCATGAGCTTGCTCATCAGTGGTTTGGCGATGCGGTGACATGCGGCTCGTGGCGTGACATATGGCTCAACGAAGGTTTTGCCACGTACTGGACGGCGCTGTACTTTGCGGAGGTCGAGGGGGACGAAAAGTTGAAGGAATGGGCGGATGCAGCGGAGCAAAGCATTGTCCGCGATCCGGGAGGCTCTGTATGGGTTGACGACACGACCGACGTATGGCGTATCTTTAACGGCAGGCTTACTTACCGCAAGGGTGGGTTTTTGCTCCACATGCTGCGCTGGGTGTTGGGCGACTCGGCCTTTTGGACGGGGGTGCGCTCGTATTACCACAGTTTTAAAGACAGCTTTGCGCACACGGCCGACTTGCAGCGCCATCTCGAAATGGCTGCCGACACCAGCCTTGAGGAGTTTTTTGATGATTGGTTTTACGGCGAGGGATATCCCAGCTATACGGTGCGCTATGCGCAGGTGGGCGACACGCTGTTTGTGAGTGTCGAGCAGGAGACTTCGCATGCGTCGGTCGACTTTTTTGAAATGCCGATCGAGCTGGAGCTTTACGGCGAGGGTCAGCGTCGTCTTGTGCGCCTGAATCATCGGTTCAATCACCAGGTCTTTCGCTTGCCGGTGTCTTTTGTGGTCGACAGCGTGGTGTTTGATCCACACAATTGGGTACTCAATGGCGAGAGTGTCGTCACGAGACTCGAAGGCGTTGCTGACGATACGGTCAAGATGCGCTTGTTGACCAATGTGGTTTACGATGAGCTCGTCTTGGTGTTGGCGGAGGGTTGCCCCGAGGGGCGAGCGGTGATTTACGACACGATGGGTCATCAGGTAGTGCAGCAGGTCTTACAGGTCGGCACCAACAGGATACCGGTGGAAGGGCTGGCGCAGGGTGCGTACATCCTACGCCTGCAATGTCGGGACGAAGAGCCTACCTCCTTGTCCTTTCAGAAGTACTGAGGCTTAGGGAGGTGATGTACTCTGCTGGTGATAGAATAAACCCTTTCAAGCCCGATATCATGGGGCTTAATCATCGATCAGGCGGTAGCCGACGTTGTGGATGTTTTCGATCTTGATTTTGGGATCGCCTTGGAGGAGTTTGCGAAGTCGAGAGATGAAGACGTCGAGGCTTCGGCTGGTGTAGTAATTGGCCGTTCCCCATAGATTGTTGAGGATGTCGTCGCGTTTGACGATGGTCCCCTTAGATTCGACGAGTACTTTCAGGAGATCGCCCTGGCGCTGGGTGAGCTTTTGGGTGTGATCGTTGAGGATGAGTTGCAGATTGGGATAGTTGAAGGTGTATTGGCCGATGCGGTAGATTTGTGTTTGGATGCCGGGGTTGGCTACGTGGCTTCGACGGAGGAAGATCCTAATTTTGAGCAGGAGCTCTTCCATGCTAAAGGGTTTGGTGATGTAGTCATCGGCGCCGATGCGAAGCCCGTGGATGCGGTCTTCTGTCAACGAGCGAGCGGTGAGGAAGATGATGGGCACTTCGACGTCGAGGTTGCGTATTTGTTTAGCCAGTTCGAAGCCGTCCATTTCGGGGAGCATAATGTCGAGGATGCAGCAGTCAAAATGCCTAGATTTAAAGGCTTCCAGGGCCTTTTTACCCTCCTTGTAATGTTCAACATCGTAGTTGTTTTTCACTAAATGGTCTTTAATGATGAAGGAGAGGGCTTCGTCGTCTTCGACCAGGAGGATTTGGTATCCCATAACTTCAGAGATTATCCGGTATGAGATGATGAACGATAAATGACAAGTCAAAGCAATGAGTCGGCGTCGAATGGTGCCCTGCGCGAACGATTTCATACCGATAGAAGGCAAGATGGCGATGTTGCGATAGGAAGGGAGGGGTCTGGTTGCAATGCGGACACATCTGGTGCATCAGTGTTTGGTGTGAAAGTCAATGATAAAACGCGAACCTCTGCCCTTTTGTGATGCGACGGTGATTTTCCAGCCGTGCGCTTTAGCGATTTGGGCGGCGTAGTAGAGGCCGAGGCCGAATCCCTTGACGTTGTGGACATTGCCGGTGGAGATGCGGTAGAAGCGCTGGAAGAGCTTGTTGCGGTCTTTTTCGTCGATGCCGATGCCGCGGTCTTCGACGACCAGTCTTGGCCCGTCGGGCGTGTCCATGGTGAGGATGGTGACGTGGGGGATGTCTTTTTTGTATTTGACGGCGTTGTCGATCAGGGTGTTGAGCATGTTGATGAGGTGCACTTTGTCGGCGGAGACTTTGGCATTTTGAGCGTAGAGATGGGTGTAGAGCTGGCCCCTTTCGCGCTCGATGCGGGGCTTCCACTCTTCGGCGAGGGCCTTGACGACGGCGTTGATGTCGACGGTAGAGGGTTTGAGCTGGTGGAGCTTTTTGGGCAGGCGGGCGGCGTCGAGGATTTTTTCGACCTGGTCGTGTAGGCGCTTGGCCTGGGCGGAAATGAGCTGAACATAGCGCTGGAGGCGTGGGTCGGAAGCGATGGACGATTCGCCTGCGAGGGTCTGTGCTGCCAAAGAGATGGCGGTAATGGGGGTTTTGAATTCGTGGGTGAGGTTGTTGATAAAATCGCGCTGCACTTCAGAATAGCGCTTCTGGCGGAGGATAATGTAGATGGAATAGGCCAAAAAGAAGGACACGAGGATGACGATGCCCGAAAAGGCCCACGAAAGCCACATGTCCTTGAGGACAACTGGTGTGACCTTGGGAAAGCGCACGACGAAGTAGTAGACGAGGTCTTTGACGTCGAGTCGCTTGCGGTGCGAGGGAGGCAGCACTTTGTCGTCTAAGTTGCAACAGTTGCCGTAGACGAGATCATTGGTGGCACAGTCGTAGATGCCGTATTCGAAGGGCTGTTCGATGTGATGGGCCTCAAACTCCTTGAGAAGGTAGTATTCCAATACGGTCGGGTCGATGGGTGAGTTGATGTTGACCACGTAGTAGTTGTTGGCCGGGTGTTGGATGAGATTTTTGTTGGGCAGCTTGGAGTTGTTAAACTTGGCGATGGCCTCGGCGGTCTTGCGCAGGGCGATCATCACCGTTTGATGAAATTGCGATTTGCGGATTTGGTAGCTCTGGTACACCCAATAGGCCTGAAGGGTGATGAGCCCCGCAATGGCAAAGGCCGAGAGCCACAACAATATGCGTATGGTGCGGTTGGACATACGATGCGGTCAAATGGGAAGTGGTTTATGCACAGTCCTTTACAGGTGCAACGCAAAAAGTGTACACAAGGTTGTACTCGCTCTATATATGGGCCCTATAAGGCCTGCGATTTTATGGTTTAAGGGTAGAGGATTTTTGGGCAGTCGATTCTTCCGAAATAGTAGAGGCTCCCTACGGTGATGGTGAAATAGCTGTCGTAATCGATGTTGTCTCCGCGCTGGTAGCCGGCGGTTCCGATATTGGGATATTCGCCATGAGGGAGGGAGGGATCCGAGAGTTCGACGGCAAGGGTGCCGCGCTGGCTTCGCAACTGTGCCTTGTCGGGATAGGTGCCGCCGACATCGTCGAGATAATCGGTAAAGCTGCGAAATCCCTGCACTTCGAAGACGATACTCCAGCTCCGCGACAGGTTGAATTTTAGCCCGCCCCCAAAAAGGGCAGCACCGGCAATGGGGGGATATTCGTTGCCTCTGGCCTGTCCTTCTGTACCGAGGGGGCGGAGCGATACATAACGCCCTCGGTATGGCGCCGTAGGCACGTAATAGAGCAGGGCCCCACCCACAAAGAAAAAAGGCGCAAATCGCTCCGAATAACTACCGTGAATGAAGGGCAGAAAGTTGAGCTCTAAGGCTGCGGAGAGGTCTACCACGTGGGTGAGGAAGCGCAAGTTGCGCAGCCTTCGATACGTGTTTTGGGCAAAGACATCGCTGCCGCGGATGAGCGCATAACCGCCCTGCAGTCGCGTGACCAGGCGCGTGTCCCAGTTGTAGCGCAGATGCCAACTCGTGCTCAACCCCGGCTGCTTGAGCGACAGTGTTGGGGCGATGTCTCCCACATAGAGAGCCGTGCCCACGGATCCACCTACTTCCCACCCGCGCTGGGCGTGTAATGCGAAGAATGAACACCCCAACAGGAACAGCAGCAATATTTTCCACCGATACAAAGTGCAATACGGCTTTGACACGATAGAATTAACGCCTGAAATGTCGTCATCTGATATGCGGATGGTGATTTTACAGCGTTGGCCGTCGCGATGGTTAGCCCGCGCTCATGCGTTTGAGCATGGCCTCAAAGCGCGGGAAGAGGACGTTGTTTTCTAAGTGGACGTGCGCCAGGAGCTGATCTTCAAATTCGGCCAGGGATTGGTACAATACGCGGAAGGTGCGGCAGGCGTAGTCGGGAGGGCGGTAACTATCCGTGAGCTCGCGCATGCGCTCGAGGTATGTGCCCTCTTCCTGGTGTTGGTCGATCATACGTCGGTGCATGGCCTGCCAATCTTCGAGTAGCTTTGCTCTATCGAAGGATTCGTTCTTCAATGCCTCTTTTATAAAGGGGAAGGTATATGTCTCTTCTTCTTCGAGGTGTTTTAATAAATGTGCACTCCACTGTTGCCACAGCTCAAGGAGCTTGACGGTCTCGGGATGTGCATGGCCGTAGACGCGCGCTACTTTTTCCGCAAATTGCTGGATGATGGGAGTGCGGTAGCGTATGTATTGGTGGTAGTGTTGGACGATGCGGTCGATGAGCTCATTGAGAGGAAGCTGTGCAAGGGCATCAACATCGACGCTTTCACTTTGTATGGCTTGTTTGAGCTGGGCAATGAGGGCGTTGGGGTCGATGTGGTGCTTTTGACATACCCACTGTAGGGGCCGACCTCCGCCGCAGCAAAAGTCGATGCCGTACTTCTTGAAGACAAAAGCCGTGGTGTAGTGGTCGGCCACGATATCGCCTACTCGGCGCTGGAGCCAATGTTCACTTTGTGGTGTAGCTCGATCACTCATAATTTTTTAATATTCAACAGGACATATAGGAAAAGGTTGATCTATCCTTGGCTGTTGGAAGTTGAAAATCCTAAAGATGACAAGTAGATGCGATAGGTTGTTGGATTGTGCAAATGAGAAAAAAAAGAGTCATTAGCTTTTAGCTATGATTGCACAAAGAGAAAAGAGAAATTGCATTAAGTAAAAATATACCTGATAGATGTTCATGCTAAACAACAGCCCAAGCACCAACAGTGCAAATACAATGGTCACATACTTAAGGCGTTAAAAATTAACATTACGTTGCCAATTTATTTTTAGGACAGATAGAATGACCGTACGTGTGCAGGTTAAGAGAGAGGTCATTCAATGGGCGCTTGCACGAGCGGGGATGGATATAGCTCATTTTCCTGAAGTGCGTGCGTGGATGACGGGTGAAAAACAGCCGACAGTTCGCCAATTAGAGCATTTCGCTCGTAAGGTGCATATTCCCTTTGGCTATTTATTGCTCGATGCGCTACCCGAATCCATGGCACCGCCGTTACCATTTTTTCGCACAGGGAAAGCCAATCCAGAATCATGAATCAGCCCGAATGTCTATGATTCAATCATGATAATAAGGCGGCGACAAGAATGGTTGCGGGAATATCTCGTAGAAATCGGTGCACGTCTATTGGCATTTGTGGGGAAGTATGACACAACTGTGGATCTGAAGCTCATTGCACATGACATGCGCACGACTTTTCAGCTGGATATGGAATGGGCTCGTCATTTTACCAACTGGAATCTGGCCCTGAATGGATTAGTGAGAATGGTGGAGAAGCATGGCATTATTGTGGTTTTTAATGGTGTCGTTGGCAATAATCCCCATCTCCCAATACCTGTTGGAGAATGCCGCGGGTTTGTACTGGTAGATGCAATGGTGCCTTTTCTCTTTATCAATAACAATGATTTTACATCCGCCAAAATATTTACCCTGGCTCATGAGTTGGCCCACATCTGGCTCGGTCACAGTGCTGGATTTGACTTTCGACAGTTACAACCTGCAGACAAGCCCATAGAAAAGCTGTGTGACAGAGTGGCAGCGGAGTTCTTAGTGCCGGAGGAGTCTTTTACACAGGTGTGGAATCTCAATAGATCCAATCCTGAAATTATTGAAAAGCTCGCTCGCCACTTTAAGGTAGGTCCAATCGTCATCGCACGACGTGCCCTTGATACCGGTCTGTGGTCACGAGAGCAATTCTTCGACTATTATGAGTCCTATAAGCGAGATCACAGGAGATTAAAGGCAAGCTAGTCTTCTGGCGGCGACTTTTACGCCACTGCGAGAAAGCGTATAAGTGAAAATTTCGCGCGCTATGTTCGTCAGGCAGTGAATGCTGGTGATTTGCTGTATCGCGATGCATATCGCTTGACTGGTTTAAACCGGAAGACATTTGATAAGTTTTACGAATATTTATCGCATTGATTTCCATAGTCTTTGTCCTTGATGCCAATTTTTTTTATTGAAGCATACCGTCGTACCTACCCGATGGATGTCTTTCCCATATTCTGGGATAAAATATCCGAGCTGGCACACCGGGGAATATTGTGCAACATAGACAAAGTAAGGGATGAACTATGTAGGGTAAAGGACGATCTTTCATCTTGGTGCTACCGTGAATTGCCTGAAGATTTTTTTAAATCCAAATATGAAAGCTCAATTATTTCTACTTATAAAAAATGGGCAATTTAAAAAATAGATAGTGATTATACGAGCTCCGCAGTAAAAGATTTTTCAGAACCCGATAATGCCGATGCGTTTCTGATAGCATATGTTTGGGCTGCTCCCCAGCTATGTGTTTTAGTGACACAGGAGACATTTCAGGAAAAATGTAAAAACAAAATCAAAATCCCGAATGTGTGAGGGGCGTTTAACTTGAGGTACATGAACACCATAGAGATGCTTCGGTCTTTAGGTGTTGCATTTTAAAATACCTTTTCTTTTGCTTTATCCATTTCTTCAAAGCGGAATTATCCCTCCATTCAACAACACCCTCCCCCATCATAAAAATACGTGGACGGTGAGACAAATATGTCGTCTCGGCGGAGACGTTCGAGGGCCTCGGCCGTCTTGTCGCAGACGGCAAGCGGTTGGTTGCGCAGTAGGATATGCCCTTTGCCGTCGTCGAAGAATGCCTCATCGCCGAAGTAGATGGCCGTACGTCCCGTAAAGACGCATGGGCCATCGGCGGGCATGGGATCTTTAATCGCGCAAATTTCCACGCTTTCGATGTAGATGCGGTGGGGTGTGTCGTAATGACGCGGGTCGAGGATGCGGTAGGGTCTGCGGGCGCGCACCTCTACGGTACCGAAGCCCACAGAGGTGATGAGGTCGATGTATGCACGGAGGGGTAGGACACCCGACAAGCACATGGCGCGGAGTTCCTCATCGCGGCGGAGCGCTTCGGGGATGGGATCTTCGCTGATCGGATCGGACATGACCAGGCGGCCGTGGGGTTTGAGCACGCGGTACATTTCGCGGAGCGCTCTCACGAGTTCCTCGTGCTTGAAGATGTTGAACAGGCAGTTTTGCGCAGCTACGTCGATGGATGCATCGTCTACGGGTAAGTTGAGGGCA
Organism: Saprospiraceae bacterium; assembly: GCA_015490715.1. Classification (GTDB taxonomy): domain Bacteria; phylum Bacteroidota; class Bacteroidia; order Chitinophagales; family Saprospiraceae; genus S141-43. The sequence goes on along the minus strand of WFXH01000045.1, from coordinate 1,822 downwards.
TCTCCCCGACGCAGGTCGACAAAGTCGGCATCAAACCACGAATTGAGTGCTTCGGCTTCGCGGAGGTTGTCTTCGGCAGCCTGCAGCATTTCTTCGACGGGATCTATACCGATGACGGCGCCTTTTCGACGGCTGAAATAGCTAAATTGCAACAATTCCATGCCGCCTCCCACTCCGACATACAACACCGTCGGCTCGTTAGCCAGATCGCGCGGATGCACCGTGGTGCCACAGCCATAGTTCATTTCCAACATGCGGGACGGTATCTGTAGCCCGGGCAGTTGCCAGATGGGTGAAGTGGTACAACAAAGACCCGGTTCGGGATGGAGCGCCACCTTCTTGTAAAATTCCCGGGTTGTCTCGAGGTATCGCTCTTGCTTGGCCATGGAGTTGGGGTTTTGTCCCTGTATAACGCCCGAGTATGGTCCAACATTTTATGCGCATTCTTAACCAGAGGGCCCATTGAGTTGGGGCAGGTGGTCGTAAAATTCCACTGTGCCGCTGTCGATGTGGTAAAACGCTGGCTGTATCTTGAGATAGTCCTTTTTGTGAAGCTCATCGATGGCGCGGCTTTGCGTGGGTATGGCTCGAGCAGTTTGGAGGACGTGGTATTTGATGAGGTATTCGAGGGCGCGATCGTCGACGGTGTCCCATTGGGACAAGGGCTCTTTGAGGGAGTTGCGGATCCGACGGAGCAGGTGGGGAAGGGCCGATAGCCCTGTGGCTGTAGTGGCATGTATTGCTCCCTGCACGGCGCCGCAGTTGGAGTGCCCCATGACGAGGATGTACCGCACATGGAGCTGCACCACTGCAAACTCCAGAGAAGCGATAATGGCATCGCTGAGTACGTGACCGGCGTTGCGCAGCACAAAGGCCTCTCCTGGCTGTAGGGAAAAGATCTCTTCCACCGGCACGCGAGAGTCCATACAACTCAACACGACAAAGCTCGGCGACTGCCCCAGAGCAAGCTGTCGCTGAATCAAAAGCCGCTGCACGTCGCTTTGCAGTCGCTCCCGAAATCGCGCATTACCCTCCTCCAGACGCGCACGCAAGTGTCGATGCCCCATGACATAGCCTTTTCCAACCAACGCTGCCGAGAGCTGTTTCGGTGTGTCCTCTTTACACAACACGGCACGACCCACATCAACAGCCGCTGTCGCTTGCACCTTCAAAAGACGGATTGGTGTGAAATAGTGGATGATGGGGCTATGTATAAGATGCAATGCTCTTGAAAATGTCGAGCAAAATCCCAGTATCCTTTGTAGGGGCTTTGATATGACGAAGGAACCTCGGTACTGCGCTATGTGGGGTGATCGACCTCTGATGGCGAAGGGTATGATGAGCTGCTGACGCCCACCATTTCATACAAAGACAGACTAAGGAATGGAGCTCGGTACACCGCATCACGGGATACATCGTTCTTGTCCTGCCACGGAGAGGTGCTACCGGTGACGGTATAGAGATCTGGCCACATATGCATACAATCGGTATCCATTTGATGCGCCTGTATGAAACGGTGGGCGTGGCTGCGTGTGCATTGACGAGGTGATAGCGTCTACTGTCTTGCTCGTGGTTGCCCATAGTGTACGCCACCTCCAACCCTTTCGAGCTGTCGTGCGTAGATGTATTGAATGCGAACAATACGTAGGATAAAATGAAGAGTGCTTCAATCGTCTGTGCTGTAGTGCTGGCTTCGATTGCGTGTAGCTGTACCCTGCTCGATGGGAGCGGCGGGGAAGGGGAGATGCTCTTTCATATGAAGAGCCGATTGTGCGATGCCGTGGAAGAGGGCGATTGGAAGGCCATCGAAGGGGAGCTGAAT
>WFXH01000044.1 GCA_015490715.1 Saprospiraceae bacterium | reverse complement strand
TGGAGTTCGTCAAGAGGCAGCGCGATACGTCTGTGCTCTTTCGGCCGTATGGACAAGCCAGGGAAGACCGCGCCAAACACAATGTATCTGGTGTCATCCTTCAGACAAAGGTGGATACGACGCACCCCATTGCTTACGGCTATACGAGCGATGTGCTCGCTGTGTACAAAAAGACGGATTTTTGGATGAAACGCAGCAAGGACCCCTATCAGAATCCACTGCTCTATCGAGCAAACCCCTTGCTCAGCGGATATCTCTCTGAGGAAAATCTACGCCTCCACGACAGAGGAGACATCGCTTCCGTGGCCGTACACTTTATAGGAAAGGGAAAAGTGATTTGCTTTTCAGACGATGTGTTGTTTCGCGGTACGTGGTGGGGTACGGAGAAGCTGTTTTTAAACGCCATCCTTTTTGGTCCGATCATTCGCAACACTTCCGGTGGTAGAAGATGGTAGATGGGTGGATGTTGCTGTGCGGTGTTGTTCCCACTCCCATGCACTTTTGATGATATCTTCGAGCGTGTATTGCGGCCTCCATCCGAGTACGCGATGGGCTTTGTCGACCTTTGAACGGATAGCGGGCACATCGCCCTCCCGTCGTTGCCCCATGCGATGAGGTATGGTGCGCTTAGTGATTTTTTCGGCCGTCTGGACGGCCTCCAGGACGGTGATGCCCTCTTCGGTACCGAGATTGAACACTTCCAGGGCGTTGCTCGGCAGGGTGTTGATGGCGTATTCGAGCGCGAGCACATGGGCGCGAGCCAGATCGACGACGTGTATGTAGTCGCGCACACATGTGCCATCCCGTGTGGGGTAATCACTGCCATAGATGACGAGCTCGTCACGTCGCCCCATCGCAACGCGCATGATAATGGGGACGAGGTTGATATCCTCCACACGCGGGTCTTCGCCCAACAGCCCTGAGGGATGTGCCCCCGCAGGGTTGAAATAGCGCAACAAAACGGCGTTCATGGGTATTTCACGCATCGCAAAGCGTATCATCCACTCGCCGGCCTGTTTGGTCAAACCGTAGGGACTCAATGGTGCGCCCAAGGGTGTCTCCTCGCTGACGGGCTCATCGGTATGGGATCCGTACACCGTACACGACGAAGAATAGATGAAATGGGGGATTTCAAACTCCTTGCACATCTGCAGTACGCGGATGAGACCTATGAAATTGTTGTCGAAATAGCGCAGGGGATGGCGCATGGATTCGCCGACGGCCTTAAACGCTGCAAAGTGAATAACGGCATCGATAGGGGCTTCTCTGCGCAACACTTCCCGTAAGGCATCGCTATCGCGTATGTCGACGGGGTAATTGACTGCTCGTGTTCCGGTGATCGCTTCGATACGCCGACACACTTCGGGATAGGAGTTGAGGTAATTGTCGGTCGAAAAGACCCGATAATACCCTTTTGCTGCAAGCTCCACCCAGGTATGGCTTCCGATAAAGCCCGTTCCCCCGGTGATCCACACTTTGCGTGCCATTGATCAACGCTTTTTGACCAGGGTGAGCAATTCCAGCCGACCGGCGCGATTCATGCGCAAGCGCATGGTGTCTTCGCTGAGCTGCACGATTTGAACGTACTTCTGTGCCTGCCCTTCTTCGGTGGTATAGAGCCGCTCCCCTTGAATGTAATAAGTTCCCTCTTCGATACTGTTGCCGTAGTCTACTTTGTAATGCCCTGAGGAGTCAAAGTGAAATTCCATCTTCAGGGGAATGAGCTCATTGGTCTTTTCGATTTTCCACTCTACCGTCTGCCACGAGCCCACAATGCGCGGGTCAATACCCTGCAATTGTGCGCATGAGAACAAGCTCAAAGCCCATACAAACACCAGCATTCTGTCCAGATAACGCATTATCGCACGATTTTATAACACTTTACTCCCCTTCAACGATTTCATACAGCCTGCTCGGCCTCCCGGTTTCACAGGCAAGACCTCTGTGTATAGATTTAACTGTCGCGCGCATGTGAAAATTATTTTGTTATCATCTTTCCTTGAGGAAGAGCGTTAAGGAATGCGTAAATTTACATCTATGGACGAGGTGAACAAAGGGGATCGAAACGGTGTGGGCATTGTGGCACTCATTACGACCTACAATGAGGAAGCACACATACGAGAGGCCATCGAATCGGTGTTGTGGGCAGATGAAATACGGGTCGTAGACTCGTATAGTACCGACAAGACCGTGGAGTATGCACGTCAGTATCCCGGGGTACGGGTGATCCAGCATGCCTATGAAAATGCAGCGGCACAAAAAAACTGGGCTCTGGACTCCATCGACGCTCCATGGGTCTTAATCCTCGATGCCGACGAGCGCATCACGCCTGAGCTTCGCGATGAAATTCTGCATACGGTGCAATCCACCCACACAGCGGATGCGTACTGGATTGGGCGCAAAAACTACGCATGGGGTAAACCCCTGCGCTTTTTATGGCGCACAGACAAGGTGGTGCGGCTCTTTCGTCCACAGCGATGCCGCTACCAACAGCTATCGGTACATGCCGAAATCGACACCCGAGGTCTGCGCGTGGGACGCCTTCGCCACCGGATGTTGCACTACACCTTGTGGGACTGGGCGCGCTATCTGGAAAAACTTCGGCGCTATGCCTATTGGGGTGCCTTGGATCGCTATCGGCGGGGCAAGCGGAGTACCCTGTGGAGCATTTGCCTCAAACCCATTGCACGCCTCATCAAACACCTCCTCATCGAAGGCGGTATCCTGGACGGCAAGCGCGGAGTGATCCTGTCGCTCACTATGGCATGGACCGTCTTCATGCGCTCCGTTTTTCTCTACGAGATGCATCTGCGTGCAAAAGACACCTTTCATTCATAAAAATCGACGTAAATTTGCCACACCTTCAAACCCGCACAACCATGAAAGGACACAATGTGTACCTGGCCATAAGCCTGATATTCATCGCCGTACTGTCAAGGCTCGTACCTCACTATCCCAACTTTACCGCCTTAGGCGCTGCCGCGCTCTTTTCGGGAGCCTTATTGCGAGGCAATCCCCTATTGGCCTTTGGCGTCCCCATTGCAAGTTATTGGTTGAGCGACTTAATCCTCAACAACTTGATCTACAGAGCGTACTACGATGGTTTTGTACTTTTCAATACTTCATCGATATTCCAATATCTCGCCGTTGTGGCGATCGTAGCCATTGGACGCACGATGGGCCAACCGAAGAGCACGAGAATACTCGGTGCCAGCCTGACAGCGGCAGTCGTCTTTTTCTTGATCAGCAATTTTGGCGTATGGCTCAGCAGCGGGATGTACCCTCACACCCTCAGTGGACTGTTGCTCTGTTATGAAGCCGGATTGCCGTTTTTACTCAAAGGGACCCTGCCGTCGACGATTTTATACAGTTATGCCCTCTTTACGGTCTATGCCTATTTGCATAAAAGGGTCTTCGTACATAGCTGACAACACCATTAGCAAGCTCAATCGTCACTTGCCACTGTGAGATTTAGTCGAAGGATTTTGCGGGTGGAGTCTTCCTACTCTTCGCCTTTTGCCAGATGTCGAAGCACAGAATGGCCGTAGCCATTGCAGCGTTGAGAGATTCCGCCTGGCTATGGCTTCCCCTGGGAATGCACAGCACTCCGTCGGCAGAAGCGCGTATGGCATGCCGAACGCCACGTCCTTCATTGCCTATGACGAGGATCATAGGCATGGGATACACGGTCATCTCGGTAATATTTTTGCCCGTGGTATCGGCGACAAAACGGGGTATTTGGGGAAAGCGCTTTTGTAAATCCTCCCAACGGATGCGACTGCTCGGTACGGTGAGGGCACTGCCCATACTGGCCCGCAGCGCCTTGGGATTGAACACATCGGCGCTATCGGGAGAGACAAACAACGGACGCCACCCAAACCAATCCATCGTCCGCACGATGGTACCGACGTTGCCGGGATCTTGTACGCCATCGAGGTAGATGGCAAGTTGAGCAATACGCAAGTCCTCGACTTTATAGGTCGGCATGCGCATCACCGCAAAGACCTCTGCAGGCGTCTTAAAACTCGATATGCGCTCGGCATCTTTGCGTGAAATGGTCGATAGAGGGATCGAACATTGGGTACCAAAGGCTCCTCCTTCTGTTGCAATATCCTCCACTACCCAAATGTTTTCCACCAGCTGCGGACACACCCGACAGGCGTGACGCACCAGGGTCGACCCTTCGAGCAAGAGCATACCGGCGCGTTCGCGATATTTCCTGTGTTTCAACTGAGCGAGAAATTTCCGCTCGTTTTTACTCAAAGGCATGATCAGATTTCTACAGCTGTACGGCAAAAATAGCCAATGCAGGGCGAGAAAGCAGGCCTCATCGAGTACGGCCGCGCATTTGAGTATCTTTGTGGGCACGGAAAGTGTAGAAAGCAAATTTTTCTGAGACTGCCACCGTACATATGGGTTTTGTGTTGCCTTTGGGTCTTATCGAGCTGCCTGGCTCCCAGAGCCACCATGCTTTCGAGCGATGCAGAAACCACGGGCATCTTGTGTTCGCAATCGATCGACATCGTCGACCGCCAACATGCCGACGATTACTCAGCACTGCTGTACAATCTCCGCTTGCTGTTTGTATCGAGGGCGACTGATCCAAAGCGCTTTAGCGCCAGTTTTTCCGCCTGGCTCTATCGCCTCAATCAAAAGTACCATTTGCGCAAGACACTGGGTCGACCCTACACGGCCTACGACAGTGCGGCTGTAAAGCAGACGCAGCAAAAATTGCGGCGATATCTCTTCCATCAGGGATACTTACGCGCCGAGGTTCAACCCCAGGTCACGCATGAGGGCGAGTGTGTCGACGTGGTGTATCGGATCAATCTCGGCCGGCGTTATCGCATCTGGGAGGTGCACTACGAAGTGCTCGACACCGCCCTGGAGCGCTATGGCTGGTATATCGAGCAACAGAGCTTACTCAAGCGCGGCCAACCCGTCACCCTCGAACTATTCGAAGCCGAGCGCAATCGCGTCACCACATATTTGCGCAACCGGGGTTTTGCCGATTTCCACGCGGGATACATCGTCAACCAACCTGCCGACACGGTCGACGGCAAAGTGCGACTTCGCATCCAAATTAAGCCACCCGCACCCGATTCCTCCCATCAGCGCTATCGCATCGGCAAGGTCTACGTCCAGGCCGAATACCACCCTGAAATCCCATTTGTAGACACCGTCCGCCTTGCCGATAATTACCTCCTCGCATACCCACGAGCAAAAAAGCGATGGATCCAGCCCTCCATCTTGCGGCGCAAAATCCAATTGTTCCCAGGAAAATACTACTCCCAGGATAGCGAACAGGCTACCTTCAGCCAACTCAACAACCTTCCAGCGTATGACTTCGTCAGCATCAATAAGGCACCTCGAAACGGCCCCCTCCCCCTACTCGATTACGAAATACTCCTGACACCTAATAAAAAATATGCCTTTGGAGCAGATTTCAATATCGCCTACTCTACAGTGACGTCCAGTGTCATCACCCGATCGACCAACAGTTTTACGATAGGACTTTCGAGCACGTTTGAGAATCGCAACCTCTGGTATCGCGGCATTTACTCGCGTTTTATCTTAGACGGCGAACTCGAGTTTTCGCCCTTTGGGCGCGATTCCAGTTATTTCGGGGTGTTTTCCCTCTATTTCAACAGTAGGTATGTGATGCGCTTTCCCACGTATGTCGAATTTCCGGGCACCATACGCTTGCTCTATAATAGCCGCCTCATCAGCTCGTGGTTTTTCCAACACCTCCAACAACGAGCTCATACGGAAGTGCAGGTCAACGTCAACAATATCTTCCATCCGCGGTTGTTTCGCATCTTCAATGCCCAGGCGGATGTGGGCTTTAACTGGAAGGTGGAACAAACCGCCTTTACGATACGGACGAGCGCGTTGGCCTTCTACTTGGGTGAACGCACCGGCACCCTCTTCGACAGTGTCATCATCGGTGAGTTTCAACGCCGCAGCATCTTGGGCAATTACTTGTTGACCTCGTTGTTTTTCAACTCCCTGAAGTACTCCTATTTAGGCAAGCACCGGCCTTTCGGATTTTTATACAAGGGCAAGGGTAGTCTTGAAATGAGCGGCATGGAAATACTCCTCGCCAACAGCTTGTGGTATTCCACCTTTCAAAAGGAATTGATTCCCACACGGCTGTACTGGCGTGGTGATTCGGTCGAACTCAGCTCCTTCGCGCGCCTATCGGTCGAGTGGAGCATCTACTACTCCTTCGGCGGACGACACACCATAGCTATGCGCCTTGCACCAGCCATTGCCTACAGCTTTGGGGATAAAATTATGCCCTATCCCAAGCAGTTTTACGTGGGTGGACCCTATTCGATACGCGCGTGGCCCCTACGCGCTATCGGTCCTGGAAGGAAGTTCATCGACTTTTCCCCAGCGGTAGGCTACTACGCCGCCGGCGATGTCAAGTTAGACCTCAGCATAGAGTACCGCTTTCCTCTGAGTGCGTGGATCTACGGCGCCACATTTATCGATGCAGGTAATGTCTGGGAATTGAAAAGTCCCGATGCCGAGCGCCGTTTTTCCCTCGACAACCTCACCGCTATGGCCGTAGGAACGGGCTTTGGTATCCGCTTCGATTTTACCTTTTTCATCCTGCGATTAGATCTTGGTTTAAAATTGCTCACGCCCTATACCAAAGACGGTACGAGGTGGTACTACAACAAGAGCAACCCCTTCCCCCTACACCCCATTGGCATACTCCGCGAAATCCAATGGAATATCGCCATCGGTTATCCTTACTAAGGCATGGTGGTATTAAAGCTCCTTATGTGTGCCGTCACAATACGGCGGATTTTTGGTGTGCTTGCATCCACAGAGAGCGACCTTTTTCTCCTCTGTGAGCTCGAAAATCACCGGCTTAAACCCCGTTCCCTTGTGGCTACCATCGCACAGATAGCCCTTGCTCGATAGACCACAGGCACACCACGCATATCGACCGGGCTTTAGTGTCACCACAAATGGAGCCTTCTGTACAATACGCGGTAATTCCCTTTCCATCACAGTACAATTTTATCTCGCCCCAAAAATATGCACCTACAAATATATTTATTTCCCTACAGCCCAAATATATCAACACCCTCAAGAGCAATTGCCGACTGATCATTGACAAATTCCTCCAGGCAATCCGTACACGTATCTTTCCATGTCTAATGAATGAACCAATCGCCAGAACGACATCCTAAATCGGGGTGGGCACATCTCATGGGCATGCAATGCGCTTCAACGCATCAGCAGCCAAAAACACGCTTCCAGTCACAAAAATACAATCCCCCTCTCCCACAGACGACAAAGCTGCGGTGAGGGCACGGTCGAAATCACCATAGGCACCACCGCGTAATCCGATGGAATGGGCATAGTTATAGAGTGTCTCGGCCTCAAGGCCACGTATCACTGCTGGGCGGACGAAGTAATAGACCGCCGAGGAGGGAAGCACATGCACCAACGCCTGCCAATCTTTGTCGGCCACAAATCCCACGATGCAGTGGACCCTCCCGCGACACCTCGATTGGAGAAAGTCGAACACACGGGGTAAACTGTGTACATTGTGACTGCTGTCGACGATGATGTGAGGCTGGTGGCACAACACCTGCCATCGCCCTACATAACCCGTCAAGGCCGACAGATGCGCCATCCCCTTTAGAGCACGTGCGATATCGAGATTTGGTAGCAAGTACCGCTCTTTGAGCACAAGAAACGAGGCTATCGCCGTGACCAGATTGGCCTCTACAAACGGCCCTCGCGCGGAGGTATAAAATTGTAGATGTTGCATCCAAACAGGCCGATCGAATTCCCACAGATCAAAGTGCTCTTCCGCTGTAGGTATGTGGCGAATGTCGACAATGTCCTGTGCATAATAGATGGGCGCCTGCTGGGATTGAGCTACAGCCTCAAACACCGCATCCACTTCTGCATTGCGCTCACCGATGACGACGGGCACGTGAGGCTTGATAATTCCTGCTTTTTCGCGGGCAATGGCTTTCAATGTATTGCCCAATACTTGGACGTGGTCCAGTCCAATGTTGGTGATGATGGACAGTCGAGGGACGACCACATTGGTCGAATCGAGCCTTCCTCCAAGCCCCGTTTCTATTACAGCCACGTCTACGCCCGCACGAGCAAAATAATCCAATCCAAGCGCTAAGGTCCACTCAAAAAAATTGGCCTCTTTAAAGAGTGACTGGTGACGGTATTTTTGTACAAAGCGCAGGACCTCTTCTTTGGGTACGGGCACTCCGTCGAGGCGTATGCGCTCAGCATAGTCCCGATAATGGGGGGAGGTAAACAGACCGGTGCGCATGCCCGAGCGCTGAAGCATGGCTGCCAACATATGCGCGACAGTACCCTTGCCGTTGGTCCCTGCAATGTGTACAATGGCAAACCGATGTTGGGGATTGCGCAATACCTCCAAGAGTGCGTGCATACGATCGAGATTGGCCTTGCGCCTTCGCGTTTGGCCCTTGTCTCGATAGTATAGCGGGAGCCGTCCGTATAAAAAGCCCACGGCCTCTTCGTACGAGCCGATGCGCTCAGGCAAACGTCGCGCTTTCATCGAAGAGTACGGCTTATTTAGGTGTCGATAAGATGGCGTTGATGCGGTATTTGAGCGCTATGTCCATCAGCGCGGCCACGTATTTAAGCGGAGTGTTGGGATGAGGGGTAATGATGATGTTTTTATCCTTAATGCGCTTATCGCGCGCAATCTTGCGCAAAAACTTGTGCAGTGTCCGTATGGATACGCGGCGCCCCTTGACGTAGTACTGCCCCGAGGGTTTAATGACAATTTCAAGGGGCTCAGAAGTGAGCACGGTGACCTTCGACTGCCCAGGCAACTTGAGGTTGAGCGCATTGGGCGTCACCAAAGAAGAAGTCAGCATGAAGAAGATGAGCAATAAGAAGATAATATCGGTCAGTGAAGACAGGTTAAACTGGGTCTGTATTTTACTTTCTCGCTTGATTGCCATGGTCTTAGCCCGTTTTTTTCTTTGGCTTGGTGGCTAGGATGGCTTTGACGCCCAGGCTGCTGATCATGTCGAGCAGGGGATTGACTTTTTTCCAGGGTGTGTTTTTTTCGGCGGCGATGGCCACACCGATTTGCTTTTTGGGCTTGCCTTTTTTGATTTGCAATTGAATCTGCTCGGCAATGGCCTTGCGCAACTTGCGATACGGCACTTCGCGACCGTTGACGAGGTATTTGCCCTTCGGAGCAATCATCACCACAATGGTCCCTTCATTGAGCGCGCGCGACTCTGACTCGGGCAAATCGATATTGATCTTCACCATCGAGGAGGTGAGCATGAAGAAGATGAGGAGCAAAAAGATGATGTCCGTCAAGGAGGACATGCTAAATTCGGGATTGGTCTTATTGCGCTTTTTGATGGCCATCGATGCGATCAAGTATTGGTCGGTTCTTGCAGCAGATCAATAAACTCGACCGTATGACGCTCCATTTCAAAGACCACCTTATCGACCATGGCGACTAAGTAATTGTACCCTACGAAGGCAAAGATGCCGATGGCAAGGCCAAAGGCCGTGGTGATGAGGGCCTGATAGATGCCACCGGCGAGAAGATCCGGGGTCACATTGGCCTCGGTCGCCATTTTATAAAACGCGATAATCATTCCCGTCACGGTACCAAAAAATCCCAGCATAGGTGCAGCCCCAGCGATATTGGCCATGGTGGAGAGATTCTTTTCGAGCTTGAAGACCTCGAGGTTGCCCACGTTTTCGATGGCAGCTTCGATATCGCGCAAGGGCTTGCCGATGCGCATCAGCCCTTTTTCGACCATGCGCGCGATGGGAGAGTCGGTATTGCGACAAAGGGCCTTAGCCCCTTCGATGTTGCCCGCCAGGATACTGGCCCTGATGTTGTTCATAAAGTTTTGATCAATGCGCGCCGCCTTCTTAATGGTCAAGTAGCGCTCTATGAAGATGTACACCGCTATAAACGACAACAACAACAAGATCCCCACAATGGCAATACCCAGCGGGCCACCCTGCAGTATCAAATCGATCAAACGCTGCTTCCCCTCTTCTGCTGCCTCCGCATTCTTTTGAAAGAGAAAAAACATCCACTCCATCATCTGTCTACTAATTTATAACTACATCACAGCAAATGCCCGATGCCCAATACACCGTTGCCGATGATTGGGCAAATATACGGCGATTTTACTTATGATATAAAACTTTTTTCTAATGCATAATGCATCTCCTAGGACCGACACGCTACCATGCAGTACTACCCATCAAGAACGTGCACGCAGCTTGTCCTTATAGCGACGTAAATTGCGCGAAGCCGTTTGGACGGCCTTCTCTACAGCGGTCATAAAACTGTCGCCCTGACCTGTGCCGATGACCACTCGACCCGGTACGATGATTTTTATATCCACGACCTTCTGATCCTTGCCGTTGACGGTTTCTTCCTTGGCCAGTGCTGTCACATCGATAATGCGGTCAAAAAACTGACTCAACTTATTGAGTTTCTTGTACATAAAATCTTTGGTCTGCTGATCAATGCGTACATCCGGTGTGCGAATCTGGACATTCATAACAACCTCCTTTAGAAATTTTCATCCCTTTCGATCTCCACCACCCCCATGTGGATGCGCCTTTCGGTATATGTCACGCAAACGATCGATACCCACGTGCGTATACACCTGTGTTGCTGCCAGACTTGCATGCCCTAGGAGCTCTCGAATAGCCTGTAGATCGGCCCCTTCGTTGAGGAGATGCGTTGCAAAACTGTGGCGCAATACATGGGGGCTTTTCATAACCGAATCCGAGACCTTCGAGATATAATGCTTTGTAATGGTATAAACACGCTTCGGAGTGAGTTTATTGCCCCCTTTGTCGATAAAAAAATACCCACCATTGTCAAGGCCTGATCGTCTTCGATGCTCCCAATACGAGCGAATTTCGCGCACAAACGGTTCGCTCAACGGCAAGAGCCGCTCTTTCCCTCCCTTACCCCGAATACGCATGACCCGACGCGAAAGGTCGATGTCTTCATCCTTCAACTCGATCAACTCCGACCGCCGCAGCCCCAGCCCGTAGAGCATTACGATGACCATGCGATCGCGTATACCACGCCATCCCTCTGGATACAGCTCCCGTGACAGCATTTGTTCGACCTCTCGCGGTCCCAACGATTTCGGCAAGCGCTTAGGTACTTTGGGTAAGCGAATGTTTTGCAACGGATTGTGCTGTATGAAATCGTTCTGGCGCAACCATCGAAAATACCTTCGCAGAGCTGAAAACTTCCGATGCACCGTCGACGGCTGCATTCCCCGTTCCATCAACCATACCAACCACGACCGCACCATCGGCTTTGTGATCTGTCCTACACCGTTGACCCCGTAATGCGCTTCAATGTATTCCTCCCATTGCCGAAGATCCCTCTCATACGCCTCGACTGTATGCGAAGAGTACCGACGCTCCGACTGCAAGTACTCAACAAAACGGTTAACATAGATCTCTCTCACAATATTTGATTTACGTATTACAGAAATTTTTAATGCAAAAATTGTTCCCAGCTCATAGGTACAGCTTTACGTATCCATCTTCCCTACCTCTTTCTGTTGCAAGACCTCTCGTACCCACAACAGTCGAGAACGCGCTTGTGCAGAACATTTTCGTTGGGTGCCCGAAGTCCACACAAAATCCCATGGGCCCAGTCAGAACAAGAGATAAAAATACAGGTAAAGCCACCTCGCTCCATGGCGGTATGCGATGGTCATAAAGTGGATTTGTCGCTGCACTCCCATAGCTGGTTTAGATCAAGCCTCCAAACTGCATCTACAGAAAACGCACGATTTTATACACACTAAAAATCTCAAAAACCAAAACAATCTCTATCTTAGAGACAAATTGCCGTTTCGCAACTCACATATTGATCGATGATACAATTAAGTGCGGTGGAGGAAAAAATAAATCCCCGCATTAGGCAATCGGCGCATTAAAATGCACGTACACGAAGGCCTTTCAAGGTCGTTTTATCAGATGTTTTGTGCTACACGATTTCGAAATTGGTCAATATGAAAAATATTAAGTACCATCCGGAGGTGTATTGGTCAGAGGTCGGCGAGCGCATAAGGGCAAGGGGAGCCAATAATGTCCTTGCAGGAGACGACGAGCCCTATTATCGCTATAAGAGAAGCCAATTCCTCAAGCTCTTGCACTCCATCGACTTCTACAACAAGTCGGTATTAGAAGTAGGCTGCGGACCGGGCGGAAACTTACTCGAAGTGTTCAAACACAAGCCTTCTGCATTGGTCGGAGTGGATATTTCAAGTGTAATGATTGCACTGGCTAAGATGAACGTACCCGAGGAGGTCAAGATATTTAAGACGAACGGCACGCAATTGGATTTTGACGACCAATCTTTTGATATCGTCTTTACCGCGACAGTACTCCAACACAACACGGATGAAAATATGCTCCGTTTACTGATAAGAGAAATATGCAGAGTTAGTGCCGATAAAGTGTTTCTCTTCGAGCGAATCGAAAGCGATATCATAGGTGATGAGCTCTGTCTTGGTAGACCGATCGAATACTACTCCGAAATGATGAGGGAAAACGGATTTGCGCTCATATCTCATGCGTTTATCAATATACGCGTGAGCTATTACGTATGTGGCGCCATCCGAAAGCTGTTGAATCCACCTACCAGAAAGGAGGGCGAACCGCTTACGAAGATATCCATTGTCCTCCAAAAATTAATGCTTCCGTGGACAAGGGTATTAGATAAAATCTTTACTTCAGACAAGGACATCGCAAAGCTCGAATTTCAGAGGATAAAATAGTTCGGATTCCCTTTGCGGGCAGATATGCCCCCACAAGAAAGGACGCGCTTGCTCTACTGATCATACAACACATCCATTAGGGTCCTTACCTCCCTCCATTTTGAATGCATTGGATCCAATTCTTTATGGTGTCGAGCTGGCTATCCCAATGCCAGTATCGAGCTGCCTCAATGCAGTTGCGGCGATAATGCCGGTACACTTCGGGATTTCGCATTCGCTGTATCGCCTCTGTAACGGCCTCTACCGTCATGGCATCCAACAAGATGCCCACTTCAAAGGCGCGCATACAGTTGCGGTATTCGGGGAAGTTCATCGTAATAATCGGCGTTCCTACGCTCACCGCATCGTAAAATTTATTGGCAGAGGAGTAATAGTAATTTCGACTTCGGGCATCGAGCAAGTTAAAGGCGATATCCATGTGGGCCATGGTATCGTAAAGTCTTGCACCGCTGAGATGGCCGTGAAAATGCACGCAAAGTTGGAGCTGTAGCTCTTCAGCAAGCTGCTCAAGCGTCGCACGCAAATATCCATCGCCGATGATGTGGAGCTCAGCACTGTTCAACCTTGTCATAGCATGTAGCAGCAGTTCAAGCCCCCTGCCGGCATTGAGTGCACCTTGATAATACAGGCGGAGTGGATGGTGGGGAGGGCGCAGCTCGGGCTTCCTCTCGACCCTTGGGTAGTTGTACAACACCGTAAAGGGACGACCATAGCGCTTTTCAAGTAATGCGGCAATGCTGTTATTGACCGTGAGGGGACAACTGGCATATCGCACGCCGAGGCGCTCGATGGTTGCCCAGATCCATCGTTTAATAGGATGTCCCTGTAGTTCCGGCACATCGACAAACGACTCGTGAGCGTCGTACACGAGTTTGCATCGCTTCCACATTGCACCAAAAATGGCTGCCGGAAGCGTATCGGGATCAACAGCTACTATCGCCAGACGCACACGAAGGCGCAGGAGCAAGAAAAGCAGTCGCAGGTTGTACTCCGCATAAAACAGTGCGCCGCGCTTCGCCCGACATCGGATTGTCACAGTCGGCACAGTGCATCGAAACGCTGCAAGGCGCGGTGCACGGCCGACGAGCAACACCTTTAAACCCATGGTTTGGAGGGACTGTGCTATCTTTTGCATTCGATTTTCGCCGTCCAAAGGGGCCGTAAAGCACAGAGCTATATCATACTTCTCTCTGTTCATGGGCAAGCAAGCAATACAGGCCATCAAAGCGCACCATGTTTTTTCGGCACAGCTCGTCGAGCGCTTCTAAAACGGATTGGCGCGAGTACCTCGATAGAGAACGCATTAAATCTGCTGGTGTCGCCGGGCCACTGCTTAAAGTATTGAGGATTTCGGCTTCCAAGTTTGGAACGCTCGTGTCCTCGCCTTCGGTGCATCGATCGCAATGTCCGCAATGCGATACGCTACTGTCACCAAAATAACGCAGTATAAAGGCATAGCGACACTGATCGGTATGGACATAGGCGTGCATTTTCTGGAGGCGAGCTCGTGCAGCGCGAAGGCGGAATTGACGCTGTCGTTTGTCAAAGCGCATAGTAGCGGCATCTACTCGGGGTGTGAGTAGGCGTATGCCGGCCGTCTGGAGGGACGGACGGTAATCGACGACCTGCCAGTGGTGGAGTTGGCGAAGCATGGCATCGATTCTGTCGGTATCGGTGCGCAGGATACGGGCGACCGAAGCCAGCGAAATACGCGTCGGCAATGTAGTAATGCCCTCGTATCGCCGCAGCAGGACCTGCACAAGCTCAGCATGCTTGGGATAATAGCGCGCCAATCGCTGCACGGCCGGCCAATCGACGTCCACCTGGACCATCGATTGTTGGAGAGTGCTATCCGTCAGCTCGATATACCCCTGACGTTCGAGCTCCTGCAGCGCTTCCGATAGCTCCCAACGGTCGCGTTCGACGTAGGCACTCAGTGCCTCCAGATCAAAGACAAACCACCCATCGGGCTGTGCACCAATGGGTATTTTGTAGTATTGACAGACTCGTTCGTAGACCGAGCGCAAGACATCCCAGGGGGGAAAACTCGTCTGGAAGTGCTTTTGCAGCTGCTGCCAATCGGCGTTGTTGTACAAGAGGATGGCGCGAGATAGCTGACCGTCGCGACCTGCGCGCCCGGCCTCTTGATAATACGCCTCCAGCGAGTCCGGCACATCGAAGTGGACTACTAAGCGCACGTCGGGCTTGTCGATACCCATGCCAAAGGCCGAAGTGGCGCAGATGATGCGCACGTCATCATCCATCCAGCTGTCTTGGACTTTCCGCCTGTGTTCGGGTGTCATGCCCGCGTGATACGCTTCCGCTTTAAGGCCCCGACGGCGGAAATATTGAGCGAGCTGTACCGCAAGCCTTCGATTGCGCACGTAGACGATTTGACTTCCCGAACAGGTCGAACACAGGTGATAGAGGTCGTTGAGCTTGTTTTCGCTGTATTGGACGTGCAGGGCAAGGTTTTTGCGGAAGAAAGGGCCTCGGACGAGCAAGGCATCATTGCCAAACTGGAGCTGCTGTTGTATATCGCGAAGTACTTCTGGCGTCGCAGTAGCAGTGAGGGCCATCATCTGAACAGTGGGATGCAATTCGCGCACTTGCTTAATCTGGAGGTACGACGGCCTGAAATCGTACCCCCATTGGGAGATGCAATGGGCTTCGTCGACAGCGACAAAGGAGAGGCGCTGGAAGCGCAGCCACTGCCGAAAGGAGTCTTGCCGCAAGCGTTCCGGTGCCAGGTAAAGCAATTGGGCCCTTCCCTCCGCACATCGCTCTAAGGCCTTCATCTGCTCCCTGTGCGACATACCACTGTGCACCATCGCCGCAGCCACCCCTCTGCGTTGCAGCTGGTCGACCTGATCTTGCATCAGGGCAATCAACGGCGAAATCACTAAGGTTAGCCCCTCCATACAAAGTGCAGGTACCTGATAACAAAGGGACTTTCCGCCGCCCGTGGCAAAGACCACCATCACATCTCTACCCGATAATATAGCGCGGATCGCCTCCTCCTGGGCAGGCCGAAACGAGGAGTATCCCCAATACTTGCGCAAAACCTCTATCGGTGATGGCGACGACATATGCCCTTTATCTTCAGTAAAGATAACGCGAAATCCGCGGCTTCGATTAGCTATAAAACTAACCAGTCAAAATGCAGGCCATCCGATCGTTGGCACAGATATTGCATTATTAACTGCAAATCACAGATATACAAATGTGTTTTTTTCATAAAGTATAAAACGAAAGAGCTATGAAGGGCCTGTTTTCCATCGCTTTCGCTTTAGCCGTATCCATCGGCATGGATGCGCCTGTATGGGCCAATAACGGTTTGCGCATGTATCAGCAGAGCCAGTGGCAAGAAGCTGTACGCACGTCTGCGGCTGAACAAAAAAATATGCTCATCATCTTTGGCGCCAAGTGGTGCAC
>WFXH01000043.1 GCA_015490715.1 Saprospiraceae bacterium | reverse complement strand
GATAGAGGCGCAGAAAGTCGTATGCCTGTAGTAGCTGATAACTGAATTCAGTAAAGGAAATACCGGTCTCAAGCCGCTTTTTGACCGACTCTTTGGACATCATGTAGTTGACAGTGAGATGTTTGCCGATGTCGCGTAGAAAGTCGAGCACATTCATGTCGCGGTAAAACTCATAATTGTCGATCATGATAGCTGCATGAGGACCTTCGAAGTCGAGTAGGCTTTTAAATTGGATCATTTGGGCTTGGAGATTGCGCTGGAGGGTGTCGATATCTAATAGGGTGCGTTCGGCATCTTTACCCGAGGGGTCGCCAATACGGCCTGTAGCACCACCCATCAATACGATGGGGCGATGTCCAGCGCGTTGGAAGAGGAGTAAGAGCATGACTTGCACGTAATTGCCTATGGTGAGACTGGGGGCGGTGGGGTCAAAACCGATATATCCCAATCTCGGAGCTACATTGAGGTGTTGCTCTACATGGGGGGTGGCCTGATGCAGCATGCCTCTCCAGCGCAATTCCTCCAAAAAACTATTCATTGCGTGCAGACTTTCGTGGCAAAAGTAGCATTTTTGGGCTTTGTTAACGCAGTCATCATCAGCGGTATTGCCAGTTTGCTCAACAGATGGACGTTGCACACTACATAGCGCGCAAGACCTCTGTAGTCTCTGAGGGGGCTTATACGCGATGGATTGTCCGCCTTGCCATCGGTACGATAGCCTTGAGCGTAGTGGTCATGATACTGGCCGATGTGATGATGCGCGGTTTTGAGCGCGAAATCAGTCAAAAGATCTTTGGACTGTGGGGGCATATACACATTTATAATGCAGGTCTAAAGCGCAGTTATGAGATGCTCCCCATCCAACACGATACGGCGCTTTACAATGCCATCAAGCGCATTCGCAGAGTGCGCGTCGAACAATTAAATCCCGATGGGGAACGATCAACCGTTTTATACTCCAAAGGTGGAGTTCGCCATGTCCAGCGCATCATCATGCTGCCTGCTGTACTTTCACGAGGCGACGAGTTTGAGGGCCTTTACGCCAAAGGCATAGCAGAAGACTTCGATACGAGCTTTTTGGCAAGGCATCTCGTGCGAGGCAAAATGTTAAGGATACCTACGGATACTACCCCACCGCGCGAGGTACTCATCTCATCGTATACGGCGCAGCGCCTGGAGCTTGACACGGGTGATTACGTGGTGATGTATCTGGTGCGAAAACACCGCGAATACCCCGTCAAGCTGCAAATCGTCGGCATTTTCAACACCGGATTGCGCGAATACGACATGAAGTTGGCCTTCGTCTCCATGGTATTTTTACAGAAAGCCCTGGGATGGGGGCCTGATCAGATCGGTGAATACGAAGTGTTCGTCGAGAGGTTTGAAGATATGGATCTCATCAGCCAATATATCTATGAGGAAGTTCTCCCCTTAGAGATGTGGAGCGAAACAGTGCGCGAACGTTTCCCCAACATTTTTGAATGGTTGTCGCTCCAGACCGTCAACAAGCGCGTGATATTGAGCTTAATGCTCGTCGTGGCGGTGCTCAATATGATGACCATGGTGCTCATCTTGATACTCGAACGCGCCTATATGATTGGAGTGTTGAGTACGTTGGGTATGAAAGTGCATGCCATACGGAGGATTTTTCTCTACTACGGCTTGCGCATTTTGATAAGGGGTATGATTATTGGAAATGTATTGGCCACTGCAATCGCTTATCTGCAGGACAAGTACCATTTTATACGACTTAGAGAGGAAGACTATTATCTGTCGTATGCACCTGTGTGGATCGATTGGTGGAGCATTGCGCTCATCAATCTCATGGTCCTCGTAGTAGTGGGTTTGTTTTTGTGGCTTCCCACCTGGTGGGTGACGAAAATTCAGCCGACGAAAATCTTGAGGTTTGAGTAAATAGGTGTGATATTTGCAATTGCTTAAAAGGCGCTCCAATGGATACGGATGGTTAGGTATTTTAAAACGGAGGACGGATACGCAAAGCAGATCGAACAACCCGAGCCCGGGTGCTGGGTCATGATTACACCCCCATTCGAACCGGGCGAATTGGAGGGCCTCGCCGAAACTTTCAAAGTGCCGTTTGAATACTTTATGGATTCGCTCGATATCGACGAGCGGTCGCGCTATGAAATCGAAGACGGCGTCCCCCTCATCGTCGTCAATACCCCTGTGCCCAACGACCCCGAGCGTCGCGGCAAATACGAAGCAATCTACATCACCGCCCCCATCGGCATCATCCCTCTTGAAGACTATACCCTTACCCTGAGTAGGATCAACTCCCCCGTGTTGATGTATTTCGTCGAAAGGCGCGTGCGCAATTTTGACACCAAAGACCAGAAGCGCTTTATCCTGCAGATCTTCAACGTCATCAACATGCTCTTTATCGAAAACCTGAAAAAACTCAACCTCAAACGCCACTTCATCGAAGCCGAGCTCTATAGCTCAAGCCGCAACGAAGAACTCAAGCAGCTCCTCCAAATCGAAAAGAGCCTCGTGTACTTCGTCACCTCACTGCGCGACAACGAACTCCTCTTCTTAAAAATGAAGCGCACGGATTTTTTACACATCCGCCAGGATAAAGATCTCGAAGAACTCTTTGAAGACATCATCATCGACAACAGCCAGGCCCTCGAAATGGCCAACGTCTATACCAACATCCTCTCCAGTACGATGGAGACCTATGCCTCCATCATCAGCAATAACCTCAATCTCTACATCAACCGCTTGTCCATCATCGCCATCATCTTGATGGTGCCCACCCTCTTTGCCAGCTTCTACGGCATGAATGTACGCCTGCCGCTGCAGGACCATCCCTATGCATTCTACTACATCATACTGCTCTCCCTCGTCGTCGTGCTGGGTTTGATTTACATCCTGCACGTCAAAAAAATACTCTGAGCAGCTCAGGGACTCCCCCTTTTCTTGTACGTATTCCCATTTTGCGAATACGGACAACTATTTCATACAAGTCATTATATCACAACTCCAAATATATTACAAAAAACGATAATATGTATAAATAATACGATTTTGGCTAATGTTTATGTATTTCGTTTTTAAGGTTTTATACTTTAAAAAATCTCATATATTCTTGTGTATTCGATTTGTTTCGCCCTAACTTTGCTGTGGATTTCGACCGCAGAACGAACCTGAGGACACGGTCATCTGCCGGGTAATAGGACCAGCTTTCCACCATTGGACAGTACTGCATCGGCTGTAGTGCTTTGACTTGTCGATGGTATGAAATGGTAAAAGGTCTTGAAATGAGAAAACGAAACGCTATGCACAAGTCTTTCAAAGAATTGCTCATGAATGGTTGGGCGCGATTGTATGCGTATGGTGTGTGGATCGCCCTATCGTGGTTGGCGATGAATGCAGAGCTTCAAGCCCAGTGTACACCGGTGGCAGGTCAAATTAGTGGACGCGTCTTTTACGATGTCAATTATTCCGGTGCTTTAGATGCGGAGGATGTGGGTATACCAAATATCGAGGTGCAGGTGTACAACGGTGTGGGGAGTATAGTGGCTACGACGGTCACAGATGACAATGGAAACTATGCGGTGAGTGGATTGAATGACGGCGAATACTATCGGGTGGAGTTCGTTGTGCCGGAAGGCTTGCGCGCAACGCATTCTCAGCAGCGTCAACATCGTCAGGTACGGCGCGTACGCGTACCATCGTGTGATATACATTTCGGCTTAATCGACGGCGAGATATGGGTCGGAACCAATACGCCTCCGTTGGTAGTTACGCGCTTTATACGGGGTGGTGAAAACGAGTATGCGGATGAAGCCGTACTCCTTAGGGTGCCTTCTGACTTTGAATTTACGGATCCGGCGACTGGGTTGGCTACCAAGGCGCAGCTCGGGGCCGTGCGCAGCATGGCGTGGAGTCGCACGCGCCAGCAGCTCTACATAGCGGCATTTGTTAAGCAGGGGGCAGCTTTAAAAGACGGCATGTATGATGCGATCTATACAAAGAATACCGATGGCAGTGGATCAGTGGTGCGATGGGTACGGCTTTCGGATTTGGGTATTTCGGTGTTACCCTTGACAATGACCGATCCAGAGGCTTGCGACTATGGAGCTATGGTCGGGCGGTATGGTATTAGTGAAATTGCCCTTTCGGAGGATGAAACCCGACTGTTTGTCGTCAGTTTATGGCGTAAGTCCTTGGTATCGATTGATGTCGAATCGCCATCGCCATCGACGACGGAGGAATTTTTCATCCCTGATCCTACTTGTACAGGGGGAGAGTACTATCCCTTTGCATTGAAACAGTGGCGGGGGAAATTGTACGTCGGTGTGACGTGCAGTGCCGAACACACGAAGGACAGAGCAAATCACAGTATTGTCGTCTATTCCTTTGACCCGCAGTCGGGCATGTTTGATGAAGTCTTGCGCACGGATTTTACACGCGACTATTGGACGGATCAGGCCAATCGGGAAGGGCCTACCCAGCACTGGTTGACCGATATCGATTTTACAGCAGAGGGCTACATGATTCTCGGCATTGCCGATAGGTTGGGGCACTCGTATTGTCATCCCGACAAGTTACTCAAACAAAACGGCGATATACTCATTGCTGCGCCACAGGATGATGGTAGCTGGACATTGGAGAGCAACGGCAAGGTAGGCCCTTATACTGGCTCAGGTGTACACAACAATCAGGGGCCCGGTGGTGGTGAGTTTTTTGGAGAGGACTATTGGCGTTTAGGGCCTACGTATCATCCGGAGGTATCTGTCGGGGCTGTCCGCGTACTTACACCTAAGGCAGAGGTGGTCAACGCAGTGTTTGATCCGTTTTACAGTACCTTTACAGGCGGGCTGCATCGCTACAGTGCCATCAACGGGGCGTACCTGGCTTCGGCACAGCTCCATGGCAAGGGACATGCCTACTTTGGTAAGAGTTCGGGTCTGGGAGATATCGAGCTGCTGTTGCCCGATGTCGATCTGGAGATTGGGGATTACGTATGGCACGATGCCGATGCAGATGGTGTTCAGGATCCCGACGAGGAGCCCTTAGCCAATATAGAAGTGCGACTCTACGACGACCAATGCAGCCTGATAGGAACGACGACGACCAATGCATACGGGTATTACTCCTTTGGCAGTCACAATGTCGATACCGATGGAGATGGTATTTGGGATGGATTGGCACATCATACAGAGTACTATGTAGTAGTGGCTCCTGATCAATGGGATGCGTCGCTTGGTCGCTACCAGATCAATGGAAAAGAGTACAAGCCCACACGAGCTTATGCGGGTAGTGGGGTGAATGCCGGGGAACACGATTCGGATCTGAAGATATACGATGACACGGAGATATGTCCTCTTTTAGCGGGGATGCCGGTGATTCGCGTGCGTACAGG
>WFXH01000042.1 GCA_015490715.1 Saprospiraceae bacterium | reverse complement strand
CGCACCTCGATGATGTAATCGTCGTAACACATGTAGGGGCCGCCTTCGAGGACCATATCTGCCCCCACCGTGACTTCACAGAGGGTGTCTACAGAAAGTTGAACGCGGTCATTACATGCCATTTCCACAAGCGGATCGGGCACTTCTTTGACCGTCAACATAAAGGAATCGACCGACACATTGCCATATCGGTCGGTGGCTTGCACCACGATGGTGTGCTTGCCGACGGGGAAATACCCCGGCGACATGGGAGCACCGTTATCCAACTGGATCACCTCAGGATCGGGATCGCAATTGTCGTCGACAAATACGTTGAGTAAGACGTTGGGAATAAAAACTTCACAGAACCCCGCCTGTGCCGCGATCGTCCAATCATGGGCAGTAATCTCGGGTGGCAGGGTATCCAACACCGTCACTTCAGCTACACAAGTGCTGGAATTGCCGCAGCTATCGGTGACAGTAAGGGTGACATTAACCACTCCGATGTCGGCACAGGTAAAATGATCCCTATTGATCGACAGCGCAACCGGTGAGCAGGAATCCATGCTTCCTCCGTCCACATCGGCAGGCACAATGCTGCCCATGCCGTTTTCGTCGAGATATACTACTGTATCCTTACACACTGCGTCGGGAGGAACGGTATCGATGACGTGTATCACTTGCACCAGGGTGTCGGCATTGCCGCAGGCGTCGACTGTCGTCCACATGCGCGTAATGGTGCGCTCACCGAGGCAAGCTCCAGGGGTCTCTGTCTCGACAAAGGCGACGGGCACGGGCCCCAACACATCCTGCCCTTCGTTGAGGGCGTCGCGCGATTGGGGCATGGGGCCTGCCCAGGTAAAATCACTGCCCATTGCACCCACTCCGACGCGCTGGAGCGATTGACCCACTGGCGTATTCGAAGGTTCAGACACGCCGATATCGGTACTCGTCATGCCGGCTGCAGGCCCATCGACAGCCGTGAAGCTCCCCTCATAGCTCAAAAACTCCAGCACTGTATTGCCCTGGACGAGCGCAAGGCCATCGGGCGAGCCGTTTTGCATACTCGACACGTCAAAGCTCAATGCGCCGTAGCCACACTTTTCGGCAGGTAATACCCCTGTCAGTGGAATGGAGTCGTACATTTGACCGGTGCTTCCGTTGTACAATACGACGGCATAGCCCGTCAGATCCGTACCTTGATAACCCGCTATTTCGAAAAACTCCCCGACATCGGCACCAACATTGTCGTAGTGAAATTCGTTGATCCACACATTGCCCTGGGCCGTGGTCTCACACGCATCCCATGCAGAGACCTGTGCCGTATCCGGTAAGGGCCTCGTACAGCTGATCGTCGTGTCGGTCGGCAATCCTCCCACCGCGCAAAACTGCGGAGGTGTGGTGTCGACCACCATAATCGTCTGCGTATGCATGGCCGAATTGCCACAGGCGTCGACCAACACCCAACTACGGACAATCGTAAACTCATTGGGACAGCTCCCCGGCATGGTATCGGCCGTCAAGGTCAACGAACACGACCGCGCACTGGCCGCCATGATGTGTTGCATCTGATTGATATCCCCGGGACTGTCGTCCGACGGGCCCGTCCACATAAAGTCCGTACCTGTACTGCCCATTCCCGTGCGCTGCAGGGAAAATCCTACGGGCGTACCGCTATTTTCAGAAACCCCTACATCGACACTGGTCATGCCCGCCGCTGGCCCATCGTTGGCCGTAAAGGTGCCTTCGTAGCTGATAAACTCAAGCACCGTCGTGCCATTTTTCACCAAGGCAATGCCGTCGGGTGAGCCGTTTTGGATGCCGTTGGTCGGATAATTGAAGTGTACCGCCCCAAAGCCTGATCCCTCGTCGTCGATCATGCCGGTGAGGTTCATCGTGTTGTACATCAATCCATTGGAGCCATTGTACAACACTAAGCTGTACGGCGTCAAATCCACACCTGCGGGGCCAGCGACCTCGATAAATTCGCCGACGTCTGTACCAGTATTGTCGTAGTGAAATTCGTTGATCCAGATTTCCGTCGTCACGGTATCGCACCCGCAATTGTCCGAAACCATGAGATCGGGTACCGGCGGTGCCGCACATTCCACCGTAGTATCGGCAGGCGGATCGACAAAAGTCGGAGCGATCGTGTCAAAGGTAAACATCCACATCTGCCCACAGGTATCGGCATTGCCCTTTTCATCGGTGGCCACATAGTAAATCGTTATTGTGCGGGTGCAACCCATATCGACCGTGTCGTTAAACGAGCTCAAGGTCACATTGCCGCACCCGTGTAAAATCGTTGGCCAATCAGGATTGACAAAGCCCGCTCCAGCCGTGTCGGTGTTGAACATTGTTGCAGCGGGCGGTACTGTGATATTACAATCCGTGGTATTGATGCTGTCGGGTGGACAGATGATCAAAGGCGGTGCCTGGACGTATATCGTATCGTAAACAGCCTGTACACAACCGCGGAAATTGGGCCCAGGAGGGGGTACTGCCCCCTCATCGCCCGCATCAACCTCGTACTTTAAGACGTGCATGCCCGGGCTCAATGTCGAAGGATCGACTTGAGGCGGCGATATTACCGTGCCATCGATGTCGAAAGTCTCAGCATCGGCCGGTACTGTCGGCGGATTGCCGTCTCCGCGATCGTACGTCAAGGTCGGCACAATCGGTGCATCGGTTTGGCAGAGTGTATCGGGCACCCCAGCAATCATTGGATTGGGATAGTAACACTGATTGCTGATGCTCAAAGTGTCCGTACCATTTGTACATGTCACCGACCACATCACCGCATCGACGACGATGCCGTCAATGGTGTATTCACTCAATCCACCACCAATGGGTGTCTCTGTCATCGGTGCAGGCGTAGTGTACGGTATCGGCGGTGCCGGCGGTGCGGGACTGGTGGGATCGTAAAAATTAGTCGCCGTGATCATATTCCATGTCTGACCCGACGGGGCTGTCACGGTTACGGTTTCATCAAACTGGCCGTTGGTAAGATTGGTTGCGTTGTTCTTACACTGACAGGGATCTTTGATCGTAACGAAAATACCCGAACACGCCCCCGGATCGACAATAGTATCCTTGTACATACAGGCAGGATCCGAATCATCGGTGATGACGATGGGCACATTTCCCCCTCCTGCTGATCCGGCAGGCAGGGAAAAGCTCTCAACGGTGTTGTAATTGACCGGCGGTGTCAAGGCCGTAACGGTGTACAACGGCGAGGTGACCGTATAGGTAGCCCCCGTATAGCTTCCCATCACCTGCAAATCAAAGGTGATGTAATCGTCCGTAGCGTCGTTGGGCGTGCCGTTGTCGTTGCACTGTATGTTGGTGAGCCCAGAAGATGTGATGGTACAAGTACACGTCGCATTAGGAGCGCCCTTGGTATTGCAATTCGCGGTATACATCCACGTGCCGCTGATGAGTTGGATGGCACTGCCCACGGGGGTGCTGCTGCTTTCCGATACACCGACGTCCGTACTCGTCATACCCGCTGCGTTGCCGTTGGTCGCCGTAAAGGTCCCCTCGTAGCTCAAAAACTCGATTACACCACAGGGACCGCTGAGCGCAAATCCATCCGGTGCACCGTTTTGAATACTCGGTGGCTCCCAGACGTAAAATACTCCACCTCCACCCGCGGTGGCGGTAAAATTGTTGAGTGTCTCGATATTGTACACCTGACCGTTGCTGCCGTTGTATAGCTCTACCACATAGCTGTTCAAATCGGTAGGCTGCGGATCCGGGATAAACACTTCGATAAATTCGTTGACATCGGCGCCTGTGTTGTCGTAGTGAAACTCGTTGATATTGGCGGGGGCATTGTTCAGAGGTGAACACGTGCCGGGATCAGTGAGGACATCATCAAAGGTACATGTAGGATCGCCATCGTCCGTAATGGTAATGGTGATATTGCCGCCCCCAGCACTGCCGTCTTCCAAGCGAAACTGCTCTACTACACCGTAGTTATTGGGAGGGGTAAGGGGCGTGACCATATGCCCTGCAGCCGACACGGTATAGGTCGCTCCTGTATTGGTGCCCTGTACGTTGAGCTCAAAGGTGATGTAATCGTCCGACGGATCACAGGGCGTGCCGTTGTCGTTGCACTGCACATTGGCCAGCCCAGATGCAGTGATCGAGCAGGTAGCCAATTGGGCGGCATACATGCCGCGACCATGAGTAGCTGCTACGATAGTCTTATCCGCAACACGCGTGGCGAGCATGTCGACGCGCACATTGGCAAGACCCGTATTACTTGGTCCCCAAACGGTGTTGGCACCATCGAGGTTATCCGTCGTCCACACGCCGAGCTCCGTGGCCACCATGGCGGAATCGCTGGCACCCGGGAAAAACTTCACCCAGCGAATGGGCATGTCGGGCAAATTGCCCTCCACAGAGGTCCAACTCATCCCGCCATCGGTCGACTCCCACACACTATTTACACCATAATTGGAGTAGGCGACCAGTATGTGGTTTTCATTGCCCTCTTCAATTTCGATGCAGTTGAGATAGGCATTGGTAGGCGTCGTCAAAGCCGTTGCTGTCGGGGAAACCGTATTGGCATCGTCGACACGCACGATTTGCCCCCCTGGAAAACCAAAATACACGCGGTTGTTGACATTGGGCGAAACCGTCACAGCCGAGACGACTGAGGCAGGAAAGGCTCCCAGACCAACCGACTGGGTCGTATTAGTCCCTCCTACATCCAGTATCACCAGATATTGCCCCAAGCTGTAGGCGCAGTACAAGTTGTTGTTGTCGCTGTCGTAATCCGTCGGATTAATAAACCGTCCATTAGCATTGATAAAAAGCGAGTTGACCGTGGCCCAGTTGTCCGTAGTGTACCAGTATTGATTGTAGACATACGAACTAATCTGCAGGTCGGGATTGTCTTGATCGATGTGGCAATAGCCGCCATCACCTCCCGTCACCTCTTCGGTATTCTCAAGGCCGGGCATGTCAAACTTCTGCGTTCCGTTATCTTGTGTGCCGCCTAAAATATTGTTGGAACCCGCATTGGGATTGATATCGCAGCTATAAAACTGCGTCACATTGTATCCCACAAAGAGGGTGTCGAAGGTGGGAATGCTGTCCATCGAATTCATGGTGCGATACACGCCGCCATCGTTGCCCACATACATGATGTTGCTATGGAAGGGATCGAAGACGTACATGTGTTGATCGGCATGCATGTACTGAAATCCACCTCCGCCAAACCACTGGGTCACTTGGTACCAGGTTTCGCCGCTGTCCTTGGAGCTCAACATGTCAATCCCGCCGATGAAGATGCGATTGTCGTCGTTGGGATGAAACGCGGCAATGAGATCGTACCAGGCTTGGTTGCGCGTAAAATTGGACATGCCGAGCGCACTGGGCACCGGCAAAGACGTCCATGTCGCACCGCCGTCGTCGGAGCGCAAGATGTGCGAACAATCATTGCCAGAAACCCGCTGAAACAGGGCGATGATGCGGTTGGCGTTGTTTTGCGCACAGGCAAGCTCGATGCGCTGACCGTCCACCATACCTCCTCCCGTGAGCTTGGTCCACGTCTGCCCATCGTCGGTCGACTTATAAATGCCGTCGACCGAAAAAATACCCATCGAGGCATAGATGTCGCCATTGATGGCTATTTCGATATCGGCCGCTCGATTGGTCGATGCTCCCGCTCCCAAACCTAAGACCTTCGTCCAGCTATTGCCACCATCGGTAGATCGATAGAGCCCCGATCGCGTAGCCACCAATACCGTACCCGACGGGGTGACGACGATCTTCTGACAGTAATAAAAGTTGGAATTGTTGGTAGACGCCAGCTGATTGAAGGTCAATCCTCCATCGGTCGACTTCCAGATACCAAGTCCGCGGACGGCATCGGCATTAAACCAACCTTCACCTGTACCTACATATATAATATTGGGATTGGCGGTATCCTGCGCAATACATCCTATGGCCAGATTGTCCATAAAATCGTTGATGGGCGTCCATGTGGGTTGCGCCGCCATGGCGTTGGTTGTGCGCCACAAGCCTCCAGCGACCCCACCAACAATGAGCGTATTGCCCGTATTGTCGCCGTAATCGACTAAAATCGCACGCGTACGTCCGCTGACATTGTTTGGACCGCGCTCTACCCAAGTGATCCCTCCAATTGCGCCACGCGGCTGCACACTACGACGACCCTGCAAGCCCATCATGTACTTCATGGCATCCATCAGGCGCCATTTCGGCACCTCTCCCAGGGCCGGATCGACTGTCATCTCAAACTCGCGTAAGGCTATCTCCTCCGACCAGCGCTCCTTGGAGACTTTTACATCGCCGAGCTCCTTAGACTCGTAGGGTATCTCCTCGATGAGCACCTCCTGCGAAATTTCCCCCACCTTTAGTCGCTCGTTCGATACTACACTCGCCACTACCAGTACACCAACAAACAAGTTCAGGATACGCAGTACCGTCCTATCCATCGTTCATGAGATTGGTTTAACTAACACACTTACATACCATTAGCACACAATCTCCCCCACCTTTCCGAAGGACATTGCGCGTTCGTCTTTTCAAGGGCAAAAGTATAAAAATTTTCTCACTACTTAAAAATTGCAGCAGAATAAATTTCTCAATCTTATACGCAAGCCCATTTCACACGTAAAATACCCCTAACACCAATTTATAAAAAATATTACAGCAATGTGCTTACACTTATGTATTAACTCAAAAAACACCTTTGATATCTGCGACGAGCAGCAACTATGAAATGGGCGATCAGTGACTTTCTTTTTTAATACCTTTTCTTTTGTATGAAATCGTGCAGGGTGTTTGCTTCGCACAACCCGATACCTCATCACGCCGAGCAACGCATCAATACGCCTTGGCAAAGAGCACGCGCCGAGAGGAAGGCTTGCCCGTCAGGATACACCTACCGCTCTCCTGCGGAGCATCACTGGGTATGCAGCGGATAGTCGCCTTCGTCAGCTCTTGGATGCGTTGTTCGGTCTCGGCCGTACCGTCCCAGTGGGCGTAGACAAATCCCCCCTGTTCATGCATCAAGTCCTCGAAGTCTTCCCATCGGTCGAGGTAGTAGGTGTTTGCATCGCGAAACTGCACTGCGCGTTCGAAGAGCTCGCGCTGCATTTGCTCGAGCAGTTCGGGTACGTACTTCGATAGCTGGTCAAGGGGAATATATTCCTTCTTGCGCGTATCGCGGCGCACAATTTCAACGACGCCTTTTTCGAGATCCCTCGGACCGATGGCTATGCGCACGGGCACGCCGCGCAGCTCGTACTCGGCAAATTTATAGCCTGGACGGTGCTTTTCATCGCGATCGACCTCCACACGTATACCAATTTCCCGTAAAATGGCCGCAATGCGATCGGCCTCCTGGAGGAGTTCTGCACTGGGCTTGGGTACGGGGATGATGATGACCTGTGTCGGTGCGATTTTCGGCGGCAATATGAGCCCATCGTCGTCCGAGTGGGTCATGACGAGCGCACCAATCAGACGCGTTGATACACCCCAGGAGGTAGCCCACACGTACTGGCGAGTATTGGTCTCATCGAGATAAGTCACCTCAAAGGCCTTAGCGAAGTTTTGCCCCAAAAAATGCGATGTGCCCGCCTGCAAGGCCTTGCGGTCTTGCATCATCGCCTCAATGGTGTAGGTCTCTTCCGCTCCCGCAAAGCGCTCGCTTTCGGTCTTGACACCGCGCACGACGGGCATGGCGAGCACCTCCTCGCTAAAACGCGCATAGATATCGTGGATGAGTTCTGCCTCGCGAATCGCCTCCTCGGCAGTGGCATGTGCCGTATGGCCCTCTTGCCAGAGAAACTCCGCAGTCCGCAAAAACGGCCGCGTGCGCAGCTCCCAGCGCACGACGTTGGCCCATTGATTGATGAGCAAGGGCAGGTCCCGATACGAGTGAATCCACTGCCGAAAGGTATCCCAGATGATGGTCTCCGAAGTGGGGCGGATGATCAGTTCTTCCTCCAGACGCGCTTCGGGATCGACGACCAGCCCCTTGCCATCTTCAGACGTCCGCAGGCGATGATGGGTCACCACCGCACACTCCTTGGCAAAGCCCTCTACATGCTCCGCCTCCTTGCTCAAAAAGTGCTTCGGTATGAGCAGGGGAAAGTACGCATTGACATGACCTGTTCGACGAAACTCTGCATCCAAATACCGACGTATCTCCTCCCACAGCGCATATCCCAATGGCTTTATGATCATACAGCCCCGCACGGGGGACTGATCCGCCAATCCCGATTTATAGACTATGTCCAGATACCACTGGGAGTAGTTTTCCGCACGAGGGGTAATTGCCTTCGCCATGAGTACTCTGCTGTTTTGACATCTGGCGACGACTGTTGTCGCCTACGATACCGTTTTTTAATAAATCTTTAACACTAATGAAGGTGCAAAACTAATAATTCATGCGTTGTAATAATGCATAAAATCGAGTCATCATGAAAACGACGTACTGGAAGCATAATATGTGGAGGCTTCTGTCGGTCGTACTATTTGTTCAAAGCTTTATACCGACGCCTGCTAAAGCTCAATTCGACGACGTCTATTACTATCCTGAGGATGAAATCGTAGCCCAATCCAATGTACAAACTTCCAGACCGTCTCCAAGAGTGGACAACACCCAGGATACCCTTGCCCAGTCCGCCCAGTTAGCGCAGCAACAACCGCGTCAATACACCACGGGGGATGAAGACGACTGGGAGTCGTACGACTTTTACTACACCAAACGCATCTACCGCTTTCATCGTCCTATTATAGTGACGGAGATTTATTATTACGACGACGACTGGTACTGGGGCTGGCACTGGGGAGTACCTGTGTGGGTCGTTGAAGAGTGCGACCCCTGGTACGATTCGCCGTGGTGGTATGGCACTGGATGGTGGCATCACGCACACCACCATCCACACCACTGGCACCACAGGAGGCATTGGTGGAGATGGTACGACCCATGGTGGTACGATTACCATGTGGGATATTGGGATGGCTATTACGATGGATTTTATGACGGCTACTACCATGGCTATTACGATGGTTATTGGGGCTGGCACTACACTCCTTGGTGGGATAGCTGGAGGGATCGAGCTCATCGAGGTGGTCGTACCACTCCATCCACACCCCGCAACGACAGACCTACGCATTACGGACCACGTCGTCCCAAAGCCGTGCCCACTTCTACAAGGGGCCCTAAGTCTGGGTCAGGCTTGAAAAAATCCAGCGCAGGCACCAAATTGACGGGCCCAACGCCTGCTTCCAACAATCCTAAGGGCCACAAAGCCGACGGTGTAGCTAATCCTAAGCTACCGACTACGCGTCCACGGACCACGAAAAAACACCGCACGCCAGAGTCTCGTCCTCACCGTCCTTCTGTGCAAACGCCTACACCCCCATCGGCCGATCGACCATCGCCTCGTCCGCGCGTCAAACCGGACAAACCAGCTCAAACCGATCGCCGTCCCTCTCGCCATATCGCACCCCTCACACCAAAGCACAGCGCTACTCCGCACAGATCTACTCCCTCTCCAAAAAGCACGGTAGACAGGTCCCCCCACCAAAGCCCGCGTAGATGGAAGCCTTCTGTTCCCCGTTTGCCCAAAATCCGCACAAAGCGCACCACACCAAAGCCGCAATCGCATTACACCCCCAGCATTCGGCCTCAACAATTGCGCACCAGGACCAAGCGAGGCCCTTCAAAATGGGCACATCGCCTCAAAAACACCGCTGAAGTCATGCAGACAATCGGAGAAATTTATCAGGAGACCCATTCCATAAAACGCAGTCATTCGTCGACATCCCGCGCAACGCGATCGCACTCCTCTTCGCGATCGAGTTCGCACAAGTACCGCCCGTCGAGTTCGAGCCGCTCACATCGATCTACTTCGACGAAGAGCTATCGGCCGAGGCGTCACCGATAACGATTTCATACCAAAGAGCATAAAAACCATCGAAGCATGAAAAGTCGATCTGCGATTTTATACATCCTCATCGGCCTGTGTGCTCTGACAAACCCCCTGAGTGCACAAGATCTATCGGATGCCCTGCGGTACAGCAATGCCCGTTTAGCTCCCTCGGGAGAATCCGCAGCAATGATGGGCGCCAATGCCGTCTTTGGCGGTGATTTTTACAGTGCATCGGTCAATCCAGCATGTGTCGGTACTTTCTGGAAGAGCCACCTCGACTTTGGCATGTATTCGATCAGCGCCCGTACGAAGAGCACTGTCTACCCTGCAGGTCGATTCGTCAGCGACCCAAAAAGAGACCTCAATTTGACCAATCTCAGCTTATTGATGGCCTTTAACACGAGGGGTAAGTGGAAGACCTTCAACTTCCTGGCCCAGCTTTATAGCTACGAAAGTCCCAAGCGATTGTTTCACTATAGCGACATTTCTCGTGGCTCGATCACCTATCGATGGCTGCAGTTTGCCGAGGGCGTATCCGTCTACGAGCTCAATCCCTATGAAGAAGGACTCGCCGTAGCGACCAATGCCTTGCACGTCGTCGACTCCTCTCGTGGCGAATACATTGCACCGTATCTGGTCGACACACCCAGATTGGAAAAACAATTCACGCAATACGAATCGACCGAGATGATACGCTCCCAGCTCGCCTTTGGCATGAATTACGACAATCGGCTCTACATCGGTGTGAGCCTTCAAGCGGGGAATGCCCAATATCGAAGGAATTATCGATATCGCGAACATCTCGCCCAGGGGGAGTCGTCCGAATTCTTTAAGAGCCTTGAATATCTCGATACGTTGAATTCGAGTGCCACGAGTCTTTCGGCTTCGGTGGGTATCATCTACCGATGGAACTACCACTGGGCTGTGAGCCTCTATCTCCAATCGAGGGAATACTGGATGATCGAAGATGATTACTCGAGCACGCTCTATTACGAAGATGCAGACAACACCGCTGAAGCTTCCTCACCTTTGGGTTACTTCGACTACAATCTCTACACACCGATCAAAATCGGCGGTGGAGTGAGCTACATCTTCAAAAATCGCGGCCGCATACACTTTCGCATGGACTACACCGATCACCGAAAAAATATCTTTGACTTTCAGTCCATCGACTTTTATCCCGAGCAGGCAGCCCTCAACAGCGATGTCACTACAGCGTTGGCGCCTTCTCTCAGCTTTGCACTTGGTGGTGAGGTCTTGCCCTTTTCCTTTTTGCGATTGCGCGCAGGTCTACGCATGACACAGTCCCCCTACGCCAATAATCGATCGTTTTATCCCGCCGTAGGTGTGGGGTTTGGATTGAATTTAAAGCACTTCTATATCGATGTCGGTTACAGTCGCTACCGCTATCAAGAAGGGCACGTAGCGTATCAATACCCCGTGCCAAGTACCTTCCCCATACCATCGGCCACTTTGACCACCGATTACAGCATCTTATCCATCAATGCGGCCATGCGATTGTAATCCCACCGGCATGCATCACCTGAGGGGAGCCACACCTCATGACGAAGATGCGCGGTATGCCTCTCTTAATTGGCCAATACCTCTAAATCACCTATCTTTGAGCTATACAAGCCGTACGACCTATGTTCTGGATGCGATATTTTGTGGTCGTTTTGGTGTACTACAGCATGCTGTCGACTCCTAATAGTGGGTCGGCGCAGACCTTTCGCGGGGGATTATTGGTGGGCATCAACTTTTCACAGATCGATGGCGACAACATCTATGGATACAAAAAGCTCGGCTTGCTCGGCGGTGTGACCGTACGCACCTCTCTTCGCCCACGTTGGGACATTGCCCTTGAAATGCTCTACGACCAACAGGGCAGCAGTGTGTTCACGGCATTTACCAATCCCAACGACCCGGGTCAGATCATCTTAGACTACGTGAGCTTTCCATTGATCTTGAAATACAAAGACTGGTTGGTCGAGGAGAGAGAAGGGTCTGCAGATTTCTATCGCTTTGAGTTCGATATGGGCCTCCAGTATGGCCGGGCCTTTCGCATCTTAGGGGGAGGATTTCCCATCACGGATTTTCTCAGCAAGCATTTTTTAGGGGGCCTGCTCGGAGGGCAGTATTTTTTCACGCCCTATTTGGCCGGTCAGGTGCGCTATACGCAGGCCTTTTGGCCTATTCATCGCTATGAGGATGGAGATCTCATACGCAATGTCGTTCCGTATAAAATCCACTTTGCACTGGTGTACATGCCGTAGTCCAAAGACCATTACCCCATACGAACAATTCGACTTCGCAGCTGTATTTTAAGTAAATGACTTTCTCACCACCAATGACAGGTCCATGATTGATGCCAACAAGATTTTGCCGGCGCTGCGCAAGGTCATCGATCCCGTAAGCGGCAAGCATCTCTTGGATGCCAAGATGGTGCGCGATCTCAAAGTAGACGGCAACCACGTCTCCTTTACGCTGCTCTTACCGGATCCCAATGCCCCGTATAAGGATGAGCTCATTTTTTCATGTATTGGTGAGATTCAGACGATTTATCCCGAGGCAGAAGTAGATATCCACGTGGCGGTGCGCAGTGCGGAGGAGGGCAGCGAAAATCCCCTGCCTCAAGTACAAAATTACATTGCCGTTGCCTCGGGTAAGGGAGGAGTAGGCAAGTCCACTGTTGCTGTCAATTTGGCCGTGGCCCTCCACCAGGCGGGATACCGCACCGGCATCTTGGATACGGATCTCTACGGACCGAGCATCCCGACCATGCTCGGTATGCAAGGCGTGCGTCCTGAAGTGCATACCATCTACGGCGTGCCTATGATGATTCCGCCGGTGTACAACGGCATGCCGGTCATGTCGATCGGATTTGTCATCCGCCCCGAGCAAGCTGTCGTCATGCGCGGTCCGAGGCTGTCGAGCATCGTCCAGCAGTTTGTGCGTCAATGTCGATGGCCGGATCTGGACTACTTGATCATCGACCTACCTCCTGGGACAGGAGACATCCAGCTGACGCTCGTCCAAACCTTGCCGCTCACCGGAGCTCTGATTGTCACCACTCCCCAAGAAGTGGCCATTGCCGATGCGCTCAAGGCTGCCAACATGTTTCGCCTCGAAAACATTGGCGTGCCCATCCTCGGCATCGTCGAAAACATGGCTTGGTTTACCCCAGCAGAGCTGCCCGATCACAAGTACTACATCTTTGGGCGGGGCGGTGCAGATAAGCTGGCCAAAATGATTGAAGCTCCCGTGTTGGCACGCATACCCCTCGTGATGTCGATACGCGAAGGCGGTGACCAAGGTGTACCTGCCGCACTCCACAAAGACCAACCCGAAGGGGCCGTGTGGTACGAGCTCGTCGAGCGATTCGTCCAGGCCGTCGAAGAGCGCAACCGCAAGCTCGAGCCCACCAAAATCGTCAAAATCACCACGCGATAATGGGGAAGACCTCTGCGGCACGAGAAGATATGCTCAAGCGCATCGACCGCGTACTCGATCGCATTCGGCCGTTTCTTCAACGGGACGAGGGCAACATTGAGGTGGTCGAGCTGACGCCAAACAACGAACTCATCGTCCGCTGGAAGGGTAACTGCTCCCATTGCGATATCTCCGACTACACCACCCGACTGGCCATCGAACAGCTCATCCGAGAGCACTTCCCCCAGGTGAAGTCCGTCATAGGCCTCAAAGCATGACCCTACGGGAATTAGCACAACGCATTGTCGATCACAAAAATTTTCTGTGTGTGGGGCTGGATCCTCTCATCGAGCGGATACCTCCCCCGCATGCCCCCAACCCCATTGAGACTATTGAGCACTTTCTCCAGCGCGTCATCGACTGCACCCGATCCCATTGCGTGGCGTACAAGATCAACTGGGCCTTTTTCGAACGGTACGGCAGCGAGGGCATCGCGCTCATCGAGCGCATCATCCCATACGTTGGTCCCTCACATTTCGTCATCGCCGATGCCAAACGCGGCGACATTGGGCACTCCTCCGAGCAATACGCGCGCGCTTTCTTCGAACATTTCGGCGTCGATGCAGTGACGGTATCTCCGTACATGGGGTTGGACAGCATCCGCCCTTTTACCGAATACGAGGGTAAATGCACCATCGTCCTGGCACTGACTTCCAATCCGGGCAGCACAGATTTTCAACTACGGCATTGTGATGGAGATATAGCTCTGTATGAAATCGTAGTACGCCAATTGTCTGAGGCCTTTCCTCCGGATCGGCTGATGTTTGTCGCCGGTGCCACTCGTGGGGTTATGCTTCGACGCCTACGCGCCATCGCACCAGAGCACTTCCTGCTCGTACCAGGTGTCGGAACGCAGGGAGGCCAGCTCGAGGAAGTGTGGAAATACGCTAAGCGCTCCGATGGCAGCGGACTCCTGGTCAATGTTTCTCGCAGTATACTGTACGCCCGTGGCAACGGATCGTGGGAAGAAGCCGTCGAGCAAGCTGCTCGCTCTTATCGCGAGCAGATGGAAAACCTTTTCCAATCAGCGCTATAGCGGGAAAACTCGCTCTCAGAACCTGTCTTAGAAGCTCTATTGCTGCTACACTCGACTGTACGGTGCTCCCTTTGCAGCCAATGCGACGGATCATTCGGTACCGGCTACTACCGTGCCGATGGGTTCTCCTTTGACGAGGTTGACTAAGTTCGTGCGGTTGTTGATGTCGAAGACGACGATGGGGATGTTGTTTTCACGGCAGAGCGTGAAGGCGGTCAGGTCCATGACGCGTATGCCGAGGCGAAGGGCTTCGTCGAAGGAGAGTCGTTGAAATTTTTGCGCATCCTCGTGTTTTTCGGGGTCTTTGTCGTAGATGCCGTCGACGCGCGTGCCCTTGAGGATGACGTCGGCGTTGATTTCGCTGGCGCGCAGGGCTGCTGCGGTGTCGGTAGTAAAATAGGGATTGCCCGTGCCTGCGACGAAGATGACCACGCGTCCCTTTTCGAGGTGGCGTATCGCACGACGGCGAATATAGGGCTCGGCAATGGCTTTCATCTCTATAGCAGAGACCAGACGCGTGTAGACGCCGTGTTGTTCGAGGGCACTTTGGAGTGCAAGTCCGTTGATGCAGGTGGCGAGCATACCCATATAGTCGCCTTGGACACGCTCAATTCCGCAGGCTTCAGCATCGAGCCCTCGAAAGATATTGCCTCCGCCGATGACGATGGCTATCTGTACGCCCATGTCGACGAGGCTGCGGATTTGCTCAGCATAGTGGCCCAGCATCCGCGCATCGATGCCGAAGCCCTTTTCGCCCATGAGCGATTCTCCACTGAGCTTGAGGAGTATCCTTCGGTACTTCAGCATGGATATCGCCTATCGACGCCTTTATCCCAGCATCAAGTGCTCAAAGCCCGTCACGGTCAGTTCTGGGTCGATCGATTGCAAGTACTGTCGCACAGTAATCTTGCCGTCTCGGACGTACACCTGGTTGAGCAGGGTATTTTCTTTGAGGAACTTTTTGACCTTGCCCTTGGCGATGTTTTCCAACAAATGTTCGGGTTTACCTTCGCGTCGGGCCTGTTCCATACCGATTTCCATTTCCTTATCGATGATGGCTTGATCTACGTCGCCTTCGTCGACAGCGATGGGTTTCATTGCGGCTACTTGCATAGCGACATTGCGACCTGCTTCGTATGCTCCCTCGATGGCTTTGTTGAGGCCGACGATGACGCCCGCCTTGTTGCCCATGTGGATGTAATCGGCGACGACCGGAGCTTCGATGCAGCGATAATCGACCAATTCGATTTTTTCACCGATGACCCCGACCTGTTCGGTAATCTTTTCGCCGACCGTGAGCTTGTCGTCGTAGGGAAGGTTGAGCAGCTCTTCTTTCGATTGGGGGAAATTGTCCAATGCAATCTGGGCAATTCGTCGGGCCATTTGGACGAAGTCTTCGTTTTTGGCTACGAAATCGGTTTCGCAGCTCAGGCGGATGACGACGCCGCGCGTCTTTTCGGGGTTGACGATGGCGATGACGGCGCCTTCTTTGGCCTGACGTGCGGCCCGTTTAGCGGATATTTTTTGTCCCTTTTTTCGAAGATTTTCGATAGCCTTTTCGATATCGCCTTCGGCTTCGATAAGGGCTTTTTTGCAGTCCATCATACCGGCTCCTGTCAATTCGCGGAGCTGCTTGACATCACTTGCACTTACTGTATAGCTCATTGGAGTACCGTTTTATACTTTAAGAATAATTAAAAATCTACTTCGTCGTCCGTGCTCTCTGTCTGGGCGGCTTCTTGTCCCAGGCGAATGGCGTTGGCAATCGTCTGTGTGATGATTTTAATCGAGTAGGCGGAATCGTCGTTGGCCGGGATGGGAAAGTCTACCAATGTCGGATCGGTGTTGGTGTCGACCATGGCCACGGTAGGGATGCCGAGACGCAGGGCTTCTTTGACAGCGAGATGTTCGTAGTGGATGTCGACGATATACAGGGCTGTCGGTAGGCGTGTCAGGTCGAGCACACCGCCCAAGACCTTTTGCAATTTGGCCTTTTCGCGTTGCAGCAGCAGGCGCTCTTTTTTGGTGAGGGTGGTGACGGACTCGTCTTTGAGGATGCGCTCGATATTTTCCATCTTGCGCACTGAGCGGCGAATGGTGGCAAAGTTGGTGAGCATGCCGCCGAGCCAGCGTTCGGTAACGTAGGGCATGTTGACCGATTCGGCTGCTTGACGCACGATGCTACTGGCCTGACTCTTCGTGGCGACGAAGAGGATCTTTTTGTTTTGTTTAGCCACGTTGTAGACGTACTGGGCGGCTTTTTGAAGCAGGTCGCGCGTCTTATTGAGGTCGATGATGTGTATGCCCTTGTGTTCGGCGAAGATATAGGGGC
Organism: Saprospiraceae bacterium; assembly: GCA_015490715.1. Classification (GTDB taxonomy): domain Bacteria; phylum Bacteroidota; class Bacteroidia; order Chitinophagales; family Saprospiraceae; genus S141-43. Next base: position 4,263 of record WFXH01000042.1, on the reverse strand, counting down.
GCATTTTGGGATTCCACTTGCGGCGCAAATGCCCGATGTGGACACCGCTTTTGAGGAGTTCGTCAAAGCTCGGTATAGGTATTTGTACTTCGCTCTTTGTTTCTACCTGGCTCATAGACATAGATTTAAAGCTGCATCGATACGATTAGCGTTTGCTGAACTGGAAGCTCTTGCGTGCTTTGGGTTTGCCGTATTTTTTGCGCTCGACGATACGGGCATCGCGAGTGAGGAGGCCTTTTTGTTTTAACAGTGGTCGGTATTCCTCATTGACCTTGAGCAATGCGCGAGCGATGCCCAGGCGAATGGCTTCTGCCTGCCCCTTGATGCCGCCTCCGCGGACGATGACCTTGATGTCGAATTGTCCCTGCGTATCGGTGACGACGAGGGGTTCCATCAAGGTCTTGCGCAAATAGGGCATGGGGAAATAATCTTCGAGTTCGCGCTTGTTGATGCGTATCGTTCCTGAGCCCTTTTGGAGGAACACCAGGGCCGACGAAGCCTTTCTCCTTCCAACAGCATTGATCATTTCCATACCAGAGGTTCGGGTTTTTGTGCTTTATGTTTGTGATCAGGTCCGACGAAGACGTGCAGCTTGTGGAACTGACGGCGCCCCAGACGGGTCTTGGGCAACATGCGCTTGACGGCAAGTTCGATGAGACGCCGCGGATCCCGCTGGAAGATCTCGCGGGCGGTCATGACTTTCTGCCCTCCAGGGTAGCCACTATAGCGCTGATATTCCTTTTGTTCCCACTTCTTACCCGTCAATCGGATCTTTTCGGCATTGATGACGATGACGTGATCGCCGAGGTCTTCGTGGGGTGTAAATTGTGGCTTGTGCTTGCCGCGCAGTATGGGCACGATTCGGGAAGCCAGTCGACCGAGCACCATACCTTCCGCATCGACGATGTACCACTTCGTGGGCACCTGTCTCTTGTTGAAAAACCGTGTTTTATAGCAGCGTTGTTTCACTTTCCAGAGGATTTAATACTTCACACTTCTGGAACCCATAAAAAATGGTGTGCAAAGGTACAACGTCTTTTGGTTACGGACAATACCCGGAAGGAGATTTTTTCCACATCACCATTTCAAAGGCTTGTAAATCAGGGGTAAAATCGCCCAAAATTTACAGTGGACTGAGCATGGCATCCATATTGACGTTTTCGCGAATCAGCTCGATGGCGCGTTTAACCTTCCAGGGGGTGCTGCGATTGATCTTCACCTCGATATTGGATATGCGAATGACACTTCCGAAGGTATCGAGATTGGTTTGGACCAGGGGGATTTTATACTTTCGGATGAAGTCCATAGACTTGTCGTCGAGCTCTCCCTGGCCACAGATGACCATGCCGGCAAGGGGGGCGCGCTTGAGTTCGAGCCCCTCGGTGTTTTTGAGGATCTTTTCTACCGATTCTCTAAAGCGCGTGGCGGGCGTCACCAGCAAAAGAGCGCGCTCCTTCGTCCAGTCCTGCTGGTCGAGCAAGGAACCGGCGACTAAGTCTTCGATTTTATTGTCGAGGTATTCGGAGTTTTCTAAGACCACTCCCTTGACGGCTCGCGCTATGGTGCGCATGACAGGGAAGGCCAGGCTCTTGTCGTAGGGGATGACGCCGAGCAGCGGAAGCCCAATTTTGTCGAGGTATTTTTGGACGTATTTCCGCACTTTTTCGATCTTCTCGACGTGCACTTTGTTGAGTATGACGCCGATGACGGGTACGTGGTGGCTTTGGAAGAAGGTCAGGCACAGGTTGAGCATATCGATGGTCTTGCCGATGCCTCCTTCTAAGACGATGACGACGTGGGCATCGAGCATTTGTGCGGCCCGTGCATTGGAAATACCCACGATACTGCCCACGCCAGGATGGCCTGTACCTTCGTAGATGATTAGGTCGTGCCGCTGTTCGAGTTGTTCCCTTGCGTATTTTATTCGCTCTTCAAACGGAAAGGCCTCGGGGTGATCCAGGTATTCGACGGTCGTTCCGCTTCCGAGGATGACCGGAGAGTGTATTTCGGGTTGGATTTCGAAGCGGAGCAGGTCCATGAATAAAAGCGTGTCTTTGTCGACGCGAAACTGGCCAAAGTCGAGGTATTTTTGCCCTACGGGCTTGCAATACCCGACATTGAGTCCGCGCGAGGCAAAGTTGGATACTAGGCCCAGGGTGGTCGTCGTCTTGCCGACGTGCTGGGAAGAGGCAGCTATGTATATGCTCCTGTACTTCACCAATGTATTTTGATGCGGGTAAAAATACGCATTTGCCCTAACTTTGGCGGGATGTTGTTTCAAGGCCGTTCAATTGTTCTTGTATGAAATGTGCAATCCAAATGATGTTCAGTAGGTATTCTCTCTCCATGCTCGCCTTGTTGTCGCTGCTTCCAGTACAGTCGTACGAGCTTCGCGGTCAGCAATTTTATACCTACCCTCCGTATCAAAAGCATATTGATAATCCCGAGGAGTTTTTGGGATATGCGACGGGGAAGTACCACACGCGTCACGACCGCATCACGGATTATTTTGCCTATTTAGCGGGCGTTTCACCACGTATACAGGTCGATACGTATGGATACACCTACGAGGAGCGTCCTCTCATCATCGCTTATATCGCTAAGGCCTCGACATTGAATCAAATCGATCGGATTCGAGACGCTCACGTCGATGCCATTTTCGGCAAGGGGAAGGAGGGCTTAGACACGACGGTCATTCTCTACATGGGGTACAACATTCACGGCAACGAACCATCGAGTGCGGAGGCTGCGATGTGGCTTGCCTATACGCTCGTTGCTTCGGAGCATCCCGAAATCCAACAATATCGCAAGCACGCATTGGTCATCCTCGATCCCGTCATCAATCCCGACGGCCGCGACCGACATACACAGTGGGTCAATTCGCGCAAGAGCAAACACCCCATAGCCGACCCCTACGATGAAGAGCACCGAGAGGCATGGCCCCGCGGCCGCACCAATCACTACTGGTTTGACCTCAATAGGGATTTGCTGTTGGCTGTGCACCCAGAGAGTCGGGGGCGTTTGAAAATCTTTCACCGTTGGTATCCACATGTCTATACTGATTTTCACGAAATGGGCACGGATAGGACGTACTTCTTCGAGCCCAAACGACCGACAGCACGTAAAGATCCGCTCACACCTCGCGAAAACGTCACCCTCCTAAACGCGCTGTTCGAGCGGGTATTTGCCCATACGATGGACAGTATTGGGGAGCTCTATTTCACCAATGAAATATTTGGCTCTACGTATCCCGGCTATGGTTCCACCTATGGCGATCTCCAAGGAGGGCTGGCCTTATTGTTCGAACAAGCCAGCTCGCGCGGCCACGTCCAGCAGTCGATGTTTCGCGCCCTTGCCTTTCGTCGCACGATATACCATCAATTCATCATGAGTCTGGCTACTCTCAAAGCTGCCCTCCTCAACAAACACACTTTATTGGCATATCAACGGAATTTTTTTGCCCAAACGCTGGATGAGGCCCGAAGCGCGGGATTTTTTGGATACGCCTTTGGAGACCCTACAGCTCCAACGCGCACAGGGCGATTTATCGACTTCTTGCGACAGCACAATATCGAGATCTATCAGAGCAGGCGCACTCCCTATCGCTATATCGTCCCACTCGACCAACCCCAATACCGATTGATTCGCCATCTGTTTGACGACAATCGCCATTGGGTCGACAGCGTATTTTACGATGCCTCGGCATGGAATCTCATCCGCGCCTATAATTTGCCCTATCAGCGCATTGAAAAAGCTCCGAGGGATTTACAACCCCTGGCGGACTTACCGAAGCCCCGGCTTCCGAAGGTTTCGCCGAATGCTTATGCCTATATTGTGCCGTGGCAACACCAATTTTCGCCTGCCGTGGTGTATCAACTTTTGGCCAGAGGGGCGCATTTGCGCGTAGCCACCAAGCCCTTCGTAATACCTATCGACGCCGATGCGACCATGCATTTTAGCTACGGTAGCCTTATCCTCTCGCCTTCCGAGCAAGTCATCCCACAGACGCGCCTATCGAGGATTCTGGACTCGCTGAGCAGACAGTATCAAGTGCCCATATACAGTGTCACTACGGGTCTGAGTCTACGTGGTGTGGATCTCGGAAGTCCCTCCCACGACAAGGTGCAACTGCCCAAAATCGCGCTCATCACGGGCGAGGGCATCAATGCCTACGAGGCGGGGGAGGTGTGGTACACACTGGACTATCGCTACGACATACCCGTCGTGCGCTTGCCACAACACGTCTTTCGCCGTGTGCCCTTG
>WFXH01000041.1 GCA_015490715.1 Saprospiraceae bacterium | reverse complement strand
TACAATATTTTGACGACAAAAAGACCGGTGAGCTCACCAGCTACATTACCACCGATGTTGAGCGTTTGCAAAGTGCTTTTAGTGTGACTCTTGCGGAATTTTTGCGCCAGATTATCATCATGATGGTTGGTTTGGCGGTCCTCATTTGGATAGCGCCGAGGCTGACCCTATGGATGTTGTTGACTTTTCCCGTAGTCGTCATCTTAGCCATGGTCTTTGGGCGGTATATCAAGCGCTTCTCGCGGCGTCGGCAAGACAGTCTCGCTACGGCCAACCACATCGTCGAAGAAGCCATCCAACACATTCGCACCGTCAAGGCCTTTGTAGCGGAGTGGATGGAGATGCGCAAGTATCGCAATGCTATCGATAGCGTGGTGCAGATCTCGTTAAAATTTGCTCGCGTCAAAGGGCTCTTTTTCATCTTTATTGTGACGTTTTTGTTTGGGGCATTGTTTCTCATCCTCTGGTTGGGCGCATGGTATGTCAGCAAGGGCATGATGGATGTGGGCGATTTGTTTGCCTTTGTGATGTATACGGCGATCATGGGAGGAGCTATTGCGGGGCTGGGCAATCTCTTTACACAGCTCAGCGAAAGTGTCGGGGCTGCAGCGCGCGTGCTGGAAATACTCGAATACCCCTCTGAAACGCCGATCGCGCGGGTTGAAGTCCGTCCCAAAAATTACCTTCGGGGAGACCTGCATTTTGAAGACGTCTACTTTGCCTATCCCTCTCGTCCTGATGTCGAAGTGCTCAAGGGAGTGCGCTTTACCATTGAAGAAGGGCAAAAGGTAGCTCTCGTCGGTCCAAGCGGGGCAGGCAAGACCACGCTCACCCAGTTGATACTGCGTTTTTATCGCCCCACAAAAGGAACGATATGCATTAACGGGCGTCCCATCGAGGATTTTCCCTTGACGGAATATCGCGCACAACTCGCAGTGGTACCCCAAGAGGTCATGCTCTTTAGCGGAACCATCGAAGACAATATCCGGTATGGCAATCCTCAAGCAAGCATCGAAGAGGTACGACGTGCCGCCGAACTCGCCAATGCCATGGAATTTATCGAGCGACTCCCCGATGGCCTGCGCACGTATGTGGGAGATAAGGGCTTTCAGCTCTCGGCCGGCCAGCGTCAACGCATAGCCATTGCCCGTGCCATCCTCAAAAATCCGCGACTACTCATCCTCGACGAAGCGACTTCCTCCCTCGATGCCCAATCCGAACACTTCGTCCAGGAAGCACTCGAGCGGCTCATGCAGGGACGCACCTCCATCATCATTGCACATCGGCTGTCGACCATTCTCGATGCCGACAAGATCATCGTGCTCCAAAACGGACGCATCGTCCAACAGGGCACCCATGCCCAATTGCTCAGCGATACCGATGGGTTGTATTACAATCTCTACAAAATACAGGCCACAGGCGTGCCCATGTAAATGCTATGCGTATCAAAGACCTCCATATCCGATTTTACAAAAATCTCAAAGACATTCGTTGGCCCCTCGCCGAAGGCATACATTACATTACGGGTCCAAACGGCATCGGTAAGACCAATTTGCTCGATAGCCTGTATTTCCTGGCCACAGGCAAGAGCTATTTCACACCAAAATCCCTGTACGATGTCATTCACTACGACAGCGATTTTATGCGCATCCAGTGGCAAAGCTATTTCGAGGCACAATGGGTGCCATTTGTCATCAAATTGACGCGGGGTCAATCGCTGAGCATTGAGCGATACGGCAAGCCCTTTGAACGCCGCGTCGATTACGTCGGCATGCATCCCGTCGTACTGATAGCCCCCGATGACATCTACAATTTCAAACACAGTGCTTCGGAGCGCCGTAGATGGATCGATGCCGCCCTCTCCATGATGGATGTGGAGTACTTGACCAAATTGCGTCAGCACAACCGATTGCTCCGTCAGCGAAATGCCCTGCTCAGGCGCGCAGAACACGCTTCGGAAGAAGTCTATCGCCTCCTCGACGCCTACGACATGCAACTGTGGCCTTTGGTGCGCTATCTCTATCAACAACGCCAACGATATCTCCACGCCCTCATTCCCCACATACAGTCGTATTATCGGCGTATTAGCAGTCAAGCAGAGCGAGTCGAGGTACACTACCAATCGGAAGTCGCTGTCGATGACTACCTGCTGAACATGTCCCAACGACGCGAAGAAGATCTACGATTTCAACGTACCAGCTACGGCATCCATCGCGACGACATCTACTGCACCATCGATAGTCGCCCCATGAAGGGCCATGCCTCCCAGGGACAATGGAAGAGTTTTATTTTAGCGTTTAAAATGGCACAGTACCGCTACATGGCCCACTCGGTTGGTCATCTGCCTTTACTACTCATCGACGACATCTTTGCCAAGCTCGACAGAAACCGCGTGCACGCCCTTTTTGAAATACTTCTGTCCGACAGCTTTGGGCAGGTGTTTATTACCGATACCGATAAAGAACGCATGCGAGAACTCCTCAAAGACTTCGGTGCTTCCAATTTAGAGGGATACGATATGACGATGGGGGCTTTGACCCCGGTGGCATTGTAAAAACACTGGATCTACATGGCCAACGAATTTCACATCACGGATCTCATGCGGCTTTTTTTGCGTCGATCGAAGCTCTCGGATGATTACTGGTCAAGACGCATACGTCAGGTCTGGATAGAAGAATACGGCCCGCGTTGGGAGCATAAAATCGTGGATCTTCGCTTTAAAAACGGAACGCTGTACCTCACCCTCCATTCCGCAGCCTTGAAGAACGAATTACAATTACAAAAACCCCATATCATCGATCGGCTGAACACACGTCTCGGCTCCCCCCTCATCCGCCGCATCTATGTACAGTAATGCCTGTTTTTAATAGCGTCCCCAAAAACGTCGGAGGATCCATTCCAGGGAGAGCAAGCCCAATAACAAAAAGAGCAACCATTTCATATGGATGAGGGGAATGAATCGGATGCTGCTGTGGGCGATCGGTCGCGGAGGATGTTGCGCCTTAAGCGTGTCTGCAAAAGTGCTGAGCTGGTCTGAAAAGACCACACTTCCCCCTGTGGCTGCAGCCCAGTTGTGCAATAGGTTGAGATCAACAGTGGGTTGTAAATGCTCGATATCGAGTTGGGCGACGGTAAACTCGCCGTGTTTTTGCACGCGCTTGCCATCCAAGGTGGTCTGAGCGGTCCATTTGTAATGTCCGGGAGAGAGCTTACCGACATTGATCTCGTAGTAGTCGGAGATGCGCGTAAAGAGAAATTCATATCGATGGTCGGCGGTATCGCGCAAAGTAAGCGAGACATCCTCTTGATTGTCCCGTTGCATGCTGGCATTGTACCGCTCCGCTATAAATCGTATTTCCTCCCCTTCATCGATGTGTCCCTTTGCGGTGCGGACGCGAAAGCGACTTTTATCCTCTTTGACGGCCAAATAGCGAACGACCCCCTGTACCCATTCGTCGAAGTGTCCTTGATGGCCCGATCGGGCAAAATCGTACAAGCGCCATCTGTATATTCCCTCCCCCGCAAGCACAGCTATCTTATGCCCCTGAATGCTACCGATGAGCATGAGCGGGTGTGGAGTGATGACCTTGAGAATCTTTTGGTACATCCAAATAGCGGCTCGTGGGTCGGCTTTATATTCGCCAAAGGGACTGTAGATGGGGGGGAAGTCTTCAATGACTTTCTTGGTCTCCTCCGTCAGGTGTACTTCCGAAAAATTGGGATCGAGATGAGGGGTCACTTCGTTGAAGCGCAACGGCCGCGAAGGCTTGATCTGAAGCAGCGATTGCCATGCGTTGAGAGCGTTGTAATCAGTGGACCCACCCACGATAACCCATACCGGCACTTTGTGTTGTGCAATGTCGCTTAAAATGCGTCGCAACGGATACCGCCGCGTGGGAAGATTGTGCAAGATGAGGATATCGGTGTTTCGGACGTTCCACTTCAAGTTACGCGCATAGCTGATGTCCACCTGAATGTTTTGCTGCTTCTCTAAGGCCGATTTGAGCGCACCGAGGTCGGGATGCGGTGCTGCAGCGATGATCTTTACCTGCTCCCGATAGTCGATGATGTCGATGTAAAAGATGCGTCGGTTGTTGGCCTTGTACTTTTCCTCCTCAAAGGTGCTGAGCTGTACGATGTATTGCTTGTAGCCCGTACCGACGGTAGGAAGCTCAAAGGTAAGGGTCTGAAAATCCTCATCACTACGGATGTGGAAGGGCTTGGAAGCGATGCGTCTGAGGCGCCCTCCATCTCGCGTATAGATCGAAGCAGTACCGCCCTTGCCCTTAAGCCCCCTGGCATAGATGTCGGCATGCAACACGAAATCATCACCGCGTACCGCTACATTGTTGTGAAAGAGACGTACAATTTGGAGGTCGACGGGCTTCGAAGTGTCCCCCATGGCGACAATGGTATGAGGAATATCGTGACTTGTAAGCGCATAAAGCGGGTGGATCCCTCGATTGAACCGACCGTCCGTCATGAAGACCATCGCAGCCACGGCTTCGTCGGCATAGCGATCTTGGAGATAGCTGATCGCCCGGGCTATGTTGGTGCGCTTGTCACGAAAATCAATGGAGTCCTCCGGACGGATTTCCTCCCCAAATAAGTAGGTGCGCACATCGTAATCCTTACTTAAGCTATGTATGAAATCGCGATATTCCTTTAGAAAGTTGACACTGTCCTCTGAGGTAGCAAAGCCCGCACCGATGGATTGCGAATTGTCCACGCCGACGACGAGTAGAGGCTTTTTGTATTGGGTTTGGACAAGGCGTACGCTCGGCTCGAGTAAAAGCAAGATCAACAGTGTCGCAGCTAAAAAGCGAAGTGCGAACAAGATGCCTCGAACGTATCTCGGATGTTCGCGAAAATCCCTATTGCGAAAATACAGTGCCAGGGCAATGAGGAGCCCGCCGATGACACTAATTACGAGGTATGTCAGTGGAATGCTTTCCATATACGTGCCAAGGCCCTTCGCGGTGCAAAGATGAAAAAATACCTTCACTGAACGCCCCTCGCACGCAGTGTAGTATTTTCGCCATTGAGCAGCAATTATAATCCGTTGAGCAGTCTTTTCGTTATACGCATACATAAAAAAAGAGAAGCATTGAAGCTATGCGATGGATCCTGGTATGGATGAGTTTGTTGTGGTTGGTCCCATGGGGGCGCGCCAGCTATATATTGATTCCCATGGATGAAACGCAGACCAATCACCTCAAGGCCTACGGCATCACTTATTGGGTGTTGTCGGAGGGGGTGGAGGCGTGGTGGCTGTTGAATTATCGCGGCGGGTCGTTTGCCTTTCCCCACCATCGCGCCTTTGAAAAGGAATGCATCCTGCGCAATGTCAAATACGAGGTGATTTCCAACGCGCGATTTCAGGGCATCCTCGAGGAAATCGCCCACCCCGAAGTCAATCAAGAGGCCATCAAGCTCGAAAAGGCTCCGCGCATAGCCGTCTATGCGCCACCCTTTACCATGCGCGGCGAACGTATTCAGCCCTGGGATGATGCCGTCATGTTGGCCCTCAACTACGCCGAAATACCCTACGACATCGTCTACGATCGCGAAGTGTTGGAGGATAAAATCGTGCAATACGACTGGATCCACTTACACCACGAAGACTTCACAGGTCAGTACGGTAAGTTTTACAACGCCTACCACATGTACAGCTGGTATCAAGAAAACCAGCGGCGCATGGAACAACTGGCTCACGAACTGGGCTTTAAAAAAGTCAGCCAACTCAAGCTGGCCGTGGTCAAGAGATTGCGTGAATACATCATCGGCGGTGGATTTCTCTTCGCCATGTGTTCGGCGACCGATACCTACGATATTGCCCTTGCAGCCGAAGGTGTCGATATTTGCGCCGAAATCTACGACGGTGACCCCATGGATCCCCAGGCCAATGAAAAACTCGACTACACCAATTGCTTGGCCTTTGAAAATTTCACCCTTGTAATGAACCCTCTCGAATACGAGTACAGCACCATCGACAATCGCGAGCGACGCATCAATCCCGAAAACGATTATTTCACCCTCTTTGATTTTTCCGCCAAGTGGGATCCCGTGCCCACCATGCTGACCCAAAACCACACAAGACTCGTCAAGGGCTTTATGGGGCAAACCACGGCTTTCAAGAAGCGTTATATCAAATCCAATGTCTTGATCCTCGGCGAAAACAAAGCGCTCGATGAGGCGCGCTACATCCACGGTGTGCTGGGCGAAGGATTTTGGACATTCTACGGCGGACACGACCCTGAAGACTACCGCCACTACGTCAATGATCCCGAAACCGATCTGAGCCTTCACCCCAACTCGCCGGGCTATCGCCTCATCCTCAACAACGTGCTCTTCCCAGCAGCCCGCAAGAAAAAGCGCAAAACCTGACCGATAACCATGGGGTATAGGTGTAATAATTTCATACTGAAAGATTTAAACATATAGAAAACAACAAAAAATCAGGGAAAACCCGTATTGTCGGCCAGGGGTAAAAGCCCTATCTTTGTCAAGAGAAAATCAATAACCAAAACGCGTAGAGATGAAAAAACTGCTACACACTTCATTGGTCCTGGTATGCAGTGTAGTTGTGGTCACTGCCCAGATGCTGCCCAATGGCGATATGGAGCAATGGGATACGCTGGTTCGCTATTCCGAACCCGTTGGGTGGAACACTTCTGCATTAGGGGTAGGAGCTATCTCGGCACCGGATTTGCCGGTGGAAATGGCACCAGGTCCCACACCGGCCGATACCGCGATTCGGTTGCGCACCGTCAACGTGCCCTTTATAGGAGCGGTAGAAGGTGGCTTTACCAATTACAATTATATCCATACGCTTGGCTATTATCCATATACTTCCAAGCCCGATACACTGACGGTCGTGGCTCAGTTTAAAATCGTCGATGGCGATACTTTCAACATCGGATGTGCATTTTACGACATCAATAATCCGAATCAACTCATTGGCGGAACTTTTGGACAAATAATTGGTCAATCCAACGGATGGGTTGTGATCAAGTTACCCATCCGGTATTATCCCAACACCAATCCCGGTTACGTGCGCATGTTTGGCTATTTCACCAGTGATCCCTTCAAGGAGGGCAATGTGGTTGAGATCGATTCGCTGGGCTTCAATGTAGCCGAACAAGTCGAAAACAACAGTTTTGAAGTCTGGGAAGAGGTGGTAACGGTTGATCCGGTGGGCTGGTTTTCCCAAAATGTCTTCACTCAATGGGTAGGTGATCCTCCACATGTCGTACCCGATACCGATGCCGTTTCGGGGCAGCTTTCCGCACGTATTCGGACACAGTTCAACTTCTTTTCTGGAGGTGTGGGTTTTGGTCTACGCACGCGAGGAACGGATATTGATGAGGGTTTTTACCCCGTTTCCAATAGGCCTTCCAAGTTGAAATTTATGTACAAGTATACTTCCGCCGATACGACCAATTACGGTCTTTGTGTGGTCGTGCTGCATTCCAATGCGCCTGCCACCCCCGAAGCGCAAAAAGATACCATAGCTGTACCTCTACATCTGACCGATTCGGCTTGGAAGCAACTCCAGATTGACCTCACACAGACAAGCCTGCCCTCTGTCGATTCGATTCTCATTTCCTTTGCAGCATCCAACTCGCTTACCAATCTGGATACCAACAATGTGCTAAAGGTAGATGCTATAGATATGGAATTTGTAACGGCTGTAGACGAGCCAGTTGCGACCGACAATTCCTATTTCCTCACACCTAATCTGGCCCACGATTTCATACAAATACACCCCTCAAATGCACATGAAATGCCGGTGCGTGTCGACATCGTCGATGCTCACGGCAATATTTACTATTCGAATCCCTCCTACCGATTGGGTACTTCCATCGATGTGTTGGGCTTAGCGCCCGGCATGTACAACGTCATTATCTATCGCGACAATAAGAGTTATCCGCTGCGCTTGGTAAAACAGTGATACGGAGTGCGAGGCATCGACAGAGCCGTGGAGGGCAAATGTATGGCTCTCCACGGCTTTTTATTTTATTGGGATACAAGCCAAGAGGCTGACATCGTTAGGCTAAAAAACGCACACATGGTGCTGTATAAAATAGTAGGAGGGTTAGTATGCGTTGCGGTAGTGTGGATGTCGGGAGCCGTAGAGCTCTACGGACAAAAGCGGATCATCAAACCATCGGGACCTTATCGCGAGTATCAACAGCGGATGGATAGCATCTACCAGTATCGCATACAGCAGGTGTATCTCGACGGGCGCTATATACCCGCAACCGAGGAAGAGGCGGTCGACAGCTTGATCGCAGTATTGGGTGAGCGAAATATCGAACGCATACGCCGCCTTCCGGAGCAACGCGTTGTACAGGGGCTCATCGGCAGTGTCGGCCGTTGGATGATCGTGCGTTGGGGATTGGAAGAGGGATCACGTCTCAGTCATCATATCAAAGAGCACTATGGCGTGAGTTTTCCGATCGATATCGCCGATTTCCTCCTGACAGCCATGTACCGCAAGGTTCAACACCAGCCCATCCAATGGGAAAACATAGCAAAGCGTATACGAGCCCGTAGAAAAGTGCTCCTTCAGAAGCGGCTGAAAAATACTCATCACCCCATGACGCTCGATACCACCCATATTCCCCAGGATACCTCCCCATACCGCTAATGAAATACCTGCGTTGATGGACTTACAGCGCTATAATACCTTTCGGGTACGGGCAGAAGCTCCAAGTGTCCGTGTGATACATAGTGTTGGAGAGTTCACTTCAGTACTTCACCAGCTCGATACTCCGCCCTATGTCCTCGGCGAGGGCAGTAATATACTTCTCGTCGACGACCTCGATCGACCCGTTTTGATCAACCGAATCAAGGGCATCGGCGTGGTCAAGGAGCACGACAACACTGTGGATGTCGAAATAGGCGCTGGCGAATCCTGGCACGGCTTTGTGCAGTGGGCGGTAGAGCAAGGGTGGGGTGGGGTAGAAAACCTGGCCCTGATTCCCGGCACAGCAGGCGCTGCGCCCATCCAAAATATCGGTGCCTATGGCAGGGAAATAGCAGAAGTGCTGTTACATGTTCGAGGATTGTACTTTAACGGCAGTCGTTGGGAGTGGCTCCAGCTCGATGGCCATCAATGTCGCTTTGGCTATCGAACCAGCATCTTCAAACAAGAGCTACAGGAGAAGTTTATCGTATGTGGGATTACCTTGCGCCTCACACGCCATCACCACGACTTGCGTGTTAGCTATTGGTCGTTGCAAAAGTGGCTTGAGCAGCACGATATCTCTACGCCTGATGTGCAGACCATCTTTCGCGCTGTGGTGGACATACGTCGACAGCGATTGCCCGACCCGGAGGTGTTGCCTAACGCCGGGAGCTTTTTTAAAAACGTCTTCGTCACCGAAGAGTACTATCATAAACTCAAGAGCCAATACGGCGAGCTACCTGCCTTTGAGCAAGATGGCAGATACAAAATTCCGAGCGGTTGGCTCATCGAAAAATGCGGATGGAAGGGCAAGCGCTTCAATGATGTGGGGACCTTTGCACGCCAAGCTCTCATTCTCGTCAATTACGGCACTTCTAAGGGCCGGGATATATACCATCTGGCCGGCAGAATCCTGCGCGATGTGTACGAGCGATTTGGCATCGTACTCGAGCCCGAAGTGCAAATCTGGCCGCGACATTATCTCGACAATCTCTATCGGGAATACGCTATCCCTCTGCCTGCTCATAGGGCAAGAGAGAATCAGCTTTGAGTAGGTATTTCTTGCCTTCGAAGATATCGGCGAGATTGGCATCACGCGTAGAAAGTACTGCAGACATCTTGTCTCGACGGCACAACTCAGTAAGGTATTGAAGTATGCGGTGCCTCCAGAATCGATCAAGATAGGCGAAAGGAGTATCGGCGATGAGCAGTTGGGGCCGATGAACGAGCGCCCGTGCAATGGCAAGGCGCCGTTGTTCTCCGGCCGATAGCTCCGCAGCCAGTGAATGGCTCTTGTCTACCAGCTGGAAATCGCGCAGCACACTTCGGACGCGCTCTTCGATCTGGACGGGATCCTTCCACCCGAAGGCACGCAGTACCGTGGCACAATTGGTAAAGACCGTCTTATCCTCGAAGAGCTCCGGATATTCGAAGACGATCCCCATCTGACGGCGTAGAGCTATCGCCTCTTTTGCGGAAATGCCTTGGAGGTCGACCTCAAAGACCCGAGCCCTGCCACCGGTAATGGGCAAATCGACGTACAAACTCCGCAACAACGAAGACTTCCCACTGCCGTTTTCGCCAATGATTAGACACATTTCGCCTCGGTACAACGCAAAGTCGATATCCTTCAACATCTGACCATTGGGCAGGGAGAGGGCGACTTTGCGATACTCGACGATTGGAATCATATTTGCACCATGTGGTGGTAACAGCGACAAAGGTACAATACAACCAACTTTTACAGCTCTACAAATGCATTATCCCCAATAGCCTATGTATCGACATCAATGTCAGGAGCGCGTCCGATATGGTCAGACGGATCAAATGGGATACCTCTACTACGGACAGTATGCGCTGCTCTATGAAATAGGCCGTACTGAGGCGATACGCGCATTGGGCATGCCCTACAAGTACATGGAAAACGAGTTGGGCATCGTCATGCCCGTGTTGAAGCTCGAGATTCGCTATCTAAAGCCTGCATTTTACGACGAACTACTGACCATTCACACGGTAGTTAAAGAACGCCCGACGAAGTTGATCCGCTTTGAGCATGAAATCGTCAACGAATCGGGGGAAGTGATCAACAGGGGGGCGGTCACATTGTGCTTTTACCACGTCCAAACTCAGCGTATGGTGCGTATTCCCGAAGCGTTTGACCGACTAATGGAACCGTATTTTAGGGAGCGTGAATAAAATGTCCGCAATCAACCGCTTGAATAGGTCCTTGCTTCAATGGGTGCGAAATCTCGTCTTGCCGGGCTTTCAGGGCATACCTATTTATGCGATCATCGTCTTCATCTACAGGGAGCTCATGCGAGAGGATATCTTTCTACGCGCCAATGCCATTGCGTACAGCTTCTTTTTGAGTCTTTTTCCCGCATTGCTGTTTTTTTTGACGCTATTGCCGTATTTGCCCATAGAGTACAATGTCTTTGTATTGCTCAAAGACGCCTTGCGCGGGTTACTCCCCATGGAGACGGAGCGCTGGATTTTTAATTTTATCGACTCCCTCAACAAGCCACGGGAGGGCTTGCTCTCCTTTAGTGCATTGCTGGCGCTCTACTTTGGCTCTAATGGCATGTTGATGCTCATCAAGGGCTTTGAAAAGCGCTATCCCGAGTCGTATGTGCAGCGCAATTTTATACAAAAGCGCATGATCGCCATCCTTTTGACTTTGTGGTTGATGATCTTGGTGATCCTTTCGGTGACGATTACGGTGGTGGGACGAGAGTGGCTGCCCGTGATCTTTGACAAGATTGAACTCGATCGATTTACGCAAATTGCATTGCATGTGCTTCGGATCCTGGTCGTATTTTTTCTTTACTATTTCGGCATTGCGGTCATCTATCGCTTTGGTCCATCCTTTCGCCATCGCGTGCCCTTTTTTTCTACGGGGGCTATGGTAGCGAGTATTTTGAGCCTCCTTGCTACAGTGTTGTTTACCTGGTTTGTCCAGCACTACGCCCGATACAATCAGCTCTACGGAGCCATCAGCGCCATTATCATCTTCATGGTTTGGCTACAGCTGCAAGCCATGGTCCTGCTCATCGGCTATGAACTCAACGCCAGCGTCCGCATCATCAAAGACAAGGCCCATCTCAAGTGATGCCTTCCCCATCCAAAAAGCATCAAAAAGTTTTCATGTATTAAAACTTTTCATTCTTGGAAAAAATTTTCTAATTTTGGAGGGCCAAAGGGATGCTCCCTTAGGCAGTGAAGTAAAAGGTGCGAGCATGTCGGAATATAAGGATGCCTACGGCGCCTGGAGACGAAGATTGCTGGTGGTAGTGCTTTTTGCTCTATGGGGGACAAAACTCTTTTCTCAGGTCAGTGGAGTGGTAGTCGACGCGTCAACCGATGAGCCCCTCGTCGGTGCAAATGTGGCAATAGTAGGTAGTGCAATAGGCACGGTCACGGATGGAGAGGGCAAGTTTGAGCTTCGTTTCGAAGGAGACTCGGCCACCATCATGGTGTCGTATCTCGGCTACGTGTCTAAACGATACGTGGTCTATCCGGGCGAGCACATACGCGTAGCGCTCTTGCCTCAAGCGATGCGATTAAACGAAGTAGTGGTGACGGCCCTCGGTATTCCGAAGGAGCAAAAGACGATCAACTACGCCGTGCAGCAGATCAAGAGCGAGGACATCCAATCGACGCGGCAAGACAATGTCGTCAATGCCCTTGCCGGACAGATTGCAGGCGTTTTTGTCGTCTCTTCGAGCGGTACGCCTGGAGCGAGCAGCTCCATTTTGTTGAGAGGAGCCAACTCGGTCGACGAGTCGATCGGCAATCAGCCGCTCTTCGTCATCGACGGTATACCGGTCGATAATTCCGCGGCCTTCAATGGCGGCAATCGAATTATGGATATCAATCCCGACGATATCGAGTCGATCACCGTCCTCAAGGGGCCATCGGCAGCAGCGCTATACGGCTTAGAAGCTGCCAACGGCGTGGTGCTGATCACCACGCGCTCGGGTAGGAAGGGCCGTTCGCTTATAAGCTATCAATCTTCCCTTTCCTATGAGACCCACGGTCGACTCCCGAAGCGCCAGCGCATCTACAAACAGGGATATCTCGGTGTATTCGACCCAGAGTCGTACTCATCCTGGGGTCCTCCTGTCGTAATTGGCGACACTGTGTACGACAACATCGCTGCCTTTTTCAAGGCTGGGATCAAACAAAAACACGCCCTTTCCTTTTCGGCAGGCAACCAACGGAGTTCTACCTACTTGTCGGCCAATCACCTTCGCCAGAGCGGTATCATCCCCGGCGAATACTACCGGCGCACCGGCGTACTGGTCAAAGCTGAAACAGACCTCCATCACCATCTGCGCATCTCCGGTTCGGCAAATTACGTGCATTCTTTCAACCGACGCGTGGGCATCGGGCGCATGTTTCACGTCTACAACTGGCCCATCAACGACGACATGAGCCGGTACCTCTTGCCCAATGGACAGAAGCGCTGGTTTGTCCAGCGACCACCCGAGCGCATCTACATCAACCCCGAAAATCCCTTCTGGCAAGCTCAGAATAATCCCGCCCTCGATCGCGTCAATCGCCTAATCGGCTATGTGGGCCTTTCCTGGTCTCCTATAAAATCGCTGTCGCTACGTACGAAGATTGGCTCGGATTTCATCCAACAACACTACAAAAAGCTGGTGCGTCCCGAAAGTGCCGGCAGCCTGGAAAATTACCGCGGTAAGATCTTTGAGCGCGAGCGATTTGTCCAAAAAAACTACGGTCAGCTGATCGTCGAATGGCACAAGTCGTGGGACTCGCAGTGGGATGTGACACTTTTAGCGGGTAGCGATGTGCGCGACGAAAACGCGCGATTGACCTCTATCGACGCCCGCCGCTATCGCAATCCCGAGCTCGACAATGTCAACAACTTAGAGGAAGTGCGGGTAGCACAATATTTGACACGTCGCCGATTGGTGGGACTCTTTGCCGATGCGCGCTTGAGCTGGATGGACAGGGTCTACCTCAATCTCACCGGGCGCAACGACTGGTCGTCGACCTTGCCTGTCGACAACAATTCGTTTTTCTATCCGTCGGTAAGCATTGGAATCGACCTGGCCAAGTGGATCGACATGCCCAATTTCTTGCCCTATGCCAAGTTACGTGCCAGCTATGCAGAGGTCGGAAAAGATGCACCCCCACATCGCCTGACACCCGTGCTGGAGCCCGCTTACACCATCGGAGGCGGATTCAACTACGATTACTATGCCGGCAACCCCCATTTAAAACCCGAAAAGACCCGTTCATGGGAAGTCGGCACCGATGTGCGCCTCTTCCGCGGTTGGACGCGCTTGGACATCACCCTCTATCGCATGCAATCTTATGATCAAATCATCCAATCGCGCATTTCACCCGCCTCAGGGTGGATTATCCTAGTGTTCAATAGCGGTAGTATACGCAACGAAGGCATCGAACTGCTCTGGTCGCAGCGGTTGTGGAAGTCCAAGGCCAGCTGGTGGGAAATGGATGTCAACATCGCCAAAAACCGCAGCAAACTCGTCCAGCTGCCCAGTTTTGTATCGAAATATCCCGTCACCTACGGCCAATTGCTCAACCAGGCGCGGCCGAGCTCGGTGTTGGGGTATCCTCTCATGGCCATCGAAGGTACTCAATACTTGCGCAATGAAGAGGGCAAGCTCGTCGTCGACGAAGACGGCTATCCGCGTATCGGCACCTATCTAAAAGACGAAAACGGCAACTACGTCTACGACGAAAACGGCATGCGCGTCATCGACAATCAAAGCGTGTACCTCGGCAATCGCGAACCCGACTGGATCATCGGCATGACGCAGCGACTCCAATGGCAGAGCATTCGACTGAGTACCCTCTTGGAATGGCGCATTGGCGGTGTAGTGCTCAACCTGACACGTGCCTTTATGCTCTCGCGCGGTACCGATGGCAGCCTCGAACAATACCGCAATCGCAAGGTAACCTTCGATGCCGTCGTCGAAAAACCCCATGGCGTATTCCAGCCCAACACAAAATCCGTCGTGCTCAATCAGTACTTCTTCCAAAATCGCTTTCTCGCCGCGGGAGAAAACTTTGTCGAAGATGCCTCATGGTTGCGCTTGCGTTTTGTGACCTTAGAGTGGAACGTCCCCAAACATTGGCTTCGCCGTTTGCCCCTTTCTAGCGCAACCCTATCCATAGGTGGACGAAACTTCCTACTCTGGACTGCTTATTCCGGCGGTGATCCCGAGACCAACTACTACGGATCGGGACTGGGAGGTACGGGCACCATCGGTCTGGACTATTTCAACGTACCTGTAGTCAAGAGTTGGGAATGCAAAATCAAACTTGGATTGTAGTATGAAACGCAGATACCTTGCTCATCTATGTAGTTTGACCTTGATATTGCTGCTGGGTGTATCTTGTAAGGACTTTCTCGATGTCAACGAAGATTTGGACAGTCCTTATACCAGCACGCCGAACTACTTACTGCCACCAGTTATCGCCAATATGGCAGTGAGCATCTACGACCACGGCGAGACGGCGGCATACCACACCCAGCAAGTGGCCACACTTTCGGGCACGCACCTCGAAAAAGATCGCTGGGACTACCTGCGTGCACATCGCGTCCCGCAATGGCGCCGACACTATCACGACATAGCTGTCAATGCCAAACACGTCATGGAGGCCGCCCGACGCGAAAATTCGACCAATTACGAAGGGGTGGCGAAAATCATCTTTGCACTCTCTACGCTGTATACGACCGATGTCTTTGGCGATATGCCCTATACAGAGGCCCTCGAGGGAAATCCCTCACCAAAGTACGACCCACAGGATTTCATCTATGAGCAAATCCTCCTCACGCTCGACGAGGCTATACAGCTCCTGGAAAATACCGATCTCACTCTGTGCCGTCCGATGACTTCGCGGGAAGACATCATCTATGGCGGAGACATCCGACGGTGGATACAGCTCGCCAAAGCCATTAAGGCGCGCGCGTTGCTCCACCTTCGCCCCAATGTCACCGACGATTACTCCGAAGTCATAGCCGTCGCGGAAGAAGCCTTGCAAGATTGGAGTGATGCCCTATTTGATTACAGCTTGGGCAACGGCTCGAGCTCACAGACCAATCTTTGGGGCCCCTCCAAAGCGCGACCGAGCTGGGATATACGCGCCAATATATTGGATAATAGCGCTCCTACGCGCTTCTTCCTTCTCTCTGCATTGCAGTACGATGAGGTCAACCAACAGGTGCGCGACCCACGTCAGCCCCTGTTGATGCAACCCAACGCCAATGGCGAATACCTCTACGTCATCACCTCCGAAGGAAGAGATCCGACGCGGACGAGAGAAGATTACCCCAATCTCTACGGCTCGTATATGACACGCGATGATGCAGCGCTGCCCTTCTTTACACGTGAAGAGCTCCATTTTATACTCGCTGAAGCGTATTTCCAACAAGGGCAAAAGACCACGGCCTTTCAGCACTTCATCGACGGCATACGAAGCCACATGCAGCGCGTTGGTGTAGCCGAACAAGACATCAACGATTTCATACAAGACGGACCGATCCCGCACAATACTGATCAGCTGACGCTGTCGCATATCATGATGCAGAAGTACATCGCCCTCTGGCTCCAGGGTGAAACCTGGGTAGACTTTCGGCGCTACGACTATGATCAAGACATCTATCCTGGCCTGAAGCGACCGAAAAATCTGGCTTACTACTGGTCAAAAGACGATCCCAACGAGTGGTTGGAGCGCATCATCTACGATACCGAGACCGAAGAAATCTACAACAAGCCCGAGCTCGAACGCCTCGGTGCTTATCAAAATCCCGAATGGCTAAAAAAACCGATGTTCTGGGCTAAATGACCTATGCGATGTCAAAAGTACACAGCTCCATAACGATTGCCCTGTTGCTGGCAATGACGTTATCTTGTAGACAAAACGACCCTCTCCGCGATCATGCCACGATGGGGGAGGTACTGCCCAATCTGTATTTTGTGCCCGTCGACCCAGTGGCAAGAGCGGGATCAACCATTTCATGCGAGCTGGAATACTGGTCCATACAAGAAGACATCGAGACGATATTCCTGGATGAAAGGTTGCGCCAGTCGTATGAGGTAGAGTTGGATATCGTCGATGACCTTGGTTCAGTCGCATTGGAATGGGAGGAAGAGGCATCTTCCTGGCAGGAGGCGTATAGTGGAGCGTTTGATGAGGCCGATTGGGTATCGGAACGCAGCGCTTATGTCCGCAACGTCGATTACGAAATATCTACTGATTTAGCATCGAAAAAATGGTCGTCCCGCAAGGTGGATAAAGTGGAATTCAGCGCCATCTTGCCCGATACAGTCGGCTTTGAGGTGTTTCAATACTTGGTGAAGAGGCCGTCAAAATTGCGTCGGCTCATGGTCGAAAAGTGGAAAGCCGTCGATGCCACCGAGTTTGACAATTGCGTAGATGACGACGGACGGATCAAGACTGAATGCGTGCCGCAGCTATATGATAAGTGGGAAAAAGTCGATACCGAGCAATGGCTCGGACGTCAGTATGAAATGGTGCGCAAGTACAGCATACAACTGCGCTTTCGCATCCGCATTCAATCGGGAGAAGAAAACACTTCAAGAATACGAACAGTAAAAGTGTTGTGAAATCAATCATCAAAAACCTTTGCATCATGAAAAGACGAATGTATTTGTTTGGATTGGTAGTCCTCATGGGAGGTCTGCTCATCACTTCTTGTCGTAAAAAGAAAGAAGACGACAAGCCCGACATCACCGTGGCGTTTAAGTACAATCCGACGAACCCCAAGGCAGGTGAAGAGGTGCAATTTACCAATGCGTCCAAGGGCGCTACTTCCTACCACTGGGACTTCGGCGACGGAACGACATC
The DNA here is from genome assembly GCA_015490715.1 of Saprospiraceae bacterium. GTDB lineage: Bacteria > Bacteroidota > Bacteroidia > Chitinophagales > Saprospiraceae > S141-43. The sequence continues at coordinate 16,176 of WFXH01000041.1, read as the reverse complement.
GACCGACAAAGATCCCAAGCACGTGTACAAGGAAGCCGGTACCTATACCGTCACACTCAAGGTCAACAACGACGACAACCTCAAAGCCAGCAAGGACATCACCGTAGCTCCGCAAGAACCCGTACTACACTGGTCGCCCGATCCCATTGAGTCGAGAGTAGAGGTCGCATTTTGGGCGGAAATCTACAATCCCGACAATGCTGCCGTCACGTGGTCGTGGAAGTTTCCCGCCGACAATTTTGTCTCGTCGGACATCGATGCCGATGGCAATGCCACCGGCGATACTATCCGCGGATACTTCATCAGCGAAGATCCCGCAGCAACGATCGAAGTGACGGCGAGCTTCGGCGGCAAGGATTATACCAAATCCTTTAGCGTAGAAGTCAAAAAACAGCTCGCACCCACACTCTACGTAGCCGAAAAAGACGGCAATCTCTACGCCATCAAAATTTACACAACCGGTGAGCCCGAAGTGATCGATATGGGCATCGAGTCGGGCGCGCATCCTTTGACGCTTGCCTTCTACAACGATCGCCTCTACGTGTTCAATGCTGGCTCGGCCATTCGCTTTACCTCCGATCCTGAAGACGAACCCGGCAAAATCTTCTCCGTGGCTTATGACGGTACCGACTACATCACGCATATCACGTTTCATACATATCCCTATGACGATGCATTCTTTGGTTCCGTTTCCAATGGGACCATCTATTTCACCGACCGACGCAACGACGTGACAGCCATACCCGTCACCACGAAAGATGCCGTCTGGGGAGATAACGGCAACGATGCCAATCCACCCGAGTTTCCAGCGCTGGTCACCAACAATCAATTGGCGTATTACAAGACCTTTAGGGATAAGATCGATGGCGGACCATCGTACGGATGGGGTGCGCTCAACGGCACCTTTGTCAAATTCCGTGGGCTCTATTACTGGGGCAAAAACTCCAACCACAAGGGCCTCTATATCTTTAGCGACAACGATATCGGAGTGACCGACAAGCTCCCCAGCGATCCCGGTGAAGGCGTCATCCTCTTTGATTATACTGTACGTGCCTTTGTGATCGACTCCGTCAATGAGCGCATCTTCTTCTCCTCCAACAAGGTCAATCCCGGCTTTTACGTATGCGATATGGATGGCGAAAATGTCAAACTTATCGACGATGCGGAGTTTGATCCCGAAGGAGGCGTTGACGAAAATGTATCCATCACGGGGATTGCCCTCGATTATGTCAACGGTTACGTCTACTGGGCTTATCGCGGCCCGACAAATCCAGATACGACGCTCAACCCATTGCTCCAGACGGGTATCAAGCGCTATCCACTCGATGGCAACGGTCAGGTCGATTATCTCGTCAAAGACCTCGCCGCTTACGGCATCGCTTTTGATCCCAAGCGGCGATAGGTAGCAAAGTGCACAGCCAATGTGTAGAAAGGGGGCATAAGCCCCCTTTTTTGTTTCCAGGCATATTTGCTAACTTCACCAGTCAAAGGTATCTCTATGGATGCATACATCGTTGGGGGGGTGCGGACGGCGATAGGCAAGTTTCGGGGTAGCCTTGCGCCTGTGCGCACGGATGATTTGCTGGCGCACGTCATCAAAGCTCTGTTGCAGCGATACCCCTCTGTGCCGCCTTCGGAGGTCGACGATGTCGTCATCGGTTGTGCCAATCAGGCGGGGGAAGACAACCGCAATGTGGCTCGTATGGCCTTGTTGCTCGCCGGCCTTCCCTACACTGTGTCGGGCGAGACGGTCAATCGCCTCTGTGCTTCAGGACTGTCGAGCGTGGTACATGCCGCGCGCGCCATTGCCATTGGCGATGGCGACGTGTTTATCGCCGGCGGGGTCGAACACATGACGCGAGGCCCATGGGTGCTCTCCAAGGCGAGCCAGCCCTTCGGCAACGACTCTCAGCTCTACGACTCGAGCTTTGGCTGGCGTTTTATCAACCCAAAAATGGAAGCCCTCTACGGCACCGAATCCATGGGACAGACGGCCGAAAATCTCGTCGATATCTACGAAATATCCCGTCAAGAGCAAGACCGCTTTGCCTATCACTCCCAAATGAAAGCTGTGCGCGCCCAAGAATCCGGGCGTCTGGCCGAAGAGATCGTCCCCATCACTATCCCACGCCGAAAAGAAGAACCCCTCCTCTTCAAAGACGACGAATTTATCAAACCCCATACGACGCTGGAGGTATTGGCCACTTTGCGACCAGCTTTTCGCCCCAATGGAACGGTGACAGCCGGCAATGCCTCTGGCCTCAACGACGGCGCAGCTGCCCTGCTGGTAGTATCCCAACGCGCCTTAGAGCGATATCACCTCAGGCCCCTGGCCCGCGTCGCTGCATCGGCTGTCGTGGGCGTCGAGCCCCGCATCATGGGCATCGGTCCCGTCTATGCGACGCGCAAACTCCTCCAAAAAACAGGGCTAACCCTCGATGACATCGACATCATCGAAATCAACGAAGCCTTTGCTGCCCAGGTGTTGGCCTGCCTCAAAGAGCTGGAGCTCTCCCCAGACGATGAGCGCATCAATCCCAACGGCGGTGCCATCGCTCTCGGTCATCCCCTCGGCATGACGGGAGCACGCTTAGCACTTACGGCTGCATTACAACTCCAACATACTCCCAACGCTCGTCGCGCCTTAGTGACCATGTGTATCGGGGTGGGGCAGGGCTATGCCGTCCTCCTCGAAAAACCTTAAGCCAACGACACTCCTTCGCCGTAATAGGCTTCGAGCTCCCATTCAGGCTCTTTCCATCCCTTGTCGCTTAAAAACTGCTCCTCCCAAATGCAATACCCCACCATGAGCCACAAGAGATTGTAATGCCAGCGCATGCGTGGATGCGGCCGTGCTCGGAGTATGCGATCGATGTACGCATAATTGAAGATACCCTGACGCTCCACTCGCTCACGTGTTAAAATGTGCTCCGCCACGTATTTCAAATCCTTTTTAAACTGCAAATACGGGTTGACCGTAAAGCCCCATTTCTTCTTGCGTAAAATCGGCTCGGGCAATATGCCTTGCATGGCCTTGCGCATCAAGTACTTCGTCTTGCCGCCGCGCATCTTGAGATGATTGGGTATAGAGAGGGCAAACTCGACGAGGTCGATGTCCAAAAAGGGCACGCGCTCCTCCACGCCATGCGCCATCGACATGCGATCTTCGACATGGAGGTAGTCATCGACCATTTTCGTGTGCATCTCTACTGCCATCACTTGCTCTAAGGGTGGGAGATAGGCATACTTGTCAAAAACCGATTGCATGCGCTCGAGCAAGTACTCACGGGGAGGAAGCCGCTCGACAAATGCGGGCGAGTAAATCTTTTCAAACATCGCGCGATCGGACTCCCAAGCATTGCGCAGGATGAGATAGGCCCGCGGCAACTCTTTTAAGCGCAACAGGGCCTGAAGCCCACGGCGGTATTCGTCCCAAGCAAGAGTATTTGTGGCCGATTGTAAGCGAAAAGCGATATCGGCCAGCTTGTTGCGAAAACTCGGACTCAACAGTTTGAGCATGCGATCCCAGCGGAGCATGCGATAGAGGATGCGATGGATGTCGTAGCCCGCAAAGATCTCATCGCCCCCCAGGCCTCCGAGCACTACTTTGACATAGCGATGGACAAATCGGGACATATTGTACCCCTGCAGGATGTTGATCTTGGGCACTTCTGAGTGCCACAATACGCGCGGATATTGCTCTAAGGGGCGTAGCGTAAGGGAAGTGGTTCGGTGTTGGGTGTGAAAGTGTTCAGCAACCAGGGCAGCATCGTCAAATTCGTCGGTGGGTTCGTTAAAACCCAATGTAAACGTGTTGATGGGGCGGACTCCAAGGGCATACATCTGCGCTACAATGGTCGAAGAATCCAGCCCCCCCGACAAGTATACTCCAATGGGTACATCGCTGACGAGCTGCCGCTCGACGGCCTGCTTTGTAAAGTGTCGGATGCCCTCGATGGCTTCCGACTCCGACATGTCCTGCCGAATTTCGAAGGGCAATTGCCAGTATCTTTTTATACTGTAGCGACCATTTTCCCACACCATATAGTGTGCAGGTGGTAGATGATGAATGCCCTCAATCAGTGTATGGGGATGCAGCACATAGCGAAGATTGACCAAATCGTGCAGGGCCTCGTAATTGGGTTTCGGCTGCACCTTCGGATGACAGAGAATGGCCTTGTACTCAGAGGCAAAGATCAATAACCCGCCTTGGACAGTGTAATAGAGCGGCTTGATGCCAAAGTGGTCTCGGGCTAAAAACAGACGATGGCTCAAGGTATCGATGATAGCAAAGGCAAAAATACCGTTGAGTCGCTGTAATACTTCCTCCCCCCAGTGTATGTATCCGTTGAGGATGACTTCGGTGTCGGAATTGGTATGAAATCGTGCACCAAGGGCAAGGAGCTGTTGACGTAGGTCCTTGTAGTTGTAAATCTCTCCGTTGTAGACGATGACATAGCGGCGGTCGACACTGAACATGGGCTGATCCCCGCTGACGAGGTCGATGATGCTGAGCCGTCGGTGACCGAGTGTAAATTCACCAAAGGAGTAAATGCCTTCACCATCAGGGCCGCGATGGGCAATGCGGTTGAGCATGGCACGCATGTACTCTTTTTGTGGCACACAAGTGGAATCCGCTATGCCCGCAATACCGCACATCTCACAATCGGTTGAGCGCTTTTAATGCTTTGTATTTCATAACGTACATTTTTAAAATATGATGCGGTCGCAGATAAGATTTTATACGGCGATGCCAGCGGAGCAATCGCTCATCATCGGTCATTGCATGCAATATGCGCAGTTGGGCTGTGATGAGCTTGAGATACCCCACCGTACAGGGATCGTCGTTGGGATATCCTTCCAGGGCACAGCGGTTGTAGCGCAGCCACCACCCCATATCGTAGTGCTCTTCGAGCTGTATGAGCAAGCCTTCCACACCTTCATAAAAGAGATCCCTTGCCTGTGCGTGTTCGCTAATACCGAGGGTGCGCGTCGCACGCATATAGTCGAAGAGCCCAAAGAGGCTAAAGATATGCCCATCCAACACGCGCGTGGGTACATCGGCGGCATACTCTTCGTAAAAGGTCTTCCCCCTTGCGCGATCCACGCTCACACCGCCCTCGGAGATGTCGTACAAAAAGGGTCGTAGTGCCAAACTGGCCAGATGGAAATATTCATCCCTGCCCGTATGTTGCCAGGTGCGAAGGAGTACCGATATGCCCCGGCTTTGGGCAAAGGCAGACTTCCACGGTCGATACAGGCGGTATTCGGGCTTGGGTACTTCGGTGAGCCAGTAGGCACCGAGTATCTCATCCACTACAGCCGTCTTTTCAAACCACTGCGCGATGCGCATAAAACCGTCGGTCGATTCTCCGCGATGGATGTAGTTGTTCCACAATGCCAATGCGTATTGGCCTATGCTGATGGGGTAGTAGTGCAATCCCACCCCTTCGACGTCGACATAAGGTCGGTTGAGCGGTATGCCCTCGCTGTCGAAGCTGTGTAAGAGCTTGTTGAGTTTTGAAAACTCTGGCACAAAATCGATGTAATACAACCCGAGTTGCTCCTCGTAAGGTCCAAGTACTACTGGTATGGGTCGCAGGAGTGCCTGTAAATCTCCTACGAGCTTGCCCATCATAAAGGTCACCTTCTTGAGCTGCATGCCTTGAGTATGTCGATGAGTTTTTCCGTGAGACGTCGACGACTGTACTGCGCGATGGCCCCAGTGTCGGGAGTGTGTCGAAGGCCCTCTTTCCAACGACGATATTGTCGCTGGAGGATTTCGTCGAGGGGCTCTTCGTAGCTTCGACAGACACCAGCCTGGCATCGATCGATGATACCGCGCACTTCTGCATCGGGATCGCATAGGCAGAGTATAAAATTGTTGCTCGCGAGGTATTCAAACAATTTGCCCGTCAGTACTTCGGGATGTCCCCTTGGAATAGTCAACAACAGCATATCCGCCCGACACATCTTGATAACAGCCTCTTCGTGGGAAATGTAGGGAAAATACTGCACGCAATCCTCGACTTGAAGAGCACCCACCATTTCATACAGCGAAGGATCTCGACGACCGTAAAATTCGACCACTGTCTCACCTCGCATGGTCTGCGGCAGCTGGCGGAGGGCTTTTAATAGGTTGGTGGGGACCTGGCTCGATGCGAGATACCCGATGTAACGTATGGTAAAGCGTGGATTTTGCACCTGCCGATGTTTTTTGCAGTGTATAAAATCGTCCTCGTCGTAGCCGTTGGGAATGACAGTGCCTTTTTGCGGGGGTATGTCGAGTTTTTTCATGATGCCCCGACTAATGGTGGTGAGGTGATCCGCACGGAGGACGATGCCTCGCTCCCATCGCTTGATGAGCCTCTGTATGGGCTTGAGTCTGGTGAGCTTTTCCTCCCAGAATGCATCGGTCCACGGATCGCGAAAGTCTGCCACCCAAGGGATGTTGCTCTGTTGGGCCAATCGCTTAGCGATGAGCTGCACGGAGTGGGGTGGTGATGTGGATAAAATGACATCTGGGCGTACTGCACGGATGATGCGCAGCCCATGCCACACTGCCCAGGGATACCACCCGATGCGGGCGTCGGGGATGAAGAGGTTCATCCGAATCCAGTAAAAGAGGCGTTGGATGAACGAACGCGGTGCTTTGGAGAGCTCAAACGTGTCGATACCTCCTTTTCGGCGATGGAAGAGCCATTTGTACAGACGGTAAGGCTCGAAGGAAGGTGTCTTATAGACTTGTACCCCTTGAGGGATGTCGCGCTCTAAGCTGTGATCGATGGCGGGGTATTCGCCTTGACGCACGGTCAATACGTGGACATCCCATCCATATTGATGTAGATACTTGATGAATTTGAGTATGCGCTGGACGCCAGGACCTCCTGCAGGTGGCCAATAATACGTGAGGACGAGTATGCGCTTTTGACTCTCCGTAGGCATACGCTCAGACCTGCTCCTTTGTCTTTTGTTTCCATAGGTAGTAGAGCAAGCTGACTATTACAAGCGTGATGATCGACCATCCGACGAGATGCGCTATGGAAAAGGCGCGTAAGACGTGATCGGGCTCAAAGACCATGACGATTTGGTGCTTACCAGCTGGGACGTAGAGGCCACGCAACGCATAGTTGACCTTGACCAATGGCGCAGGTGCTCCGTCGATCGTGGCCTTCCATCCTTCGGGATACCATATTTCCGAAAAGACGACAAACTGATCTTCGTCGGAGACAAACTGGTATTCCAAGCGGTCGGGCGCGTAAGATACCAGGTGGATCTGGGCGTTGCCGCTAAAAGTATCTCTTTTCGGGAGCTTTGCCTTTTCATTGGCTTCGATGATGGCTTCTTCGGAAGGATTGAAATGGTTGAGCGCATTGATTTCTTCATCGGGCGATTGGACCGTGATGAGTTTTTTGACCGCCCATGCGTTGCCAAGGGCGTTGGGATTAAGCCGTACAGATCCGTCCCGCGTGATGATGTATTTGGTATTGAGCATGTTGAGCACTTTGGGATTGTTGCGCGCGATATGGTAGTCGATCAAGTCTTGGTAGCGCTGGAGCTTTGCTGCGGAATAACCGCCTACGGTTTTATGATAATAGGAGGGTAAGGAGGAATTAAAGGTGTTGACCGATAGATCGAGTACTCGGTAATACAGGCTTTTGTCTTTGAGTATTTCTCTGTCGGCGGGACGCATTTCGAATTGTCTTTCCACTTTGGTGCGCGGTACGAAGGCCTCAGGCTGGAGGTAGCGCTTGCCTATGTCAACGATGTCGACAAACATGAGGGCGCCGATGCCCAGTATAAAATGCGTCTTTTTCAACACACCTCTGGTATGAGCCCACACCGCTGCTGCGGCAAGTGCAATAAAGAAGAAGGTGCGTAAGGCATCTCTACGCAGGAGGGATTGGCGTTCCTGGATGAGCGCATCGAGCAGACCAGCCTGTCGAAACTGCTCATCTGCCGCGGATCGAAAATCAAAAATGGAAGGTCCAAGGAGAGCTATGCCCAGTGCCAATCCACCGAGGATGATGCTGCTGTACTTCAATGCGCGAAGCACCTCTTCTGGCTTGTATTGCCGCGTCGCGATGCCGTGTAAGGTTACGATACTCAAGATCGGCATCAAAAACGAAGTGACGGAAAGGACGGAATTGGGCGTTCGGAAGTTGTTGAAGAGCGGTAAATAGTCGAAGAGCAATTTGTTAAACCACGCGAGATTTTTCCCCATGGCAATCATGAAGGTCAGCAAGACGCTGAGGGCGATCCACCATTTTATCGTACCGCGTACTAAAAAGAGTCCCATGACGAAGAAAAACCACAATACGGCACCCATGTAGGGTGGACCACTGGTAAAGGGAAGGCTTCCCCAATAGAGCGGCGCGCGCTTGAGTCGCTGCCCCGTGCGCTGACGGATGGCGCGGTCGAGCGTCGAATTTGGCTTGAGCACTTCGGAGGAGCTTCCCCCCACCATGCCGGGAATAAAGGTGGAAAGCTGATCCAACCAACCATGCGACCACTGCATGGCGTAATCCCATGCAAGCCCCTTGACACCACTACTGCTGGTCGGATCCGCCTTTTCATGAAGAATGGGCTCGCCCCGCATCGTGTGTTTATTATAAGTGTATAGGGAATACAGGGCATCGATCGATCCCAGAATACCGATGATGCTACCGATGAGGAGTATGCCACTGGCCTTGATGAAATCAGCAATGGTCTTATGACGAAGGGCCTCGCGCAAGGTGAGCAATACGTATATCAGGCTACTCAAGGCGAGATAGTACAGCATCTGCGGGTGGTTGGAAAATAGGGCTAAGGCAATACCTACTAAGAAGAGCCCCCCTCCGAGAAAGTAGCGCCTGGTATAGGTCAATATAATCCCACCGAGCACAAAACCCGTGTACATCAACGTCGCAATCTTATTGGTATGGCCGGCTTCCCAGAGGATGAGGTTATTCGTCATGAGGGCTACCGTGATCGCCCCAAAAGCTGCGAGCAGCCAGTCTACTCCCAATACGAGAAACAACAAATACATGCCGATCATCCCCACGAGGAAGTAACCCATGGGACGATCGAAAAACAAACCCAAGGCTCTGCGCAGATAACTCAATGGGTGTTGCGATCGATCCATGCTGATCGGGTACGCTGGCATGCCGCTAAACATGCTGTTGGTCCATAGGGGCTGATGGCCCGTCTTTTCTTTCCAATCCCTCAGCTCCTTCGATGCCGCCTTGTAGGAAAGGATATCCCCTTGAGGAATTACCCTGCCCTGAAATTGCGGAAAGAAGAACACCATTCCAGCAGCGATAAACATCAAAAGGGCTATCAAATGGTGCAAATACTTAGGCATAGCATTGCTATTTTATTTTACAAAGGTCAGTTGGTTGAAATGGCAGTACACCCGGTTTTACATTGTGAACATCGATAGCGAAAACACGCATTTTAAGTTATGGAACATATAACGAGGTACAAGCCTTTATGGATTGTCGATCAGGGTCATTTCACGAATCAATCGCGGGCACTGGCCAAATTTGTCGATCAAAAACAAGATGTAGCGTATGTCGACCATAATGTTGCGACACAGTCGAATGTCGTAATTGTAGTCGCTCATCGTACCTTCCCATACCCTGTCGAAGTTTAGGCCGACGAGATACCCATGACCATCCAGTGCGGGACTGCCCGAATTGCCCCCAGTCGTGTGGTTGCTTCCGATAAAGCACACGGGGAGTCTGCCTTGCTCGTCCGTATACGGACCAAAGTCGCGCTGTTCGTAGAGTTCGATCAGGCGATGGGGCAGGTCAAACTCGTAATCCCCCGGAATGTATTTGGAGATCACGCCGTCGATATAAGTAAAGACCGGATATTCGACCGAGTCTAAGGACCGATAAGACTCGACCTTGCCGTAGCTGAGGCGTAGTGTGCCATTGGCATCGGGATAAAAGCGCTTTTCGGGGAAGACCTCCATCAGACTGCGCATGTAGTCCTTTTGCACCTCATCGATTTTGGCCTTCAACTCCCTGTATTGCGGCTCTACTTCGTCGAAGAAAAAGTCGCGATTGACTTCGAAGAGTTGATACGCCAATTCTTTTTGCAGAGTGTCTACCAAAGCATAGACATCTGTGTCCCACAACTGCATAAAAGCCATCGAATCGGTAAGGATAGTACGGTAGTAAAACATTTCGGAGATTTCTTTGGGCGTCCATTTTTCTTCGTAATACACAATCCGAACAGGGGGAGAGAGAAGCTCGGGAGGCATGTGTTTGAGATAGACGGGGAAGATAGCCTCAAAGATTTCCATATCGATATAGGGATCGTAGTTTTTCCAAAATGCGCGCACGCGTGTATCCAGGCGCTTTTGGTATTGGCGAAATGCAGCCGAATCATCGCGAAGTTGAACCAACCTCCGTAGGGAATGCAAAAAACGCATGAGCTCCGAATTCCACCCAAATACCTCGTAGTACAGCTCACGGGCCAAGTGATACGCTTCAATGGAGTCGTATAGAGCTTGAAAGCGCGGCAGAATGTAGCTGTACTTTTGACGCAGAGCGGGATTGCTCTGTACTTTTTTAGTCCAGGAGTGTTCGAGGGCTTGTTTTTTGGCCACGGCCTTGGTGCGGATGAGGCCTTCGCGCTCGCCGATCCACTTTTTCCAATAATTGGCTATTCGCGCATGTCGAGAGGCGTACTTCAGACGCATTGCCTCGCTTTTGCGCATGTATTTTTGCATGACGGCCAGTGAGGAGTCTCGTACTTCGATACGGGCTGGGTCGATTGTCTCAATGATTTGCTGGATGGCGATGGAGGGCAGGTACGAATGCGTGCGCCCCGGAAAGCCAAAGACCATCGTAAAATCCCCTTCGCGTATGCCTTTTGTGTTGATTTTTAAATGTACGGGGGCGCGATAGGGTCGATTATCGGGGCTGTAATCGCTGGGCTGATTGTTGGAATCGGCATAGATGCGGAAGAGGCTAAAATCGCCGGTGTGCCGTGGCCACACCCAGTTATCGGTATCTCCTCCAAACTTTCCGATCGATTCGGGCGGGGCAGCAACAAGGCGCACATCGCGAAAAGTCATCGTCACAATGGCCAAGTATTGAAGCCCGTGGAAAAATGCCTTGACCTGTACATCTTCATGAGGCTCCAAAGGGATGTTGTCTCGAGCTAGCTGGATATTTTTCTGAATTTGGGCGTTTTTTGTGCGCTCGTCCATATCGGGCAAAACCCCCGATAGGACGATATCCGTCACATCGACGATGCGGCGAATAAAGGTCGCTGTGAGGCCCGGATTCGGCAGCTCCTCCGACATGCTTTGCGCCCAAAAGCCGTCTTTCAGCCGATTGTTTTCGACGGTGGAGTGGGATTGTATAAAACTGTAGCCGCAGTGGTGATTGGTAAGCAGCAGGCCATACGGAGAGATGATGGAGCCCGTACATCCACCTCCAAAGCGCACGATGGCATCTTTTAGGCTTCCACTGTTGACGCTGTAGATTGCCTCGGCGGGAATTTTCAATCCCATTTGCTGCATTTCGGCTTCGTTGAGTGCCTTGAGCAAATGCGGAAGCCACATGCCTTCGATGGCATGAGCAGGCAAGTGCAGGATGGAGGCAAGCCCGAGAAGTGCGCAATAGCGCCCTCGTTGGAGTATTCGAAGGAGTACGATCAGGAGATGTGCCATTTTATAACCAATTAAAATCACATCAAAGATACGACACAGCGCTGTACTGCAGATAGACATGACATCAGAGGGTCGATGAGCATATATAAAAACGAGGGGAAGCGCGTAGGCACTTCCCCTCTATGGAAGTAGGCTTGATTGACCAAAAAGAGCTTACTTGATCAGTATCATCTTACGCGTACTGGTATAGTCTTGTGCATCGAGCTGGTAATAGATACTTCCTTCTGCCTGGAGATCGCGTGCTTGGATCATCACGTGATTGAAGCCTTCTTCTCCATCGAGGAAGATGACCTTCAGCACTTTTCCGCTCTCCTTGTAGAAGGTGAGCTTGACGGGCATGTCTTGCGGCAGCTCGAATGCAATTTCTGTCGAGGTACTTACCGGATTCGGAGTGTTTTGGTACAGATGGAAGCGCTTGGCAGCTGTACCGTTGGTGTCATTCCAGCGCAATTGAACCTGATAGAGTCTATCGTAGCGATCGTACGCTTCGGATGGCGTCACAGCTGAGCCGATGTACAGCTCGGGTATGCCGCGGATATCGCGTTTTGCCTTAGCTACGATGTAGAAGAGTACTTGGTCATCGCTGACGCTTACGCCCTTAGCCGTGGGATCGTTCCAGCTTACTGTGGTGATGCCGCCTTCGTTGGAGAGGATGGCGTAATTGTCTATGGTGATCGGCAATGCACCGGGCTGTAGACTTACGATCTCCAGTTGGTCGGGATCGTATTGGAAGGTAAACTGGAAGCCCATGATGCCATCAAATTTCTCGCCATAGATGGGTATGCTCACTTCATCGCCTGCACTGGCTGTGACGGCTTCGGCGTAGAAGTTGAGCGTAGCCACTTCGCGCGTCTGCGATGAGGTGGCGAGGTTTGGCTTGGCATCACCGGTGACGTCGCCTATCTTGATACCAAAGAAGTCGGCATCCTTTTGGGCCTCGATGAGACTTTGGATATCCAGCGTTGTGGGATAATCCCACGGTTCGCGGATATTGTCGAAGGTCCAATCCTTGGGTAGGAAGACCCAGGAGGTCTGGTTCCAGCGGTCGAGGTTGCGTATTTTGCCAAGTACCAGCGAGCGCAAGATCTGAATATCTCGTACGGAAATGTACTCGTCGTTGGAGGCATCGGCGGCGATATACTGCCATGCCTGGTTGAATGGTTTTCTGTCGAGTATGTGGTTGTGGATGGCGATGAGGTCTCGAGTGGAGACGCCGTTGAGCCACTTGTTGTTCTTGAAGATATCGATCTTCTCGGCTACTTGCGGTATGCGCACATCAAATTCGCCATCGGCTTCGATGATGCGCACCACTTGATCACGGGCGTCGAGCAGTCGTACTAGATGGTTTTCGATGCGTTCATCGGCGTAATTGGTGACAGTACCGTGAAGGATCGTCGAGCCCGTATCGCAGACACCCACGTTGTCTTGAACGATAAGTACGACTTCGCAGTAATCGGTGTTGCCGGCCTCGTCTTCTACCCACACTTGCACGTTGAGTTGCACTTCGCCGACGGCGTTGTGTGCGCGGAAGGTGTCGCAAGTGACGGTGTAGCCGAGCATGTTGGGATCACCGTTGAAGTAGAACTTCAGGTTGGTGGAGTCGGTACAGTTGTCCGTACTCTTGAGGTCGAAGTCGTTGGCCCAAATGGTGACTTCACCGCTCGCGGGCATGACGGCCGTGATGAGGCCGGTTTCGCAGTTGGGCGTGGGTGCTTTGCAGTCTCTGACTTCGAAGACCATGGTACAGACACCTACATTGCCGCAGCCGTCTTCGACAAACCACTGGATCATATGCTCGCCTTCGGGATAGACACCGCTGGCGTTGGTCGGATCTTTTTCATTATCCGCCCATGGGTTGTCGAAGTCCGCTGCTTCTTCACCTGCCTTGGCCTTGCCGACGTAGACGTCGTAGGTGCCGTACTTGCCTGTGCCGTCGTTGAAGAGATCGATCTTATAGTCGTATGTCAGGAGCTCGTCAGGCGTACAGTCGTCGTTGGCGGACACCGTGAGGTTGATGTGGCCGATGCAGTATCGCTGACCGTTGATGACGGTATCGGTATAGGTCAGCGGCTCGCAATCTCCTGCCGAACACGACACCTCAGGAGCGTTTTGGTCGCGGACGATGATGATCTGGCGGAAGTGCCATTCGCCCGGATGCGGATGTGGATATCCGTATTGCAGATCTACATCGGGATCCCACTGACACCAGTCGATGACACGCCAGTCGCGGATAACCTTGAAGCATGCATCCGGCACGACGTAGATGGTGTCGTCATCGTGGGTTATAGCGATGTTGTTGCATTGGTCGTCTACCCCGGGTACGAGCTCGGGCTTGCCCAGCAGCGGATTGGAGGGATCCAGGTCGGCACCACATCCGTCGAGCTCGATCGTCTCGCGGCAGCCGTTGGGCCATTCGATGTCGTCTGTGGTAGACGTACAGTTGACGGGATCGATGTAGAACTGGTCACAACCGACGACCCAGATGTTTTGCTGATCGCGGTAGGTTTGTCCGTTGAGGGTCACCTCGATGGTACGTGTGATAAGCCCTTGTCCACACTGTCTGTTGTCGGTAACGCGTATGACGGGCTGGACACCACAGGCACCGGTGACGAGACCATCCCAGCCCCATACGAGGTCGTAGCGCTGGTCGGGATGGGCATCGTTGTACAGATCCGTAGCGTACTGACATGCCAGGGTGGAAATCGCGGGGATACCGAGGCTCGGCTGCCATGTCAGGTAATGCGTCTGGATGTCTTCGCACCATCTCGGACAGACGATATCGGTGGTCTTGATCTTTCGACGCAAGTTCTGGTCGGTTACAATACGGCCAAATGTCGGGTTGTTGGGATCGGAGAGCGCCTCTTCGCTGTCGTCAAACCAGAAGCTACAGCTGACGACGACATCGTCGGGAGCGACCACAAGCGGTACGGATTTGTTTTGGACTTCTACCGTGACCATACAGTCGGTGAAGTGCCCCTTGAGGTCGCCGCGGTCCATGCGCGCGGGACTTACAGGACCAGGCCCCGGATCGACGTCAAAGACGCGCACGACGACAGTGATGATGTTGCCCACGTCTTCGCAGCAGAAGCCGGTATAATCGTCAAAGTACACTTGATTGCCACTGCGTCCGATGTCGTCATCGCCGTTGGCTCCTCCGCAAGCGACGCGATTGTTACGTGTGCTGCCGTTGGGCGTGCCGAGGAGCTCTTCCATGCGGATGACCTTAAACCACACCGACTTACAGTTGTCGAACGAGCCATCGTCAAATTCGCTCGCACTGACGGTGACAAATGCATTGTTGGATCCCAGTGGAGTAGTGAGGCTCACAACCTTGTGTCCTTGACAAACAGGTACTGGTGGTATGTCGTCGACGACAGTAACTTTTACTTCGTGACGCGTGACGTTGTTGCATCCGTCTTCGGCTTCGATGATGACCGTGTGCATACCTTCTTCAAGGCCGAATACGATCCATTGCCCACTGGGCAATTGCGCAGCCGTACCAGTCCACGTCAATACACGGTAGGTGATATCGGGACAGCAGTTGTCCTCCAACCATGGTTCGGGTACCAGCCAGTATCCGAAGCAGCTGTTGGAGCGCATGCCCACGGTGACTTCGTCAGGGAAGGTGATGGTTGGCCCCTTCTTGTCGAGCACGCGTATGACTTGGATGTGCTCGCGTGGATTGACGCCTGGTATCAGCGGCAAACACTTGTTGACTACTTTCCAGTGGCGGTGAATTTCGAGTTCGCCACAGCAGCTTTCATACACTTCGTCTTCCCAACGGAAGGTGTAATTGCAGTAGCGATGGTTGTCGTAGATCGACTTTCCACCAATGGTCGGCACGCCCGTACCTATCCACTTGGCATAGGGCGACGGAGCGTTGGGATCGGTGACGGGGAAGCCGCCGAAACAACGTCGTCCTCGCGTGCGCACCCACTGCCAGTGTGAGGGATAGAACTCCGTAAACGGACTGGGATGACCAGCGTACGGCCCATCTTTGATGATATTCCATCCGAGCGCTCGCGGCACGCGGACGCGACATCCACTTGCCTGATAGATCAGCGTATCGAGTAGATAGTCGTCTACGCATCCGATCGCACATCCCGTGTTGGGGTCAATGGCATGCGGCGGGAAGTGCGGATTTTCGACGCCCGGACGAATGAACTGCTGCCTCGGGTCGATTTTGGCATCGAGTATGGAGTCGAAGCGCTCATCGCACAACAAGGCCGGATTGGAGATATCGTCGAAATCGGGCGGGAAGACGATATCCTCGAGATCGAAGCTCTTGATATAGATGTATTGCGTACACGTATCGCTCTGACCAGACTCGTCGGTGACAATCCATTTGCGCTTGATGACGACGCGGAACGAATCGCAGCGATCGTTTTCGATGATGTCGTCGTGGTAGTTAAAGATCGGCGAGCGCGCACAGGTCAGCAATGTCGGCCTACCCGTGACCGAGGGATCAAAGGACTGTGCACACGGTATGACCGTGTCGGGCGGGCAGG
>WFXH01000040.1 GCA_015490715.1 Saprospiraceae bacterium | reverse complement strand
TTTACCACACGGATACGACCTGCTCCCACTCGCGTCGAATGGCGTGGCGATACGGTCACGCGCTCGGTATTGGCCGATGGTGAGGTGTATAAGATAGGTGTGAAGCAATACGGCATCCATGTCATCGATGCTGAGCTCTTAAACGCACTGGGTTTAGACGTCGCAAAGCTCGATCCACGACATGTACACCTTTACGGCCAGCGTGGCGGACCACTGCCCGAGACAGTGGGGGCATCGGAGATGTACGATTTAAGAGAAATCCCACTTTATTTCGACGGACTCGACGATGGGCGGTGGGATGCGGAGGATCGAATCTACTTTTACGCCGAAGGGCCTCATCGGTGGTATTACGATACCAATGCCCGCAGCTGGATGGTTACTACCAACATCTACGATACCGCTCAGTACTATTTTATTAAAATCGATCCCTCGCGTGAAACCAAGCACATACGAAGTACTGCCATGCCCCCAACAGTGGCCTATCGCTCTACATCGTACGATGCATACCAGCGGTACGAAGAAGATCACATCAATGTACTGGGAGCTGCTCCTTCGTACGAAGGAGGTGGTAAAATCTGGGTCAATGATGTATACGACAATGTACGAAGTCGAAACTATTCGCAATATTTCGACTCTAAACATCTTGTCAAGGACGAGCCCATTCGCTTACAGCTCCACTTCGTGGCGCGCTCAAACAGTACCAACAGCCTCATCCTTCGCATCGGCGACAACCAAATGTACAAACCTTGTCCCACTATTAACCCGCGCATTTACGAGGCGACCTATGCACGCAGCCTCTTTGTCGATGAAACGCTATATGCAGACGATTTCAATATCGAGCTCGAATATCCCGCTTCGGGTAGTGTGAGTGTCGGATGGCTCGATTGGATTGCGATTTCCTACAGAAAAGAGTATGACCTGGAGGGCGAAGATCAAATACTGGTCTTCGATGGGCGCAGCCTTGACCATCCGAGCGTTGGGTATTCCGTAAAAAATGTACCTCAAGGATCGTTGGTTTGGGATGTCACCAATCCCTTTGATGCCTCTGTGATCGAATACGAACGGGATGGGCAGACCATCGAAGTGCGGTACGAACATCGGGGCAAGCCGTGGCTGCACGCCATTTTTAATCCTTCAGCGGAGCTCCATCGACCCTTTGCTGTGGGCAAGATCGACAATCAAAATCTCCACGGGATGGCCGACCTCGACTATCTCATCATCTGTTTTGAGGCCACCGAAAAGGCAGCGCAGAAATTGCTGCAACATCGGACAAAAACCCAAGGGCTGAAAGGAGCCGTCGTGCGAGTAGAAAAGATATACAACGAATTTTCGTCTGGCCGTCAAGATCCGACGGCACTACGCGATTTTATTAAGATGCTGTACGACCGATCGACCGATTTTCGATATGTCCTGCTCTTTGGAGACGGTTCCTACGACTATCGCGGTATTGAAGAAGACATTCCCCACGAGAGCTTTATACCCGTATACGAAACCGATGAGTCGTTTGATCCTATCTTGACGTATCCATCGGATGATTACTTTGGCTTGCTCGACGTCGGAGAAGGAAGGCATATTAGAGGTCTGCTCGACGTTGCAGTGGGTCGGCTACCTGCGCGCAATGCTGAAGAAGCCGATCTCATCGTCGACCGCATCATTCACTACGAGACTTCGGTCAACACCCACGGAGAGTGGAAAAACCGGGTGCTGCTCATTGCCGACGACGAAGACAACAACGCCCACTTCAACGACATCGAAAGATTGGCCGACAGCATCCAGCGTTGGGATACGGTTTACAACATCGAAAAAGTCTACCTCGACGCCTACGAGCAACAGGTCACACCGGGCGGAGAGCGATATCCCCAGGTGACCGAAGACATCTACAAGAAGATTTACCAAGGAGTATTTTTCATGACCTATTTGGGACATGGGGGGCCATTGGGATTGGCTCAGGAGCGAATTCTTCAAATACCCGACATATTGAAATGGAATAACCCCGATCGATTGCCTCTCTTTATCACGGCTACGTGTTCGTTTACGCCGTTTGATGTTGCGGAATTTCGCTCGGCAGGGGAAGTGCTCATCTTTCATCCCCAAGGAGGTGTGAGCGTATTGCTCTCCACCGTGCGCCTGGTCTATGCCACCCAAAACTACAATCTCACCAATAAAATCGTCAAGGCACTGACACAAGATTTCAGCAGAAAAGACCCCATTATCGGTGACGTATTCATGACGGCTAAAGTACAGATGGGGGCCAACGACAACAATTCAAAAAAGTTTTTTCTCTTTGGAGATCCAGCGATGCGCCTGAGTGTACCGAAGTATCGCGTTCACATCGATCGGATCAGTGGCGTCCACAGCGCCGATTTTGCCGATACGCTCGGTGCGCTGGACACTGTGCGCTTTGACGGGGTAATCCAAGACGGCTGGGATAAGGTATTGACGGATTTCAACGGCAAGCTTTACGTCACACTCTTCGACAAGCCGGTCGTCCTCACGACCAAAGGCAATGATGGGGGCCGACCAGCCAAGTTTACCCTGCAAAAAAACATCTTGCACAAATCGATCGTGTCTGTCAAAGAGGGCCGGTTTTCCTTTACAGCTACATTGCCCTTAGACATCATCTATGAAGTCGGAAAGGGAAAGCTGAGCCTCTACGCCACCGATGGATACGACGATGAGGCCCGTGGATCCTTTATGAACATACATATCGGTAAAGCCAGAGGAGGGAAAGTTCAAGACGACCGACCGCCGACCATTGCGCTCTACCTCAACGATCGCAGTTTCGTAGATGGCGGTATTTGCAATCCCGATCCCGTATTGATCGTCGACTTAGACGACGATACGGGGATCAATTTTAGCGGTACCAGTATTGGACACGACATAATTGCCATATTGGATGGCCAATCGACCTACATCTTAAACGAATTTTTCATACCCGCCGTCGACACTCCCAATAAGGGAAGTATTTACTACCCCTTGGCCAATCTGCCCCCTGGCACTCATACCATACTGGTTCGAGCATGGGATATTGCCAACAACGCCTCTGAAGCCACCTTGACCTTTCGCGTGGTCGACGATGGCCTTCTCCATGTCGAAGACATCCAAATACGTCCTAACCCCGTAATCGGCATGCCTACCTTGTATTTTACACACAATCAGCCACCGGGCAATATGCAAATCCAGCTCGAACTCTTCACGATACGTGGTGAATTACTCCACAGAGATGCTGTCGAATGGTATACATCGGGCTCAAGCGTGCAAATTCCCCTTGCCCAATTTTCCACAGGGCATGCACTGTTGAGCCTTCCTCAGGGAATGTACCTCTATCGCCTTCGTATTGAGTATCCGCTCCCCAGTGGAGACAGATTGCTCTATATTTCGGATATGCAAAAGCTCTTGCGATTATAATGCCGCATAAAGGGCATTCACAAAATGATTTTATCGTACACCAGGCCAACAAAATTCGCTATTGAAGGTATAATAAACGCGGTGTGTGGTGTGTTAAAAAAGCATTAAAAACAAAACGAAAATATCATATGATGCGGAAGTATATCATTGCAGCATTCCTCAGTCAGGCATTTTTCATTTTCGGTATTCAGGCCCAGCAGTGGAATCCGGCACGTGGTTGTATTGTAGATCCTAATACGGACGAATGTCTTATCAACGCAGTACTGACAGCCGTGCCGTACCTGCGCATTACCCCTGATGCGCGCACGGGAGCGATGGGCAACACGGGTGTAGCCTTATCCCCTGATCCCAATATGATTCACTACAACGCCTCATCTTTGGCCTTTTATCCAAACAGTTTTGGACTTGCCATTACATACACACCGTGGCTACGAGCTCTCGGCATCAACGACATCTACTTGGTCTATCTCAGCGGTGCATATAAAGTCGACAAACTCTCGACCGTAGGGGCAGCGGTGCGATATTTTAATCTCGGCGAGATCGAATTTGTCGACGAAAACGGCCAGTCTATTGGCCTGGGCAATCCGCGTGAGTTTGACATTTCCCTTAGCTACGCGCGTAAACTTTCCGATAAATTTTCCGCCTCGCTCTCGACGCGCTATATCTATTCCAACCTCGCCAACGGCCAAATCGTCAACGGCAATCCCGTCAAAATCGGGCATTCTGTAGCGATTGACCTTGGAATGACCTACAAGACGGAGCTTCCCATAGGAGGACGCAAACACAACTTCACCGTGGGTATGGCTGCCACCAACATCGGCTCAAAAATTTCGTACATACGCGGTACGGCAGATTTCATTCCCTCCAATCTCGCTTTAGGAATGGCCCTCGATTACAATCTCGATGCATACAATATCCTGACCATCACCATCGACCTGAACAAATATCTCGTCCCCACCCCTCAGCGCGATATCAACGATCCCGACTACGATAAGGATCAAAACGGCATACCCGATTTCCGAGAAAAACCCCTCTTCAGTGGCATCTTTGGCTCTTTTGCCGATGCACCAGGGGGCATCTCCGAAGAACTCCAGGAAGTGATGCTCTCATCGGGATTGGAATACTGGTACAACGGCATCTTTGCCGTGCGCCTGGGATATTTCTACGAGCATCCCCTCAAAGGCGGAAGGCAATTTCTCACCTGGGGCCTGGGTGTGCGCTACTCGGATTACAATATTAACCTCTCCTATCTGGTCCCTACAGGCCTGTACCATAGCCCATTGGCCAATACCCTCCGTTTCGGGATTGTCTATAACACTCCCAACACCAGCGAGGAACAAAAGAGCGGTAAATAAGGTTGTTCTTTAGTCATCTTTGCCCAGCTGCATTCTATGTTTTAGGTCGCTCGGAAGAGCGTTGCGGTGGAGAGTAATCGATATAGTCTTTGCTCTAAAATACGCCTCCGACATGTAGAGATATCCCCTGTATGGTCCTTTTTCGCCCCAGGAGTTTTTAACGAGAAAATAGGTCGTCCCCTCCTGATCTTCAACCAAACCCACAATATGCATGAGGTGATCGTCGGTCGTCTGGAGGGTCTCAAAGAGGCGCTGACGTAATCGCTGTGAGACCTTCACTTCTGCCGATGGTTGCAACCATACGTTCGAATCATTGGGATGTACAGGCAATATGGCCAGGCCCTTTGACGAATTAAATCCGGGCTCGCTGACATCGCCATCCCAGATGAGCGTGTAGCCTTCTTTCAAAGCGGTTTTTGCCACTTCAACCAACTCCTCCAGGGGCAGGTTGAAATATTGGCCACTCGACCAATTGTCGGGCACTTCCAGGACGAAATAGCTGTAATACGGATGATGCGTAAAAGAGCTCAAATGCACATAACCAGTGCCACGCAAGCCTAACATCTCCTTCCACTGAAGAGGAGTCGGCCAGAGCGAATCGCTCTTCCCTTTAGATCGCCCTACGCGATAAGTCGAAGGCAAGGGAAACGCCTTAGGTGGCGAACCGAGATAGGCATTCAATATTCCACGTACAGCATCGAGGTAATAGCCCTTGAGACGCCTGGATTGTACGACACCACTGACGGCGCCTTTTAAGGTATAAAAGAGTGCATCGTGATCGTATTCTGTTTCACCAGGGCGACGTCCCTCGTACGCATATTCGGGAGCAAGGCCTTTTTGATCAAGTACGCGCAAGGCATCGTGTGCCAGAGAGCCCTCTCCAAACTGGGTCTTCCCCTGACGCAATACATAATTGCGCGCTTTGTCGAGATAGGTGTGGTAGACAAAGTACATCTCCGAAAGATCCACAGCCATACCGTGCATACGGTAGACCTCCGATTCGAGAAAGGAAGCCGTAGCAAAACTCCAGCACGTGCCCGTTCGTCCTTGATCTTCTATCTGATGGATCTTCGTATAGGGATCGATCGATACTTCCTTAAAAATATACTGAGCATGGAGCACCATCGGCAGACACCACCAAATACACCATGTGCGAAAGAGCCTCATCATATCGCTTTTTTATCCGTAAAGGTAACCAATGTTTAGCGCTGTGAAAACACCGACCCCACCGTACTCAGTTTTAAGAAATATGCGCTATGTTTGCTACCTTCGCACAAAACAAAGCGTATGAACACGGGTTTGCTTCGTGGGAAGCGGGGTATCATCTTTGGAGCCCTCGACGAACATTCCATCGCATGGAAGGTGGCTGAGCGATGCGTAGAAGAAGGAGCATCGTTGACGTTGAGCAATACGCCAGCAGCCATTCGATTTGGTAAAATCACTCAATTGGGAGAAAAACTCCAAGCGGAAATCATACCTGCCGACGCCACTAAAATCGAAGATCTCGAACAAGTCTTTACCAAATCCATGGAGCTGCTCAACGGACCGATCGACTTTTTACTGCACTCCATCGGCATGTCGGTCAACATGCGAAAAAATCGTAGCTATACGGAGTTGAACTACGAATGGATGCTCAAAACACTGGATATTTCAGCCCTATCTTTCCACAAGATGATGGCTACGGGCATGCGTCTGGATGCCTTCAACGAAGGGGCGTCGATACTTGCTTTGAGCTATATCGCTGCCCAACGCGTTTTTCCCGATTACAGCGAGATGGCAGAGGCCAAAGCCTTACTCGAATCCATCGCCCGCAGCTTCGGTTACCACCTTGGCAAGTGGAAAAAAATACGTGTCAACACCATCAGCCAGTCGCCTACCAGGACCACAGCAGGAAGTGGTGTCAAGGGCTTTGACCTATTTTTCGACTACGCCGACAAAATGGCTCCGCTCGGCAATGCACCTGCCGAGGCCTGCGCTGATCTGTGCGTGGTAATGTTTTCCGACCTGACGCGTTATATCACCATGCAAAACATCTATCACGACGGAGGCTTTTCCTCCATGGGGCTCAACCCCGATGTGCTCGCACTTTTTAAGGGTCATGACGCATAGACCTAAGGGATATTTTATCGTCTTCGAAGGCATCGATGGAAGCGGCAAGACTTACCAGCTGCACCGTACGGCTCAATACTTGCATCAACGAGGCATCACCGACATCCACCTCACTGAAGAGCCCACGGACAACCCCATAGGCAAACTCATTCGCGAGCAATACCTTTCAAATAATACTCACGCTGACGCCCACACGCTCGCATACCTCTTTGCCGCCGACCGAATGGACCACATCGTCCATCCCATCTACGGTATGAAAAAGCTCAAAGCTGAGGGAAAGACTATCTTGTGTAGCAGGTATGTGTTTTCCAGCCTCGCCTACCAAAGTGCAACTCTCCCTATGGAATGGATCTACCAGCTCAATACGCCCATGCTCGAGCTGCTACCACCCGACTTGGTGATCTTCTTCCATATCGATCCACACATTGCACTCTCCCGGCTTCAACAACGCGCTACCCAACGCGAAGTGTTTGAAGATCGTACCTTTATCGAGCAGCTCCATGAGCGTTACGAACGCGCTATTGCACTGTACGCCAGCCGTTATCCGCTGGCCATTATTGATGCTGCTCGCTCTGTGGACGAAGTCCACCAACAAATTGTCAAAATCTTAGAGGAATTACTATTTCACGAGAAGACAAAAGAACTCAAATGAAAGTAAAACAAACGATTGG
>WFXH01000039.1 GCA_015490715.1 Saprospiraceae bacterium | reverse complement strand
TGAGAAACCTTAAATTTGCACATTGCACAGCATATCCCTATGGCCATACAGACAAAACCCTTTTACAAAGAGCTCACCAAAGACCGGTGGATCCGCTCGACCAGCCGCGGTGGCAACGAAATCTACATCATCAACCACCACAACGCCCCGCGCACCATGGAAGAGATCGGACGCCTGCGCGAAATTAGCTTCTCCACCGCCGGTGGCGGGACGGGCAAAGAACTCGATATCGACCACTACGATACCTGCGAAGACTGCTACGACCAGCTCATCGTCTACAATCCCCAAACCGGTGAAATCATCGGCGGCTACCGTTTTATACACTGCTCCAAAATTCTGTCGAAAATACACGACAACCCGCCACCCCTCTCGACGCAGCACTATTTCAAATTCTCACAAAAATTTATCGACGAATACCTGCCCACCACCATCGAGCTCGGCCGCTCGTGGATACGCCCCGAATACCAGTTGTCCAAAAACTACAAACAGGGGCTCTATGCGCTCGACAACCTCTGGGAAGGCTTAGGCACCCTACTCAAAATCTACCCCAAGACCGAATATTTCTTCGGAAAGGTCACCCTCTACCCACAGTACCACCCTGAAGCGCGCGACATTCTCCTGTCCTTTCTCCATCACTTCTTCCCCGATCGCGAAGCACTCGTCCAACCCATCGTACCACAGCCCTTTCGAGACTACTCCCACCATTTCATACACATGAACTACAAAGAGGCCTTCCGCAAACTCAACAAACTCATCCGCAGTAAGGGCGAGATCATACCGCCGCTCTTCAACATCTACATGAACCTCTCCCCTAGCATGAAAATGTTCGGCACGGCCAAAAATCCCGACTTTGGCGACGTCGAAGAATCCGCCATCCTTATCCGCATCGCCGACATCCACCCCGAAATCAAAGCCCGTTACAGCGATTCCGACAGTTAAATCTGCACTGCGAGCATCTGATCCATCTCCAAAAAGTCACACCTAAAGACCAACCATGGGGGCGAAGTGATTTTCCATGAAGTATCGCTGTCTTCTTTCGATTAGTATGAAATCGTACTACCACGACAGTAGACAATGAAATCTTGCGCGATTTTCCCCTATCTTTGCATTTGTACCGCATCATCGATGGGCAAAAAGGCGCGTAAAAAAATCGAGCGGAGAGCAGCGGTAGCTACAGTGAAGCAAACGCCCATAGTCAGCAAGAGGGTCCTATGGCTATCGCTCGGCAGTCTTTGGCTTGCCGTGCTCGCCCTATACTACCCCATACGCCAATACGAATTTGTCTACTGGGACGACGACAAAAACATCTTTGAAAACGAGGCCGTCATGGCCCCCCTAAGCGCCCATACGACGCGGACAATCTTTACTACGCCCGTGATTGGCAACTACAATCCACTATCCAACTGGAGCTTTGCTCTCGAGCGTGAGGTGTTTGTACCGCGACGTGCGGGCGAAACCGAAGATGAATACCTGCGACGATTTAGTGCCGTTGTCCACACCACCAATTTGATTTTACACCTCATCAACACGATACTGGTGTTTTTCGTGTTTTTATACCTCAGCAGCTCCTGGCAAAGCGCATGGCTCACGGCACTCCTCTTTGGGATCCACCCACTCCACGTCGAGAGCGTAGCATGGGCCACCGAGCGCAAAGATGTCCTGTTTGGCCTGTTTTTCCTGCTCAGTACTCTGGCCTACCTATATTATCGCAACGTACGTCGCAAGGCAAAGCTGTACTACTGGGCATCCCTATGGAGCTTTGTGCTCGGTTTGTTTGCCAAGATCCAGACCGTCACCTTGCCCCTGACTTTGGTGTTGATCGACTATCTCAAGGGGTATAAAAACGTGCTGCGCTCTGTCATCGAAAAATGGCCGTACTTCCTCCTCTCCTTGGCCTTTGGGCTGCTCGGCATTTATTTTTTGGCCCAACAGGGCTCGCTCGATACCAACGAGCGCTTTGGTCTCATCGAGCGGTTTTTCTTCGCCAACTACTCGCTGGCTACCTATCTGTACAAGTTTTTCCTGCCCTATCCGTTGAGTCCGCTCTATCCTTACCCCGCTTCGCTCAACTGGATGCACTACCTATCACCTATTGTGACAGTGGGCTTTTTTTACGGACTCTATCGCGCTCATCGCCTCAACTTGCGGTGGGTGGTCTTTGGTGGACTGTGGTTTTTTGTCAACATCATGTTCTTACTCCAACTTCTCGGAGCGGGTCAGGGATATTTGGCCGATCGCTTTAGCTATATTCCGTATATCGGACTGGGCTTTGTCCTTGCTGAAGGGATCTTTCGCCTTTGGAAGGGGACTCGCTTCCGTCCCTTCCTACTCGGAGCGACCGCTCTATGGGTCGTTGCGCTCTGGGTCACGGCATATCGGTATCTGCCAGTGTGGAGCAATACCGTCGCGCTCTTCACACACGTGCTCGACCGCTATCCCAACACGATGACGCCCCATCGAAATCTCGGCAACTACTACCGCGATAGGGGCATGCACGACAAGGCCCTCGAAATCTACTCAAGGGGACTGCGCCTGAAAGACGATGCCGAGATGTACAACAGCAGGGCGAAGCTCTATTTCATAAAAGGAGATGTCGAAAAGGCCATTCGAGACTACGAAAAGGCTATCCAATTGATGCCCGACCGGGCCGACTTTTACGTCAACCTCGGCGCCTCCTACGCCAAAGCCGGCAGGTACGACAAGGGACTCGAGGCCATCGAAAAAGGCCTATCCCTCGATCCCGACAATTACAACGCCCGCTTCAATCGATCCATCATCTACCTGTATCAAGAGCGATACCACGACCAGATCCGCGACCTGGAATGGCTCTTACAGCGAAAGCCCAACCAACCCGATTTGTGGTATGAGATGGCCAATAGCTACCTGCGCCTAAACAATCCACGCAAAGCCCTTGAAAGTCTTCGTCGTGGCCTACAGCACAACCCCCGCGCCGACAATCTGCGCAAATTCCAACAGCAAATTCAGCAGTGGCTGCAAAAATCCCGAGCCCAAAATCCCGACCGCTGAGCCCATGCTCCAATATCTGTACATAAAAAATTACGCCATCATCGACGAGCTCGAGCTCACACTCGAAGAGGGTTTTCACGTCATTACAGGCGAGACCGGAGCAGGCAAATCGATCATAGTGGGCGCACTCAACCTCCTGACTGGACAGCGCGCCGATCGCAAATTTCTACTCCACACAGACAAAAAGTGCATTGTAGAGGCCAGCTTCGTCCGCTACCCCGAAAGCATCCAGCAGACACTAATACAACAAGGCCTTCAATGGGACAACGACGAATTGCTCCTCCGCAGGGAAATACTCCCCACCGGAAGCTCCCGCGCCTATGTCAACGACCATCCCGTACCACTCCAAACGCTCAAAGCACTCAGCGCTCCCCTCATCGAAATACACCGACAGCACCACGCACTTCACATCTTCCAGGCCGCCCACCAAATGCACTACATCGACTTCGTAGCGGGAGCGACAGAGCTCTATGACCAGTACAAACAGCTCTATGCCGAATACCGATCCCTCCAGCGTCGTGTAGAGCAGCTCCTCCAGCAACGCGACGAACACCGACGCCTCATCGAACTACTCGACTTCCAATGCCGTGAAATCGAAAACCTAAACATCGATCCCGACGAAGACGAAACCCTCGAAGAAAAGCTCCGCCTTGCCGAACGCACCCAGAGCATCCAGCGCGACTTTCGGCAAATCGTCTATGAGGGCTACGAATCCGAACACGCCCTCATCCACTCGCTCCGCCAACACATTCAGACATTTTCCCAATATGCCTC
Organism: Saprospiraceae bacterium; assembly: GCA_015490715.1. Classification (GTDB taxonomy): domain Bacteria; phylum Bacteroidota; class Bacteroidia; order Chitinophagales; family Saprospiraceae; genus S141-43. The sequence continues at coordinate 3,646 of WFXH01000039.1, read as the reverse complement.
TCTAAAAAAAGAGTGGGGCGAATTCCTTCAACGATGGGAATCACTCCTCTTCGACATGGAAGACATCTATCAAACCCTGGCCGATTGGGCCGACGACATCGATTACGACCCGCATCAACTGGAGCAATGGCGCCAGCGCTACGATCAGCTCCAAAAGCTCCTCCTCAAGCACCAGGCTCCCTCTATCGCCGACTTATTGCAGACCTACCATCGCCTCCAACAACAGCTCGATGCCTTGCACCGCGAAGATCACGATTATCAGGAAGCTCAAACACGCCTTCAACAACTGCGCGACCAATTGCATGCCCTGGCTCAATCGCTGTCTGAAAAGCGCCGTGCAGCCCTACCCGATGCGGGCCATCTCCTCAACGAGTTACTCCACCAACTCGGCATGCCGCATGCTCGCATCGAGTTTGCATGGCACGCCTTGGAAGACTTGGGACCCTACGGATACGAGCACATCGAAATGCTCTTCACGGCCAATCCCGGCCTCCCACCGCGACCGCTAAAAGAAGTGAGCTCTGGAGGCGAGCTCTCCCGCATCAATCTGGCCATCAAAGCCACCATGGCCTCAGCCTCACCGCATACAACGCTCCTCCTGGATGAAATCGATACCGGCATCTCCGGTGCCGTAGCACAAAAGATGGGACAACTGCTCCAACAAATTGCCAGACGGCATCAGGTTATCCTCATCACGCATTCGCCTCTCATCGCGAGCTTTGCCCAACACCACTGGCTGGTGCAAAAACACAGTTCAGATACCCATACGTATACGAGCTTGCAAAAACTCAATGCAGAACAACGCATCCGCGAGCTCGCCGTCATGCTTGGGGGGCAGCGACAAATGTCTGTAGCCGTTGAAAACGCCCGACAACTCCTCCAACAAAACGCCAGAATCGCACTGAACGAATAAAATCCCTCAAAAAAGGTTGTCCCTATAAAAAAAACCCCCATCGCCCTTGGGAGGGGCAATGGGGCTGAACACACTATGAGAACACCCTAAATCTTTATGCTTACCTTTGAAGCAATTTCAAACCTTGAATGTCGCTAACTACCCTACGACTATCAATTCCACTGCAAATATACGACCATTTTACATACTATATTGCATGGCAGCCAATTTTTTGTTTGTATTTAACAAGTATTAAATTTTTGATCTTTGTACCATACTGATTTTCAGAGATTTGTATTTTACGCAATTTTCAAAAAAATCGCGTATTTTTCCTCTGTCGAATGAATATTTGCCCCGGATGTGGGGGCAGTGAAAGCTATCGAATATTACATTTTACCTTGGATAGCACACTCCTCATAGCAAGAATTGCACATGCGGTAACGAATCAAATATCTGCATCCGTACGGTGAGGAGCGAACACTGTTGCAATATGCGTTTGTTATAGGGTAAAGAATGTGGAATGGGGCGGATTAGTCGCAAGACGATCGATGAGGTATTGCAAGTGGCGGCCATTGAGGAAGTCATTGGCGATTACGTGCGGCTGAAGCGCCGCGGATCCAATTACGTAGCGCTCTGCCCATTCCACAATGAAAAAACGCCTTCCTTTGTCGTCAGTCCGTCCAAGGGCATCTATAAGTGTTTTGGATGTGGAAGAGCCGGTGGCGTCATTCAGTTTCTCATGGAGCATGAGCAACTCAGCTTTAGTGAGGCCATTCGCCTATTGGCCAAGCGCTACGGCATCGCCGTCGAAGAAGAGGGAGGCACCACCGATGAAGAATCCCAACGCGCCCAGGACGAGCGCGAGCGCCTCTACTTACTCTTCCAAGCAGCGCGCGACTACTACGTCCGACAGCTCGACACAGACATGGGCAAATCGGTAGTACTTCCCTATTTGCGTCAGCGCGGAATTCGCAAAGACACTTTCGAAGCCTTTGGTCTGGGTTACGCAGGCGATGATCCTAAGGGATTGACAAATCATCTACTGTCGATGGGATATCCGAAGGACATCCTTCGTCAGGCGGGTTTGATGACGCAGAGTGGAAAGGATTTTTTTCGCAATCGGCTGATCTTCCCCTTGCACAATCCCTCCGGTCGCGTCATTGGCTTTGCAGGGCGCACGCTGAGTGATGCTGCAAAAGGGCCGAAATACATCAATACTCCCGAATCCCCCATCTATCGCAAAAGCGCGTTTTTATACGGACTGGACAGGGCTCGGCGCTCCATACGACAGCGCGAACACTGTATCGTCGTCGAGGGCTATATGGATGTGCTCATCCTCCATCAATACGGGTTGACCCATGTCGTAGCCGCTTCGGGCACAGCCATCACCGAAGAGCACGCCCGCTTATTGAAACGCCATACGGATCGCGTCGTGCTCATGCTCGACGCCGATGACGCCGGCATACGCGCAGCTCTCCGCGCCATCGATATCCTACTCAGCCAAAATCTCCACCCGCAAGTCGTCCTTCTACCCGAAGGCGAAGACCCCGACAGCTATTTGCGCAACCTCGGAATCGAAGCGTTTGAACACTACATCCAAACGCATACGGAAGATTTCCTGCCTTTTAAAGCGCGCATTCTACTCAAAGGAGCTGCCAACAACCCCTTGAAAAAATCCAACGCACTTAAAGAAGTCGTCCAATCCCTGGCCTACGTATCCGATATCGTCCGCAGGCATGTGTACATCCAAGAGTGTGCGCGCATCTTCGACATGGAGGAAAGCATCATCGTGCACACCCTCAACGGCATCCTGAGACGCATGGCCAAGCGGGCACATCTCCAGCGCATCGGCGACGACGATGAGGTTGTCCAGGAAAGCCCTCCAACTGCCGTCCCCCAACCCTTCGACACCCAGACAGATTACTACAAAGAACGCGCCCTCGTCGAAGTGCTCATGCGGTACGGCCACATACCGTACGACGAAGAAAACGGTATCTACATCTACGATTTCATACTCAAAAATATCCGCGATATTCGCGACAAATTGGAGACACCCCTCTTCCAAAAGATCATCGACGAGGCGTATCAAATGTCGGATAGCTCCACGCCCCCTACCCTCGACTACTACTTACAGCACTCCGACGAAGCCATCCGCAACCTGGCCATTGAACTGTCGGTCTCCCCCTACGAATACAGCCCCAATTGGGAGACGAAGTACATGATTTACAGCGAGCAGGCCAAGCGCGGCGACGCTCTGTATCGGGAGATAGCCCGTAAGGCCGTGCTCAACCTCAAACTGGCCAAGATCAATCGCATGCTCGCCGACAACCAGAGGGAAATCGAACAGCTCGAACAACAAGGTCATCAAATCGACATCCTGCGCACGAAGATTGCCGTGCACGAACGCCTCATCGCCCTGCGTAAGCAAATAGCCGACGAACTCGGCATCGTGGTAAGTTAATACCCGAAATCATCAATTGCTGGAAGCACCGGGATACACATCCGCCGGCTCAATCTTCTCAAAAAAGCCCGTCTTGGGATTTTTCCGCACCTCGTTCCACTTAAAGGCAATCCCGTGCATGGCGATGTATACGCCCGGCTCCAAAGTCTGTACAAAGGCCAAGGCGTTGCCTAAATTGAAAAATCCATCGGAAGAGTGAAAGGCATAGGGCACAAGCGCACCCGTGATCACTATGGTCTTGCCCTTAATGTCGGCATGCGCCAGCGTCCTGGCCGTCTCCACCATCGTATCGG
>WFXH01000038.1 GCA_015490715.1 Saprospiraceae bacterium | reverse complement strand
GCTTACTCGGCACAGCTACCCATGCCAGTTCGTAGACAATACCGCCGTCGGTGAATGCGATACCCGTCACACTGTCCCAGCTCAACGATTATCTGCGCAGGGTCATCGAGCAAAATTTTGCCTATCCCCTGTGGGTAATCTTCGAAATACACCACGTGAGCCATTCGCGAGGCCACTATTTCCTCGAGTGCGTCGAACGCGATGCGACGACCGATGAAATCGTCGCCACTATGGATGCTGTGGTATGGTACACCACGGCCCAAAAGCTCATCGAAGAGCACGGTGCGCTTGTCGACGAGCTGCTGCGGTCCGGCCTCAAGGTCTGTGCCCTCTGCCAGGTAGATTATCACCCGCGATGGGGGTTGAAGCTCAAAATCCTCGATATTGATCCCGGCTATACACTTGGAGAGATGGAACTTCAGCGCCGTGCGGTGCTCGCGCGTCTGGAACGCGAAGGGCTGATGGAGCGCAATCGGCAGGTGCCCCTGCCGCCGATCATCAAGCGCATTGCCGTCATCTCATCGCCGAAGGCCGCCGGATTGCAGGATTTTTACGTGCAGTTGCGCGACAATCCCTATGGATACACCTTTCGCGTGCATCTGTACGAAGCGAGCGTACAGGGCGATCGGGCGGTGTATGAAATAGTGCACCAATTAGAGAGGATTCCGACCGAGCAGTACGATGTTGTGGCCATTGTGCGGGGTGGGGGTGCTCGTTTGGATCTTACGGTATTCGATGCGTATGAAATAGCACGCGCTATAGCCCTATGTCCCATACCGGTGGTAACCGGTATTGGCCACGAACGCGATCGGAGTGTAGCCGATATGGTAGCCCATGCGGCCTTGAAGACACCTACGGCCCTTGCCGAATGGATTGTTGCCCACAATGCTCGGTTTGAATCCACTCTGGTCGAATTGGCCGGCAGGATTCAACGCATGGCCGCGTGGCACGTACAGCGGGAACGGCAGGTAATAGAGCAGTATGCCCAACAGCTGCGATATGCCGCGGAGCGCACCATTTCACACCAGTATTATCGCCTGACACAGGCGCGAGATCACTTTGCACATCAGAGCCGTAGGCTCATCGAGGTTCAGCGACAGCGCATCGAAAGTGCCGAACACCTCCTTCGCTCGTTGGACCCCAGGCGCATCCTGCGGCGCGGATACAGTATGACCATAAAGGAGGGCAAGCTCGTCAAATCTGTACGCTCCCTTCAAGCGGGCGATGCAATCACTACGCGGTGGATCGACGGGGCTGCACAGAGTCAAATACTCCACATCGATGAAACGGGCGAATAGGAGAGCAACATTTCGCTACGCAGAAGCCATGGAGGAAATCCAGCGCATTCTGGAGCGGCTCGAACGGGGAGAGGTCGAGTTGGATCAGCTCTATGAAGAGGTGCGTCGAGCACAACGTCTCATCCGGCGCTGCAGAGAATACCTCCGCCGTATCGAAAGCGACGTGCACAGCTTATTAGAAGAGGAAGAGTAAAAAAACAGGGTGGATGACCGGACTTGAACCGGCGACCTCTGGATCCACAGTCCAGTGCTCTAACCAACTGAGCTACATCCACCGAGTGACGAAGTGGCTTGTCGAGGCACAAAGATACATAAATGTAAACAAAGGGGGCTCCAGTTGGTTTGTATAAAAACCCTACGAGAGCGGGAAAGGTCAGTAATGCGCGGTGTTTGTTAACTTTGCCTGCGCGACGGAGGAGTGGCAGAGCGGTTGAATGCACCGGTCTTGAAAACCGGCGTACCCCGCAAGGGTACCGTGGGTTCGAATCCCACCTCCTCCGCTACACACCCGTGCAATAGCAATCCGGACATGCCAACGCAACGCATCAGTGGAGGGATACCGACCAAATTACTACCTTTGTCGCCAATGCATCGCCAATTGCCGATGGCTATGTGGGTCGTGCATGGACTGAAATGTGGTCGCAACCGAATTCCATAAAACGTGTGCACCGTATGGCGAAAAAGATCATGATTGTCGAATCGCCTGCAAAAGCAAGGACCATCAAGAAATATCTCGGGTCGGATTTTGAAGTGAAATCCAGCTTTGGGCACATACGCGATTTGAAAAAAAACGAGTTAAGCGTCGATATCGAACACGGCTTTAAGCCGCACTATGAAATATTGCCCGAAAAGCGCAAGGTCGTCAACGATTTGAAGAGTGCTGTCAAGGAGGCCGAGGAAGTGTGGCTTGCCACCGACGAAGACCGCGAGGGCGAAGCCATCTCCTGGCATCTGTGCGAAGTGCTCGGCTTAGATATCGAGCGCACTCCCCGCATCGTCTTTCACGAAATCACGAAGTCGGCCATTCAAAAGGCCGTCCAACAGCCGCGCAGCATCGACATGAAGCTCGTCGATGCCCAACAGGCACGGCGCGTGCTCGACCGTCTGGTCGGCTATAAGCTCAGCGAAACGCTGTGGCGCAAAATTCGAGGCAAGCTCTCCGCCGGACGCGTCCAATCGGTGGCTCTTCGCCTGATCGTCGAAAGAGAAAGAGAAATCCAACAATTTCAACCCAAGCACTACTACAAAGTAGAAGCCCTCTTTGAAGTCGAAAAGGGCGATGGACAAAAGGCCTTGCTCAAAGCCGTTTTAGACAGACGCCTCGACGACCGCCAGGGAGCCATGGACCTCCTCCAGAAGGCAAAGAATGCACAATTTCATATCGAAAAAATCGAAAAAAAGCCGCTGACGAAAAAACCACCCCCACCCTTTATTACGAGTACCCTCCAGCAGGAAGCCAGTAGAAAGCTGGGATTTTCCGTCACCAGGACCATGCGCGTAGCCCAAAGCCTCTACGAAAGCGGTTGGATTACCTATATGCGTACCGATTCGGTGCACCTGAGCGATACGGCTCTTCAAGCTATTAAGGAAGTGATTGTCAAAGACTTTGGAGAGGATTACCTCCAGTTGCGCCAATATCAGACAAAGAGCAAGATGGCGCAAGAGGCTCATGAGGCCATTCGACCGACCTATCTCGACCGCAAGACTGCCGGCAATACCCAGGACGAGCAGCGGTTGTACGAGCTGATCTGGAAGCGCACCGTAGCCAGTCAGATGGCCGACGCTCAGCTCGAAAAGACTACTGTGGAGATCTCTATGTCGACCGAGCCGGAGGCTGTCTTCCGCGCAGAGGCCGAAGTGCTGCGCTTCGACGGCTTTTTGCGCCTGTACCATGCGGCAAGTGATGAGGAAGAAGAGTCTGAAAAGACGGTACTCCCCCCGCTGGAGGTCAATCAACAACTGCCCTTGCGCGAAATGACCGCCCTTGAGCGACAGACCAAACCGCCGGCCCGATATTCGGAGGCCAGCTTAGTCAAAAAACTCGAAGAGCTCGGCATTGGACGCCCCTCCACCTATGCACCGACTATTGCAAAACTCATGGACAAAAACCGCTCGTACGTGGTAAAGGAGTCGCGTGAGGGCACGCCCGTGCAGTTTGATAAACTCGTATTGCGCGACGGCGAGATTGAAGAGACCACTATCACCGAAAAGGTGGGCAGCGTGCGCAATCGCTTCTTTGCTACCGATATCGGCATGATCGTCGTGGATTTTTTGAAAGAGCACTTCGAAGACATCATCAACTACGGTTTTACGGCCGAAGTGGAAGAAAAATTTGACGAAATCGCTCGCGGCAAGATCAAATGGCAGGAGGTCATCGAGACCTTTTACGGTCCTTTTCAAAAGACGCTGGAGCGCACGCTTAAAGAGGCCGGTCGCATCAAAGCCGAGCGCATACTCGGCAAAGACCCCAATACGGGATTGACCGTGGTGGCCAAACTGACGCGCGTGGGGCCCGCTGTCCAATTGGGTACCTTTGAGGAATTGGGCGAAGGCCAGAAGCCGCGCTTTGCCAACCTCAAGCCCGATCAGTCGATCGAGACGATCACCCTCGAAGAAGCCCTGGAGCTGCTTGCCTTACCCAAATACCTTGGAGAATTTCAGGGCAAAGATGTCGTCGTCAACCGCGGCCGTTATGGCCCCTACATCCAGTGGGGCAAAGACACCTACATCTCCCTACCGAAAGGGGAAGATCCCTATCAAGTAGACCGAAACCGTGCCCTCGAGCTCATTGGGGAATACCTACGGCTCCAGCAACCCATCGCCAGCTATCGCGACAAGCCCATCTTCGTCATGAAAGGCCGTTACGGTCCCTACCTCAAGTGGGATAATAAGAACATCAAATTGCCCAAAGACATCCGCAT
>WFXH01000037.1 GCA_015490715.1 Saprospiraceae bacterium | reverse complement strand
ATCCAGTACGAATACGAATGGGAGCTCCCTCGGTAGCCCGTCACCTCGAAGCTCTTCCACAGCCAATGGAGTGCGCGACAGAGGTACCCGTCTATGCTGTACATTTCATCCCCTCTTTTTCCACCACTGAAGCAGACATTCGACGAGGAAGTTACTCGTTTTATAGACTTGCCATCGCGGTATAGTTTGTGCGCCGAATCGAGTAAACACTTGCGCAATCGAGCGCTGGTTGCTCCCATTGAAATCGAAAATCGCTGCGCGCCTTGCGCTTAGGCACAGGGCTTCCCACAGGAGTGGATACATGGCCAGAGAATCGCGAAAGGAAGGGTGTAGGCCACCCAACCAGTAGTATGCCGTGTCGTGTGAGAATAGGAGATAGATGGCGGCATGCACGGTCTGTCCCTTTTTCGCAAATAGGATGGTCTGGTTCTTGCGCTGGATTAAATGATGATGCAGCGATCGGATCACTTTACTGGTAGTGCCGAGAGGTATTTTTTTCCACTGGTGCAGCTCGGTCAATAGATCCAAAAATCTGTCGATATCGTCAGGGCATACCTCAATGTGTATGTCCTTGTCTCGAGCTTTTTGAATTTTTCTGCGTACCTCGGTGTGGAGGTTTTCCCATAGCGTGGGCTCATCGGTCAATCGTATCTGTTGTGTATAATGCGGAGTGATGTGATAGCGGTGCCAGCGGAAGGGGAGCAGATCACCCGTGGGATGGAAGATGGTCAGTCTTGTAATGGTATGTGGAGGCAGTTGGGCGATTAGATCGGATAAAAACTGGCGGTATTTTTGTTCGCGCGTATGGGGTTTGGCATCGCGCATCGGATCGAGCCAGAGGCCATTGTACGGGGTCAGAGGAGGAATGGTGGTGTAGTTTATTCCGAATTTTCGACGCACTTGATAGAGCATTGCTGCGCGAAACTTTCCGTTTGGCGATGTTACACAGGAGATGTGCCAGCGGTCTTCTCCGGCGAGGGCATTCCACCACCAGGGCTGAAGAAAGGGAGGGACGGCATGGGTACGGCACCATTTTTGCCACTGTTGCTTGGCTTTGTGCGATGAAATGGTTTCAACCATGGTTTCGTTAGTCAGTCGGAGGTTATTTTTACCATTTTAAAGGACCATTGGACTTTGTAGTATGTTTAAAAACGCTCTAATATACGGCATCTATCTTCGGGAGGAGCACTGTGGTATCGTACAGCGGCTCGTGCAGTTGTTGAAGATGCACGGCTGTCGGGTAGCGGTGCACGGCGACTTTCGTGCATTGTTAAAGAAGCACTGTAACGGAGCACAACCAATTGATTCTTGGGGAGAGGATATAGCCCTTTCGGAGGTAGATTTGATAATCACGCTCGGTGGAGATGGCACTATTTTGAGTGTTGTGCGGATAGCGTACGATCGCGGTATACCCATACTGGGCATCAATTTAGGCAGGTTGGGATTTCTCTCTGCTGTACGAGAAACGGAGTTGGAACAATCGATTCATGCGCTTTTTGAGGGAAAATTCCGTCGGGAATCTCGCTCTTTGTTACAGATATCCACGACCGGTACGTCTTTGGACGACTTTCCGTATGCGCTCAACGATTTCACGATCCGACGTACAGACACTTCGGGCATGGTGCGCATTTCGGTATACATAGATGGAGTGTTTTTACACGATTATTGGTCGGATGGGCTCATCATCTCGACGCCTACGGGTTCGACAGCGTATTCACTGAGTTGTGGCGGGCCGATTTTATTTCCCAATACGCAAAATTTTGTCATCACGAGCGTAGCCCCACACAATCTGTCGGTGCGTCCTGTGGTCGTACACGACGATGCTACGGTACGCATCATTCCCTTTGGACGAGCCAAACAGTTTATGATCACTTTAGACTCGCGATACGATTACATACCCAACGGCTTCGAGCTTCAAGTGCGCAAGTCTCCGTATTCGGTCGACTTGCTGTACTTAGAGGATATGGACTTCATCCATCGTTTGCGCGAAAAACTCCACTGGGGCAGGGACGAACGCAATGGTTAATGTTCCACGTGGAACATTGCTCAGGAGAGCCAGGTATACACCATCCATGCAGCTACATAGGCCAAACCCGTCATTACTACCCATTGCAACAGAGCAATTTTCCAACTCCCGGTTTCCTTTTTGGTCACTGCTAAGGTACTCATACACTGCATGGCAAGGACAAAAAAGATCAACAGCGACGCCGTTGTGGCCGTATTGAATACCCTTCGACCTGTCCTCGGATCGACAGCACTGAGGAGGGTTTGTTTCAATCCTTCCGGATTGGATTCCTCGACATGGTAGATCGTCGACATCGTCCCAATGAATACTTCTCTCGCTGCAAATGCACTGATCAATCCGATGCCAATCTTCCAGTCGTAACCTATAGGGCGTATTACTGGTTCCATGACTTTGCCCATCGATGCTGCAAAGGATGTTTCAATCGACTCCGCCTTTACTATTATACTCCCATCTCTCATGTTCCCAGGTGCATAGCTCAACAAAAACCACAACACGATGGATATGCCGACGATGATTCTCCCCGCCTGGACGACAAATGCGCGCACTTTTTCATAGATCTCGTATCCCACCACCCTCCAATCCGGCATCAGGTACATGGGCAATTCGAACGTCAGCATCCCCCGTCCCGTGTTTCGCACAAAGCGCTTCATGACCCATGCCACTCCTATGGCCGATACCAAACCTAAGATGTATAGGGACAAAAAAACCAGCCCCTGAAGATTGATCCAACCCAATAAAAGGCGATCGGGTATCAATATCTCTATGAGCATGATATACACGGGAATGCGCGCACTACAACTCATCAATGGCGTGACAAAGAGTGTTATCAATCGACTCTTCTGATCTTGAATGATGCGAGTCGACATGATTGCCGGTATTGCACATGCCGTACCCGACAACAGCGATATCAAACTTCTACCGTCCATGCCAAACCGCCGCATCAATCCGTCGAATAAAAAGACGACACGTGCTAAATATCCGCTCTTTTCCATCACTACTATGAACAGAAACATCAGGGCAATCTGTGGGACGAAGACCATTACGCCTTGTACTCCAGCCAGAAGGCCGTCAACAATAAAATCGCGCAAGGCGCTTTCGGGAATCACAGATCTTACT
>WFXH01000036.1 GCA_015490715.1 Saprospiraceae bacterium | reverse complement strand
CCTCGGAGGTTGGAGATGTTGTGGAAGGAGGGATTGAGCGGAGCAGACTATCTCATCTCCGCCTTTGGCGCTGCCATCGAAATCTTCGGCAAGTACCGCAGGGTGTTGGACAACGAAGGCAATGAAGTGCCCATCTCCGCGCTTTTGGACTACGTACGGCAGGTAGTGACGGATCACGCCGTGCGTCAAATCCTCCACAACGGCCTCGCAGGCGAACTCTCTCCATTGACGAAGTTCTACCTGCTCTGGCGATGGGCCTATAAGGAGAGAGCCTTACAGTTTGACGATGCGCGCAAGCTCGCACAAACCGCCGGAGTCGATCTGGAACGGGAGTGGAACCGCGGATTTATCCAAAAGGACAAAAACCTTATCCGCCTGCTCGGCCCACAGGAGCGAAAACACGATGATCTCGAGGATGCGAAAGAATTGATTGATGTACTCCACAAGGTGGTCAAGCTTTGGTCGGATGGGCGACGACATTTAATACCTCAAACACTATATCAAACGGGATACCATACCAACGATGCCTTTTTTCGAGTGGCCCAGGCCATCGCCGAGACACTCCCCATGGAGAGTAAGGAGCGCAAACTATTGGAAGGCTTTTTGGGTAGTAGAGCATCGTTTTACTTTGATAAAACACATGGTATGCAGAGAGAAATGGATTTCGATGGCAGTGAAGAATAGTCAGTAGGGTTTATGCGTGAGAAATCAGAATGAGATACTGACATGGGATGAATGTCCGTGACAGAAGCTATCTATAGGGTGGGTTGGAGATGTTATCGTGCCGATCGCAACTTTATCAACTCTGCTGAGGTGGGTTTTTGGAGATTGTGAGCTTTATCATTGCTTTGATTGCATGATGAAGTTATCGGTGGCTGCGTGCACCATGTATCTTGACAAGTGGGTTATATTTACATAGAAATATTAAAATCAAATTAGCTTTATGGATACGGTTCGTGTGAAGCCCTTTTATGAGATTGCCATACCCCACGAAGATGTGGTGGCTGGTCGGGTGGAGATGGACATCTACGCCGCAGATTTATGGCAAGTGGTAAAGGGGAAAGCACCTGAGGTCTACCAAAATGCGGATCTCTTCTTTGCTAAGACCTATATGACAGAAGGCCTGCGGTCCATACTAAATGAGGTGAAGGATCGCTTTCGTGGTGAAGGGGTAGATTCCGTATATGAGCTTCAAACCTCGTTCGGAGGTGGTAAGACACATACGCTCATCGCTCTTTATCACAAGGCGCGTCAATGGAAGGTCAATATTGTTGTCATCGACGGAACGGCCTTTGATGCAACAGAGGTACGGCTGTGGGAGGAGCTCGAACGTCAGCTCACGGGAAAGGTAACGCTGACCAAAGGAATGACCTCCCCAGGAAAGGAAAAGCTCCAATCGATCCTCGCCCAACACGGCCCTGTATTGATACTCATTGATGAGCTCCTCACTTATATCGTCAAGGCGGATGGGGTTAATGTTGGTGCAACCACCCTTGCGGCACAGACTTATGCCTTTATCCAGGAGCTCACAGGTGCCGTCTCATCAATGGACAATGCACTGTTGGTCGTGACCTTGCCATCGAGTAATTTAGAATATTTCGGTGACGATGCTTCTGAAGCTTTCGATAAATTGCGCAAAGTAGTTGGTCGTGTCAAGAAAAACATCACACCCGTCAGCGATAATGAAATTGCAGCCATCATCCGTAAGCGGCTCTTCAAAACCATTGATGAAGATCAAGCTGCAGCAATAGTCGAAGAGTTTGTAGAGCACGCTGAGGCTCAAGGTGTGTTGAAATCCGATATGCGTTCGGTGTACAAAGAAAAGTTCCTTGAGAGCTATCCCTTTAAACCCGAGGTAATCGACGTGTTGTATACACAGTGGGGAGTAATACCGACGTTTCAGCGTACGCGCGGTGTATTGCGGCTGTTATCGATCGTCACTCATTCCATGCTCAAAAAGCAAATCCCCTTTATTCGTCTTGGAGATTTTCCCCTCAAAAACGAAACACTGAGGAAAGAGCTCATCGAGCATATTGGGAGCAACTGGGACAGCATCATCGCTAAAGACATTACCGCCCACAAATTGAAAACTGAAGATGGCAAATCAGACGAGGAAAGGCGCATATCGGGCGCCATGAAGGTCGATAAATTACTCGGTGATTCGTATGAAAAACACCGACTCGGCACTGTAGTGAGCACTACCATCTTTATGAATTCCTTTCCCATATTGAAAATTACCGGTCGAGAACCTCATCACCACACCGAGGAAAAAATTGCCCGCTATGTGCTGACCAAAGATCTTACCAAAGCTGTTATAGAAAACGTCTTGGATCATTTAAAGAGGGAGTTGTATTACCTGTCTGACGAAGGATACTTTTTTACTACCAAAGCTACCTTGAATACCGTTATCCGCAATGAGAAGGAAAATGTCCAAATCCGGGATGTCGAGGCTCGAAAGAGGGAACTCATTAAAGCAATGGTCTCAGGTGATCATCCAATTTTAAAAACCTATCTCTATCCGAACAACACAAGAGATATACCCGATGATCCGCAGTTCAAGCTCGTTGTATTCGACGATCTCCGAGCGGAGTTTTTTATCATTTGTGGTGACCGCCCGCGAACATATCGCAACACAATGTTCTTTTTATGTGGGTCGGATATAGAAAAGCTGGAATTCGAAGAGTACCTTAAAGAGCTCATTGCCCTGGAAAAAATCAAGGGAAATAATCATTGGGAATTCACGGAAGAGCAAAAGGAACGGCTGAAAAAGATGTATCGTGAAAAACGACAAATAAGATATGAAAAGTTGCGCAAATTCTATCGTCGTCTCTATGTACCCGAAAAAGGGGGACAGCTTAAGCCATTAGATCTCGGCATACCGTCAATTGGCAAAGACCAAAGGCTGGATAGGGAAATCTATGGCTTTTTACGGTCGACGCATAAAATACTGGAAAAGCTCACTCCAATTAGAATAAAGGAGCGATATCTCAAGAGCAAAGACTGTGTGGAGGTGAAAAAGATTTACGATAGCTTTCTGAAAACCCCCGGCGAGTTGAGGTTAGCTTCAGCGAAGGTATTTGTTGATTGTATCAAAGAGGGTGTAAGGGATGGTTTATTTGGTGCGGGCATTTTCGACGAGGGGAAAATACGGTGTAAATGGTATAAACAAGAACCCTCTATCCACCTGACCGAAGACGAAATCATCATACGGTCAGATCTGTGTGAAAAAACCATAAACACGATAATCGATGTGGACAATGATAATAATGGAGGTAAAATAACAAGTATTCCGAAAGGTCCCAATCATGTGCAAGAGCCGCCAATTGATGTACCCCCCGAAAAGTATTTCCAAAAAGTGTATCTCCATCTCGGCGATGTCACCGGAAAATTCTCAGATATTCATCATATTGTCACAAATTTGTTGGAAAAGTTTAACAAGATAAAAATTAATGTCATCATTGATGCCAGTGATGGAGAGATTAAGTATAGTGAGTACCAAAGGTCTATCTTAGATGAATTGCACAACAGGCAAATTACCATAATAGAACATAGGGAAGAATAGGCGCCATACTTTTTTCCGTTGCTGCAGCACCAAAATATTTTTTCTGCCATCAGCGAAGTTAGCGCATTCGCCGCATATCTGGCTACGGCAGCTTGACGAAGGTGCGCTGCAGCTGATGCCTCCCGTCGGTGAGCACCAGCAGGTAGGTGCCGGGGGGGAGCTCCTCAACCGATAGTCGTAGCTCCACCCTCCCCTCACGGGCAGGAGGAAGCACAATGCGGAGATGCGGACGTCGGGTGGGATCGAGGAGTTGGACCTGGACTGGTACGCCCCGTGCGACTCGAGCGCGCAGATATAAGGTGCCCCCGACAGGATTGGGAAAGACGTCCATCCAGGGAGCAGCGTCGTCGTGAGTGGTACTTTCAGCATTGTGAGAGCTGTGTAGTAGATCGTTGCGGCCGTCACCCCTCGGTGCACCGCCGCCAAAACTCGTAAAAGTCCTATACGGCAGTGCATCGGAAGGCGTAAGCACGTCCTTGAAGGAGTTTGTACACCGCTCGATTTCTACGGCGTGATCGCTACTGTCGAACTGCAAGCAGGCGTCGAGGGATTGTAGTGCATTGATCAACGAGGCGACTGAGCGGTGGCTGCGCACGAGGGAGTCGCCATCGAACGCCAGCAGGTGAACGGACGTATCAAACCATCGCAAGACCCACACGATGTACGCACCGGGCGAGTCGACGACAAAGGTGTCGGTGGGTTGTATCGCAATGTAGCGCCAGGGATTTTGGGACGTAGTGAGTATGAAACGGTAGGAGAGGTTGGTATACGGTGGAGAAAATTGCCCCGAGGTCCAGAGGCGCACGCCTCGATTGGCTCGTATGCAACCCGGTGTGTCGAGCTGAAGGGTAAAATGGGTGAGGTCTTCCGGGAAGGGGCAATCGGCGTAGATGCCGGCGTCGAGGATGAGTCGGTCGCCGTACTGGAGCAAATACAAGTCGCTATGGCCGGTCGAGTCGACGTCGGAGTCGGAGAAGTCGAGGCCGACATCTTTGGGTGAGAATCGGTGCCCTTCGAGGGCGCGCACGGCGATGCGATACTGCCCCTCCCTGAGGAGGGTATGGGTATAGGTGCCGTTGGCTAAGGTCTTGAGG
Organism: Saprospiraceae bacterium; assembly: GCA_015490715.1. Classification (GTDB taxonomy): domain Bacteria; phylum Bacteroidota; class Bacteroidia; order Chitinophagales; family Saprospiraceae; genus S141-43. The sequence goes on along the minus strand of WFXH01000036.1, from coordinate 30,150 downwards.
TGCGCGACGGTATCGCCTTGGTCATTGAGTATCCACAGCTCGTAGTCGGCTATGCCGCGTTCGCCCTGCTCTTGAATGCCGTTGGCGTTGGCATCCCACCAGACGCGTCCGGCGATAAACGGACAGCGCGGGACGTCCAGTTGAGCTGCTTGATCGCTCACCGCAGCGCAGATGTCGCCGTCTTCGATGTACTGCAACAGCTGATCAATGGTGGAGCTACCCAATGTGAAGCGCGACCAGTCGATGTAGCCGCGATTTCCTACCTGGGGATGATAGACCACTGCACGCACGTCGTAGGCTCCATCCGAACGGAGGGTAAATCGAGGTACGGTACTGCGGTAGAGCATGACACCTGTGAGGCGATCGATGACGATGTATTCGACGACATAGCCGGCGGGGAGAGGAGGCATAAAGATGGGCGCCAGCTCCACGTTGTAGGGTGTGCCGTCAAAACAGGGACTGCCCATTTGTACGACCATCAGGGGGGGAGCTTCGACTAAGCACATGCTGCGCAGGCCGGCGTCGATGTGGTGGGTATCCATCTGTACCAATATGGTATCCGATCGGCCGTCGTAGTTGAAATCGCTGTCGATATCGTCGGCGCCGGCATCTTTGACCGTCAGCCGCAAATCTGCAGGGGGCTGTATTTCGACCACGTATGGTCCGTCGTGGAGGTAATGCCATCGATAGCTGCCCTGGCCGTTGGTCTTTGTGGTCCACAGGCGCCCGGTCGTTACGTCGTGGAGAAAGACTTCGATGTCGGTGAGGGGCTCTTCGGAGGGCTCGCGCAAGCCGTTGGCGTTGGCGTCGCGCCAGATGATCCCTTCAATAGCGCCGCAATGCTTAATATCGAGGACGAGCGCATCGTCGCTAAGGGCAGCACAAAGGCCCTTGCTCTGCAGGTAGGATCGCCACGCGTCGATAGTCTTCCATTGCGTGCCCCACAGCGAAGGGTCGACGTAATCGGGTGAACTGCTGTCGCCGTCGACGACGGCGGCGTACAGTCGGTATTGGCCGGGAAGCGTCCAAACAAACTGCAAGTCGGCTACAACGGCCACGATGCTGTCGCGGGTATCGGCGATCAATGTGTAGCGGCGGTAGCCGGGGGGGATATGTGTCGTGGGTGCATCTCGGAGTACCACTTCCCACGGTCTATGTGTGTCACAGCCGCCTTCGAGGGCTTGGAGATGTGGCTTGGAGGCCATTACCATACAGCTCGATAGGAGTCCCGCATCGATCCGTTGGGCCGGATGGGCAGCCGAAACCCATCGCGTCGAGCTCGTCCCCGGCCCGTTGGCTTCCGTCAGGTCGCTGTCGCGATTGGGTGCACCGCGGTGTGGAGAGGTGGGCTGTAAATCGGTAGGTACCTTCCACCACACGTAATACAGTCCACTTGCAAGTCCATCAAACCGATAGGTTCCAGCCGTATCTGTGTGAGTCTGGGCTATGAGGCGAGCACGCCCTCGTACGATTTTATACAGCTCGACCTCAATACCTGCCAGGCGCTGCTCGGCAGCCTGTCGCAAGCCGTCGCCATCGGCATCGAGCCAGACGGTACCACTCCATTGCGCGCCACGACAGGGCGTGGACTTGAAGAAATACGTACAACACGGATCGCTGAGGCCCAGGTTGGTCTCTGTGCGCACACAGATGCGGTGTAGTCCGTTGGCCAGGGGACGGATGTTGAGAGCAATGGCGTTGCTGCTGTCGTCCATGGTGAGCATTTCCGCTCCTGGTGGAATTTGCCAGTGGTAGCGCCGCGCATGAGCAAGGGGGCGCACGATAAACTCCGCCGGCAAGTCGCGGCACAGCTCCGGATAGAGCCGAAAGTACACCCTCAGGCGAAGCACGTCGACGTACACTTCAGCGGTAGAATCCATGCCGGGGTGCAACAATTGGATGAGCACACCCCACTGTGGATGGTTGATCACGTCGGGGGACAACGTGGTTTGCCATGTAGTGTTTTTGCCTCCGTACGTCCAAATCGTATCGCTACGCGATTGCCAGGCGTGCTGCTGCGCGGTGGACTGTAGGTTGACACCGTACGGCATCCCGCTGGTATCGACCAGTTGTATGCGCAGGTCGCGTACGGCAGTGCCCTTCACATGTCCTTTGACGATGAGTTCGACACCCGTGACGATGGCATGAGGGGGCAGATCAAAGCGAAAGTCGCTGGCGTACAAGCACTGCGTCCATCCCATTTGAGGCATTAGGAGAGTGGCATAGCTGCCGTCTTCGCGACGGACACGTTCGGGGTGCTGCCAAGGTGTACCGTGCTGCTGGCAGGGGAGATTGCGCACAGTAGCTGGGGTGCGCTCAATGGCATAGAGGGTGGTCGGAGCAGCAGGCACGATGATGGGACAGGCGCGCTGCTGTGCTCGAGCGACCATGGCGGTAAGGACCCAGAGGAGCAGCGCGTACATCGTAGCGCGATGTTTGCAATCCCTTTTCATATTATAAAATGTTTTCATGTGTATAAAACAGAAGACACTGCAAATATACATTAAAAAATTTTATAATCTGTTTGTTGTCGTTTTTTGTATAAAATGGTGGACCCGCGACAGTGGGTTGTGAACGGCAGATTTTATGTAAGTTCGCTCTCGTATAAAATGGTTGGTGTTATGGACATTTTACGCGGTAAGACGGCGGTAGTGGGAGGAGCGAGTCAGGGTATAGGGCGGGCGGTAGCTCGGGTGATGGCGGCATGGGGTGCGCGCGTGATTGCGTTAGCGCGGTCGGAGGAGTTGTTGCAGCAGCTCGTAGAGGAGTTGGAGGTGGTGGGGTCGGGAGGGCACGGCTATCGGGTGGTGGATTTTGAAGATGTGGTGGAGGTGGAGGCGGTGGCGTGCGAAATTCTTGCGGAGGTATCGGTAGTACACATTTTGGTCAACAACACGGGTGGGCCGCCTTCGGCGCCGTTGTTGGAGGCGAAGGTTGGAGATTTTGAGAGGGCTATGCGGAGGCATTTGCTTGCCTTTCACATCTTGACAAAGGTCTTTGTACCGGGCATGCAATCGGCGCGTTATGGTCGGATTATCAATATTGCGTCGACGTCGGTCAAGGCGCCCATTGACGGGTTGGGTGTATCCAATACGGTGCGTGCCGCCGTAGCCAATTGGGCGAAGACGTTGGCGGTGGAATTGGGTCCACACGGCATTACGGTCAACACGGTATTGCCGGGAGCTACAGCTACCGAGCGCTTGTCTTCATTGATACGCACTTGGGCAGAGCGGCGTAAAATATCGGCAGATGCTTTGGCGCGCCAGATGGAGGAGTCCATACCGCTCAAGCGCTTTGCTGAGCCGGAGGAAATCGCGCACGTAGTGGCCTTTGTGGCTTCGCCTTGGGCATCGTATCTCAACGGCGTCAATCTCCCCGTCGATGGGGGGCGTACGCGGTGTGTATAGGTGGAAGTGCGCGATTTTTTCGATATTTGCAGACCTATTTATCAAAATCACTGAGTTGTATGGGCAAAGGAGATCGCAGGACGCGTCGCGGGAAGTTTTTTCTGGGTAGTTACGGCAATACGCGTCCCAAGAAGAAAAAGAAGAAGAAGGCCAAAGGGGACTGAATTCAGAGGGCATGCATCCTCGATTTTATACACTATAGGGAAGGCAGCCCTGTAGAGGGGAGGGATTTATTGCGGTTGGTGTTTTTGTAGGTGGGCACCGCTTTGTTCTTCTCTTTGGATTTGTGCGATGATGGTATCGAAATCGCGATGGGTGAGGACGGTCTTGGGGTAGCCGAAGATTCTGGTGACGGGTATTTTTTCGTTGGTGCGTATTTCAAATCGGAAGAAGTGGTCGAGTGGGGTGCCGTCGGTGGTGGTGGTGTCGAAGTAGACAGCATGGGGTGGGTATTGGTCTTCGTCTTCGGGCAGGCGCCAGGGGTAGAGCGGGGGGTGGATATCGTAATAGCGGCGTATGAGGAGTGCTCCGCTGGGTAGGTAGACGTCTTTGTTCCACCAAAGGCCTTCGACCTTGTCCATGGCTCGCTTGGTATCGTCGATAGTCGAAACGGGATATAGGTCGAGCAGGGTGGTGTGGATGAGTTGGGTCATGTTTTTGGTGTAGTCGCCGGGGGTGTGCAGTGCTTTTGTGCCGAGCTCAACGCCCAGTCCGTTGGAGTAGAGGTCTTCGGGGCTAAAGCTGGAGTACTGTTCGGGGATAAAGGGGATGAAGGACACGCCGTACCAGGTGGCTATTTCGTGCCAGATGCCCAATTGGAAGGCCATGTAGCCGGCGAGGCGGATGGTGTTTTCGTCGGTGACGGGGAAGCTGTCGAGGAAGACAAAGAGGTATTTTTCGCCGCCTTCGGTGCCGAGGTAGAGTACGAGGGTATCGCGGTGGTCGTCGATGGCTTTGCGGATTTGGTGGTGGAGGTAGTAGGTCCAATCGGCGTAGTCGCGCAAGTGCCCCATATCGATAAATCCTCCTCGGTGGGTGTAGAGGATGCCGTTGTTTTCAGAGTTATCGCCGAGGTAGACGTGTGGGCCGAGTTGGTCGAAGCTGGTGAGTTTTTCGGCGCTTCCGAAGGGCCAGATGAAGTAGGGCACGTCGTAGCCAAATTGGCAGCAAGTGCGGATGACTTTGCTTCCTGGTGCTTTGAGCGCACCGGCGTCCCAATGTCGCCATGCCCATCCTGCTGCAGCTGCGCACAGCAAGACGATGACGACGACAAACACGGGGCGATATTTCTGCCGTATCACTTGCGTATCGGCCGAATTTTGGTGCGTTAATTTTACCAAAGGGTAAAATTAATAGTTTTTACTTGTAGAGACGTTCTTTCTCCTTTTGTGCGTTTGGTCTTGTACACGCCGGCAAAATATTGTATCACCGTGGTAGCGGAGGAATTACGAGAAGCTGTGGCCATCGATGTGGGCAATACGCGGTTGAAGTTTGCCCATTTTCAGGGAGGGACGATGGTGGATCTCGAGGTATACACTCATGCGGAGTGGGCAGAGCGGGGCATACCGGCTTTTGTAGAGGGCAGGCCCATCGTCGTATCCTCTGTAGTAGAGGAGTTTGAGTTGCCGGCAGAGCTCGTGCGCAGCTCGCCGCTGTACTTGCGTTTGGATGCTGCCACGCCTGTACCGTTTCATACGGAATACCAACGTGCCCAGTTGGGTAGGGATCGCGTGGCTGCGCTGGCGGGGGCGAGGTATCGCAGTAGTGGGAGGGCGGTGCTGGTGGTCGATGCGGGTACTTGTATGACGTGCGATGTGTTGGATGCGGAGGGGGTGCATCGCGGGGGCAACATTGCACCGGGAGTGCGCATGCGCTTAGAGGCCATGCATCGGTTTACCAGTGCTTTGCCGCAGGTGGAGCTGTCGGGGGAAGTACCGTTGTTGGGGCAGACTACTGAGGAGGCGATGCAGGCGGGTGCTTTGCGCGGAATGGCCTTTGAAATCGAGGGGTATTGTCGTGTACTGGAGCGAGAATTTCCTAACTTTGCGCTCATCTTGACAGGCGGGGATGCAAGGTTGCTACAAGCGCATATTGCACGACGTTCCGAAATACGCCCGCATCTGGTCTTAGAAGGATTGTATGAAATACTGCAGTATAATGCTCTATTGTGATCGCACTTGTATAGTGAGATTTAGCGCTCTTATAGCTTTTATGGTGGCCCATGGGCTGTGGGCACAAGTGGCCAACGAACAGCCATATTCCATCTTGGGGTTGGGCAATGTGGTGCAGCGGGCGAATGCATCGGTGTATTACAGCGGCAATTTGCGCGCTTCGTGGCAGCATCCGGCGCTGCTCAATGTCGACAATCCGGCCTCGCTCGCTTCGCTGCAGTGGACGGCTTTCGAGAGCGGAGGGCAGTTTGAGATGGCGCGATTGAAGGAGGGAGATTCCACGGCAGTGGTACGGTTGGGCAGTGCCCAGCGATTGGATCTGGCCTTTCCGATGCGCAATTTCATACAGGAACTCTTCCGCAAGCGCGAAGCGCGCTTTCACTGGGGTATGGGTTTTTCGCTCATTCCCTACACGACAGTGCAATACAGTGTGTCGTCTACCACTCTCTATAGAGATTCCTTCGAGGTGGAGCAGCGCCTCAAAGGTAAGGGGGGTAGTTATCAGCTGTTGTGGACCAATGCCGTCAAGGTAGGGGATTGGAGTGGAGGATTGAGCGTGGGTAAAATCTTTGGGCACATTTCCAAGGAGCGCGAGATCCTGCCGCCCCTAAGGCTCAACCCCAATCAGGCTTTTTTCGACGACCAACTGGACTTTACCGGTTGGTATGTGCGTGTGGGACTACAATATCGGCGCCTTTTATCGGCCGAGGACATACCCAGTGCGCGGAAGCGCTATGTGACGGCGGGGGTATATTTTACCCCTTCGCTGGCTATGCGTGCTCAATTGGAGCGCTTGTACTGGACGAGGAGGCCCGTTTTTGGCTCGGGCAATGCTATCCGGGATACCTTGTTGTACCAGTCCAGTGCTCTTCGCATAGGGAGATCGCCGATGGAGTGGGGCTTGGGCGTGAGCTATTGGAGGAGCGAACAGTGGGGTTGGGGGTTGGATTTTAAGATAGAAGATTGGACCGCTGTCGATGCTTCTGTGCTCATTGAGGGTGCCGGGGTGCGCTATGGTCGTGGTTGGGCCTTTAGTGTGGGGGGATTTTACATTCCCGAGCTCGGAGCCATTGCCCTATTGCGCAGGGTACACTATCGGGCCGGCTTCGTGTACCAGGTGGAGCCGCGTCTGCTTGGTGAGGAACACGTGCGCAAGTGGGAATTGCCGCTTGGCATCACATTGCCGGTGTACCACTTGCGGCAAATATCGCACATCCATTTCGGCATGGTAATCGGGCAAATGTGGGTACCCCAATCCCTCATGAAATCGTACATGCAATTTTCGCTCGGTGTGACGTTTAACGATAATACTTGGTTTCGAAAGCGGAAATTCTTTTAAGGATAAAAGAAGCGCTTATGATGAAATGGACAGCACCTGCAATGTTGTGGATAGTGGCCTATGGCACGATCGGGGCGCAATGCACAACATTGGATGAATCGGGACGCAAGGAAGAGGGCCTCGATGCGTATTCCATTTATGTAGATGCTATGGATCAAGGCGATTACGCGCTGGCGTATGAAAACTGGAAGCTGGCGTATGAAATCGCACCCGCTTATGACGGCGTAAAACCCTACAATTTTACATCGGGCATTGAAATCCTTACCAAACTCTTCGAACAGGAGCAAGACCCTGCCAAAAAGGAGGAGTGGAAGCAGCGCATTCTCCAGGTGTTCGACGATTATTATCGGTGCTATGCTTCAAAAAAGATGCGACTTGAGTCGGGGTGTACGACCGATTCGTGTTACCGCATCAAGCTCGGACAGATACTTGGCGATAAGGCCTTTCACATGTTTTACTACTTGCGCACGCCGTATTCGAAGCTCAAAAAAGTGCTCGACGAGGCTGTCGACAAGGCCGGTGTGCACTCACTGTACACGGTCATCATTCCGTATGCCACAGTAGCAGTCTATCTATTCGACAAGGGCAAGATATCGGCCGAGGAGGCGCGGCGCATCCATCAGCGCATTCGAGAGATTGCCGAATACAACATCGCTAAGAAGGACGAGTGGGCGGAGTATTACGATCAGTCCTTAAAGCACGCAGAAGCCAAGTTTGGCGAAATTGAGTTGAAACTCTACGACTGCGACTATTTCGAGAAAAAGTTTCGACCCGAATACGAAGCCGACACCAACAACATGGAGCGGGTCAAGTATATGATTGCCAAGATGAAGAAGGCCGGTTGTGATGAGCAGGGTAATGCCTTTTTGAGTCGGCTGGAGCGACGCTGGGAGCGTTATGCGACGACGGAAAACCTCAAGCTCCGCGCCGAGTTTGAGGCCAAAAATCCCCATATTGCCGCCAAGCGGCTGTTTGACGAAGGTGTACAGGCGCAAGAGGAGGGCAAAACCCAGGAGGCGAAGGCGAAGTTTAGGGAAGCTATCGAAAAATACCGCCTGGCCATCGACAAGGCGGAGAGCGATGAAGACAAGGCGCGTTATCACTTTGCCATTGCCTCTATTCTCTTTCGAAAGTTGAAGCAACACGTCGATGCGCGACGCGAGGCGCTGCGCGCAGCCGCACTGAAGAAGGGCTGGGGGCGTCCGTACATGCTCATCGGCGATATGTACGCGTCGACGGCTCGACACTGCGGGGATCTGTGGAACCAACGTTTGGCTATCCTCGCCGCTATCGACAAATATGCCTATGCCAAGTCGATCGATCCCGAGGTGCGTGAAGAAGCCAATCGCAAAATCGCCCGCTATGCCAAGCTGCGACCTCCCAAAGAAGAGGGCTTCATGCGCAAGATCAAGGAAGGCCAAAAGGTAAAGGTCAACTGCTGGATTGGCGAAACGGTCATTGTACGGTACAACTGAGCAGGAGCAGTTTTTCACCCTCATGAGTGTCGACGAAATTAGACGCCTCCTCGCGCGGCGCAGCGTCGTAACGCGAGCCGTGGGGCTTGTCTTGACCGGCGCTTTGGGCTATAAACTCTGGACGACAATTGTCGACAACGGGTGGACATTGGAGGTTGTGGGGCGGCTCCAATCACTTTTCACATGCTCTTCGCTGGGCATGGTCATAGGGCTTGTGGCCATCAATGTTCTCCTGGAGGGCAGTAAGTGGTATTGGTTGCTCAGAGGTGTGATGGATCGACGGTGGGGAGACTGCGTGCGGGATGTGCTACTGGGTTGGGGCATGGGGCTGCTCACCCCGTATCGGTTGGGCGAGTTGGTCGGTCGGCCGATGTTGCTCCCCTCGCACGCACGTGCCATGGGGCTACAGCGCATGGGGTGGAATTCGCTGATTCAGACCGCAGTAACCATGGCTGGAGCGCTGCCGGCGCTTTACCTCTTGTCGTCCTCAGATGGATTGTTTGTAATCCCCGTCGGGCTTTCGTCTAAGGCTGGGTGGATGCTTTTGGGAGTCTTCGCGCTATTGGGAGTGGGGTATTTGGTGTGGCGTGCAGTGTCGGCATCCATGGCCCGTCGGTGGACTGTGGTGCGTCGGCGGATAGGTGAGCCTCCCACGCTGAGGCAATTGGCTGTGGTCGGTGTATTGGCTGGGCTGCGCTACCTGACGTATCTGACCCTGTTTGCCTATCTGTTGGACGTGATGATACCGGGGGCATCGGTGATGCACTGGATGGAGGCATTGCCTTTGGTGTTTTTTTTACAGACGGTCGTACCCATACCGGGCTGGCTGGGCTTTGCTGCGCGTATCGAGTGGGCGGTGCTCCTCTTGCAGCATTACGGAGCAGAGGTGGAGGGCATCGCGCTGGCCAGCGCATTGACCTGGGTACTAAATCTGTTGGTGCCTGCGTTGGTAGGGAGTGTATGGTTTGCCCTACAAGCCCCGACAATACGGACGGTACATGCATAGTCCTCAATTTTATAGGAGTACACTTCTTATTGCGATAATGTTTGCCTTTGTACCGAAGATGACGGCACAGAGCGATGCTTCCGCCCTCGGAAGTGAGAGGCCCTGTGCTATCGACAACCGAAGCTTTCGCGAGGGCGAATACTTGCTCTACAAGGTGTATTACAACTGGGGGCTGCTGTGGATTCCTGCGGGGACAGTGCGTTTTTCCGTTCGAGAGGATTCCAATTACTGGTATCTCACCGCTATCGGCAAGACCTATGCCTCGTATGAGTGGTTTTTTAAGGTGTACGACGAATTTAAGGCCGTAGTCGAAAAGCGCACTTTGCTTCCCCTGCGCTTTGAGCGCCATGTGCAGGAGGGGGATTATCGGATTGATGAAATCGTGGTCTTTGATCACCAGACGAATACGGCGCACAATACCGTGACGAAAAACGGTGTGCAAACCACTGGTAGCTTTCCTCTTGGAGGTTGCGTGTCCGATGTGTTGTCGGTACTCTATCGACTGCGCAATCAAGACATTACCACCATGCGACGCAGGGGAGTATTGCCCATTAAGGTTTTCCTCGAAGATGGAGTGTACGACGTGCGCGTCTATTATCGAGGCATGGAGATCAAGGACAGTTATTACCAGGGGAGGTTTCGCACCCATAAGATTACGCCCCAGCTCATTGCGGGTAACATTTTCAACGAGGGGGATGAAATGTACGTATGGGTGAGCGACGATGCCAATCGCATACCCGTCGTCATCGAAAGTCCTATCAAGGTCGGCTCGGTCAAGGCCTATCTCATCGACTACAAGAATCTCCGCCATCCGCTGTATTCCAGGCTGTAAAGTGTCGGAATATGGGAGATGCCAGTGAGCGTGGGTACTGGTGCGTGCGCTTCTACCTTCGACCTGAACATGCCGATGCACTCCTCGGCATCCTCGAGCGCAGCTCTCCCCTTGGCGTAGAAGAGCGCGAAGGCGAGTTGTTGGCTTATTATTCCTCCACTTCATCGGTGGAAGACATCCTTCGCCCGGTGGCGGAGGATCTCCGCCATCTTGGCGCGCGTTGGCAAAGTCAGTGGATTCGCGCAGAAAATTGGAATGCACGCTGGGCTGAATCCATACAGCCTGTAGCTGTAGATGATGCATGGCTCATCGTGCCCGTCGGTCACGCGACGGAGGACCTGCCAGGTATGGGCAAGCGCATATACATTTATCCCGCCATGGCGTTTGGCACAGGGCATCACGAAACGACGCGCATGATGCTGCGCGCGCTCAGCTGCTTAGAGCTAAGCGGCAAGGAGGTGTTGGATGCCGGCACGGGCTCGGGCATTTTAGCCATAGCGGCAATGATGGAGGGTGCGCGGTCGGTCACCGCTGTCGATCGTCAAAAAGAAGCTATTGACAATGCACAGCACAATGCCCGCCTTAACGGTATCGACGGGATTCACTTCGTTCAGGCAGACATTCTCTGCTGGAAGCCGCTGCGTCCCTTTGACATAGTCCTCGCCAACATCCATCGGCAGGTGGTGCACGATTTCATACAAAAAATCGATACCTATCTGCGAAGTGGCGGGACCCTGGTGTGTTCGGGGTATTTTGCCACGGAGCGGTACGTGATCGAACGCGCGGCGCAAGCGGTGGGCATGAGCTGTATCCATGTAGAGCGTGAAGGGGAGTGGTGTTGCGACACTTTTGTTCGGTCGATCAAGGAATGAGTTCTTCAGTGCCTTCGGGTAAGAAGTGCACCTTCAGCTGCATTTGGGCAAACTTTTCAAACATGGCATAGACACCGCAATAGCGCTCTCGCGACATGCGGACGATTTTGAGCAGGCGGTCTTTTTTGAGGTCTTGGCCCTCGAAGAAGACATCGACGCGGACGGTGTGGTAGGTTTTGGGGTGCTCTTCGGTGAGTTGGCCTTCTACTTCGATCCAAAAGCGCTGGACTTCTGCTTCGGCGCGCAGTTTGGGCATCAGGGAGGCAATATCCATGCCCATGCATCCGCCGAGTGCGGTGAGCATGAGGGGTTTGGGGCGTACGCCCATGCCGCGCCCTCCTAATTTTTCATCTCCATCGAGGGATATCTTTCCGCCGAGCGTTTCTACCTCGAAGTGAAGCCCTGAGACGTGTTCCATTACGACGCGATGTGCCATAGAGCAGTAAGGTTTAATCCTTTCAGGGGCGAAGGTAGGGAGAATGGCATAAAAACCGCCCTTCTATCGGTAGGTGGCGTAAATTTTTCCTTAAGTTTGTCCCGAAGCAAATGTGGAGGTTATGGCAAGTGCGTATAGGCCTCAAAAGCCCGTGGTGGTCATCGGTGCGGGGTTGAGTGGTGCACTTATGGCAACCGTGCTGGGGCAGCGCGGCTTCAGCGTCATCCTCCTGGAAAAGCGACCGGACCTCCGTACCACCGATATCTCGGCGGGCAGATCAATTAACCTCGCGCTCTCCAACCGCGGCATCCGAGCTCTCGACAAAATCGGCATCACCGATGCCGTCCTCCAGACGACGATCCCCGTCTATGGCAGAATGGTACACGACGACAGGGGCAATACGGATTTGCAGCTCTACAGCGGGCGCAAAAATCTCTGCAATTACTCCGTCAAGCGCGGTGATCTCAACGCCTTGCTCCTCGATGCTGCCGAGGGTACGGGTAGGGTCGACATACTTTTTCAGGCCACGTGTACCCATGTGGATCTCCAGCGCGCTGTGGTGTACTACACCAAAGACGGCCAAGAGCGGCAAATCGAGGCCGAGGTGGTCATTGGTGCCGACGGGGCTGGTTCGGCACTGCGACGCAGCATGCTCCAACACAGTAGCACCCTTCGGTTTAACTACATGCAGAAATTTATCGACCACGGGTATAAGGAGTTGCGCATCCCTCCATCAGGTGATGGTAGCCATCGCATCTATGCCAATGCCTTGCACATCTGGCCCAAAGGCGAATACATGCTCATCGCGCTGCCCAATGCGGATGGCAGCTTTACGGTTACCCTCTTCTTGCCGATGGAGGGTGGAGAGGTGAGCTTTGCTACGCTACAGACGCCAGAGGCGGTGCGGCGCTTTTTCGAGCGGGAATTTGCCGATGTCGTCATGCACATCGAAGATTTAGAAGGCGACTTTTTTCGCAATCCCACCGGCACGATGTCGACCATCAAGTGCTATCCGTGGAAGACCTATGGGAGGACCTTACTCATTGGCGATGCGGCCCATGCGGTGGTGCCCTTTTACGGGCAGGGCATGAACGCAGCCTTTGAAGATGTGCGCATCTTAGACGACATGATGGGCGAGGATTTTGACGGCGATTGGAGGAAGTTGTTTACGGAATTTGAGCGCTTGCGCAAGCCCGACGCCGATGCGATCGCCGACATGGCGGAAGAAAATTACTACGAAATGCGCAAGTACGTCAAGGATACCACCTTTATCATCAAACGCAAACTGGAGCTCGCCTTAGAGCAAACGTTTGACGACTTTCACTCCAAGTATTCGCTGGTCACCTATTGCGACGAGGTGCCCTATCGCGTTGCCCAGCGCCTGGGTCATTGCCAGGACGATTACCTTATGGAATTTAGCAGCAATTTGCGCCTTGAAACCGTTGAACACATCGATTTGGCCACCTTACTCAAACAGATACGCAAAGCCTGCGGCACTCCCAAAGGGACTTGTATGTCGTCCGTCAAGCGTGAATGACAACTTGTATAGGAAAACAATTTCATATGCGTGATGTTGTACAAGTAAAATTGTGCGACTATGGCATTTAAACTACCAGAACTACCGTACAGCTACGATGCACTGGAGCCCTATATCGACACCTGCACGATGCTGATCCATCATACCAAGCATCACGCGGGCTATACCAACAAGCTCAACAGTGCCATCGAAGGGACAGAGCTGGCCTCGAAGAGCATCGAAGAGATACTCGGCTCGCTGGAGCCATCCAACGCGCCGGTGCGCAACAACGGAGGTGGTTACTACAACCACAATCTCTTCTGGGCAATCATGTCGCCCAACGGCGGGGGGACGCCGAAAGGAGCATTGGCAGAGGCCATCAACACAGCCTTTGGCTCTTTTGAGGCCTTTAAAGAGGCCTTTTCCAATGCGGCCAAGAGTCGATTTGGTTCGGGCTGGGCCTGGCTCATCGTCAACGACGCCAAAGGCCTTGAGGTCTGCTCTACGGCCAACCAAGACAATCCGCTCATGCCCTTCGTGGAGTGCCGCGGCATACCGATTCTGGGTCTAGACGTTTGGGAGCATGCGTATTACTTGCGGTATCAAAACCGCCGTCCCGCATATGTAGAGGCCTTCTTCAACGTCATCAACTGGGACGAAGTCGAGCGGCGCTACGCCGAAGCCATGCAGTAAGAGTAGATGGTGGCTTAAAGGGCGTTGTGACCCTTTGAAGGTGTGAGCCTTAGTCGGCGCCATTGCGCTGCATTAGTGGGGTGGGATCTCCTTTGGAGAGCGGCACCACTGCAAGGTGATTTCACGGAGGAGAACAGGGCCACGGTAGACAAAACCCGTGAATATTTCGACGAGGCATGCCCCTGCCCTGCGAAAATCAAGAGCGTCACTGCCAGAGAGGATGCCTCCTACGCCGATCAATGTCATCGAAGAAGGCAACATGCCGCCGAGCTGTTGGGCAATGTATACGCTCTTTTGGTGTAGGGGTGCACCGCTGAGGCCTCCTGGGCCGATGGCTTGGACGATGTGTGTGGGTGTCTGCAGAGACGGTCGGTCGATCGTCGTATTGGTCGCGATGATGCCTGCGATGTCGTAGCGTCGACAGCACTGTACGAGGGCTTCCAAAGTTTCGGGATCGATGTCTGGAGCCAGCTTGACGAGTATGGGTAGTGGCTTCGAGCGCTGTTGGTTGGCGCGTTGTAGGGGGTGGAGGATGCGTTCGAGAGCGTGTGCGCTTTGCAGAGCGCGGAGCCCGGGCGTATTGGGCGAGCTGACGTTGACGACGAAGAAGTCGGCCAGCTCGTGGAGCTGTTCGAAGCAGTAGAGATAATCGCGCCACGCCTCTTCGTTGGGTGTGTCCTTGTTTTTGCCGATGTTGATGCCGACGATGATGCGGCGGGTGCGCGGCAGATGGCGCTTCATCGCGTGTACTCCATGATTGTTAAAACCCATGCGATTGATGAGTGCGCGGTCGCGGACGAGGCGAAACAGTCGCGGACGCGAATTGCCCCGTTGCGGCTTTGGAGTGACCGTGCCCACTTCGATAAAGCCAAAGCCAAGAGCTTCGGCCACGCGCACATAGCGGCCGTTTTTGTCAAACCCCGCAGCGAGCCCGACGGGATTTTCGAACGTCAAGCCCAGACAGCTCACACGACATGGCGGCGGGGCACAGCACTTTTTCAGTATCGTGCGAAAGCCGGGTATGTATAAGAGCCACCGCAGCAGCTCGGCAGTGAAGTGATGGGCCACTTCAGCAGGCAGTAAAAACAACAGCGGTCGAATGAGCCAGCGGTACAAGCGCTCCACCGTTTTGACGGCCAAGATACGAAGAGCTGTGTTCTATGCATGTGGTCTTCCATTTGGTATAAAATCGTGCGTGCAAGTATAAAATCGTACGCGTTGCGGTGCGATTCACATCAAGTGGAGCATCCCTGCGATGGTCGCGGTATACAGACAGGCAAGGGTACCTCCAATCATCGCCAAAAATCCGAGTCGGGCGAGGTTTTGGCGTTGGCCCGGGGCGATCGCCCCGATTCCGCCTATTTGAATGCCAATGCTACCGAAGTTGGCAAATCCACACAGCGCGTAGGTCATGATGATGATGGTGTGCGGGTCTAGGATGCCCTGATGTTTGAGTTCACTGAGGGAGTAGTAGGCAAAAAACTCATTGAGCACCATCTTTTCGCCGAGCATTTGGCCGGCGTAGAGCAGGTCGGCGCCGTTGACGCCGATGAGCCAGGCGATAGGAGCGAACAACAAGCCGAAGATCGATTGTAAAGACAGGTCCTTGAACGTTCCGTTGGTAGCCTGAGCGATCCAGTCGTTGATGGGAGTGACCTCCCCGATGAAGTGAAGGATGCGGTTGGACAGGTAGACCAGGGCCATGAAGGTGATGATCATGGCGCCGACGTTGACGGCAAGACGGAGTCCGTCGGTGGTGCCCCGGGTGAGGGCATCCAGAAAGTTTGATCCGGCAATGTCGCGCGGTATGCGCGCATCCTGTTCGCGCAAGACGTCTTTTTCCGTCTCAGGTAGGATGATCTTGGCCGCAACGACAGCAGCAGGGGCAGAGATGATGGAGGCAGTAAGGAGGTGTTTGCCAAACAGGCGCAGCTGTTCGGGGTCGGTACCGCCCAACATGCTCATATAGGCCCCAAAGACGCCCCCCGCAATCGTGGCCATACCGCCCGTCATGAGGAGCATGATTTCCGAGCGGCTCATCTTTTCGAGGTAGGGCTTGACGACGAGAGGCGCCTCTGTCTGTCCGATAAATACGTTGGCCGCGACAGCCAGGCTCTCCGCCCCCGTCATGCGCATAAAACGCCGCATAAAACGCGCAAATAACTCCACCACGCGCTGCAACACTCCGTAGTAGTACAATACCTGTGAAAAGGCCGCAAAGAACAAAATGGTCGGCAACACGAAAAAGGCAAAGCCAAAGGTGATCTGAATGCCCGTATCGCGAAACTTTTCGCCGACAGCGGCATTGGCCAGATCTCCAAACATGAAGCGCGCCGCATCGACCGTCGAGTCGATCATCCACACAAATACCTTGACTACCCAATTGAAGAACTCGCTGATGAAGGGCACCTTCAACATCAAAAAGGCCAAGACGAGCTGTAAGACCAGGCCCTTCCACACCAGATGCCAGTCGATATGTTGCTTTTTCAAACTAAAGAGATACGTAATGCCTATCAATGCCGCCATGCCGAAGATTGCCCGACTCCACTGCCATAGGATATCTGTCCACTCCATGATTGTACACATTTCAAAGGGTAAATATACTATTTCGCCATCATGCCGTTTTAATAAAAATTAAAGGGCAAAGATGATGTGTTGATGGGGAGGGGTGTTGTGTAGTGGTGGAAATTGGAGGTGCATCATTGCCTCGAAAGGCGTATCTTTGTATTTGTATAGTGTATAAAATGCGAACCAAGAGATGGTAAATCGAGTGATTTTAGTCGGATATTTGGGAGGGGATCCCGAGGTGCGCATGCTCGACACAGGAGTCAAGGTAGCGCGCGTGCGCATGGCGACGACGTATAATTTTCGTCGCGGAGAGCAGTGGGATTCGATTACGGAGTGGCACAACCTGGTCTTTTGGCGTCAGCTTGCCGAGCGCGCCGAACAATTTCATAAAGGAGATCTGCTCTATGTAGAGGGCAAATTGAGCTACAATCGTTGGACGGATCAGGAAGGCAATATCCGCGATAAGACCGAGATTGAAGTGCGCAGTGTGCGCCGTCTGCTCTCCCGCCAACAGCGCCTGGAAGCCAAACAAGGCATGGGTGAAATGCCCTCCACCTATCCTTCGGATCGAGAAGTCATGGGGCTCAAGGATCCCTCACCTTCCGTCGCTGAAGACACCGACATCCCCTTAGAGGATGACGACCTGCCTTTTTGAACGAAAAACCATGGTCCTCTTCGACGCATTATACATATAAACGGAATACCAAAACAAAGAGCTTTGGACACTGACCCTGCCGGTGCCAGCCTGCTATATCGGGCCTATCTTTTGTCGGTACTTTGGATGCCCTTTCCGTTTAGTGAATGGTGGGGGATTGCACTGATCATCGTCTTTCTGTTGATTCTCTCGGGTGCCATTTCGGGCTCGGAGGTGGCTCTGTTTTCGATTCAGAAGAGCGATTTGAGTGAACTGCGCTCGCGTTCGCCTGGGCTCTACCGCATGCTCGTCTATTTGCTGCGGGATACGGATCGGCTGCTGGCCACCATACTCATCGCCAACACCTTTGTCAATGTCGCCATCGTGCTGGCTGTTGAGCTGTTACTCTGGAAGCTCGGCGGCGAACAGGTGTTTGTCCGCCTCAGTGAAGACATCCTCTCTACTACAAACTTGTCTGTGAGCGCTGAAGTTTTGGGAAAGGTCTTCAATTTTATAGTCACAGTGATCGGGGTGACTTTCCTCCTGCTCATGTTTGGCGAGATTACCCCCAAGCTCATCGCACAGGCTAAGAACGTACAGTTTATACGCTACACGGGATGGTTTTTGCGCCTACTTACGTATGTGTTTATGCTCTTTGTGTGGATGTTCGAGCTGATGGCGGATGTGGCGTCGTGGATTTTTCGACCTTTTATACGTACGCCCAAGCCTTCTAAGAGACAAGTCGTCCGAATGGTGCAAAAATCTCTGGAGCACGAATCCCAGTATCGTCCGGCGGTCAAGCTCATCAAAGGGCTTCTTCGTCTGGACGATGTCACGGCGCGTAAAATCATGACCCATCGTAGCCAGGTGGCCACCGTCGATGTCCATGACGACCTCGATACCGTATTGAGAAAAGTCCGACAATACAAATTCTCCCGCTTGCCCGTCATCGACGGCAGCTTTGATAAAATCGTGGGCATTTTATATGTCAAAGACTTGCTAAACACCCTCTACGACCGCTCTCGCAAAAGGCTAAAATGGCAAAAACTCATCGTCGACGATGTCCTCTACGTGCCCGAGCAAAAGAAAGGCATCGACCTGTTGCGCGAATTCCAGCGCGAGCGAAAACACATCGCCATCGTCGTCGACGAATACGGTGTGCCCCAGGGCATCGTTACCTTGGAAGACGTGCTGGAAGAAGTCGTTGGCGACATCCGCGACGAGTTTGACCCGGGCAAAGAACGCCATAGCAACGCCCCCAGGTCATCAAAGTATGTAGACAACCAGGGCGAGGGAAGTGTCTCCACCATTGTAGACGGCACCGAAAGCATAGAAGAGCTAACCAATAAGTTGAATCTGACAGAAGAGGAGCGCAAGCGACTCGAAGAAAAAGCCAATATCGTGGCGGGCTTGATCTTAGAACACACAGGCGACTTCCCACCGATAAATACTCCCATCCGCATCGATGAGCGGCTACTGGCGCAAGTGATAAAGATGCGCGATGGCCGTATAGAGCAAGTAAAGGTCACCCTCCTGGAACCTAACTTGCCGGATGGTGAAGGGGAAAGAGAGCAGAAAGGGTCTGCCGACATTAGTGAAGAGCCCACCAATCATCCGATGGGCCACCGAAAAAGTGCACCTTTCGTCGCTCTTGATAGTGGCGACAGTACCACCGATGATATTTTGAAACGGAGCGATATAAACATTGAGGGTGGTGCACGCCGGGAAGGTACGGATGCGGATGAGGCCGAGGAGCATCCCTCCAACTCCTCTGAGAAGTCGGCCGGTAGGCGACAAAAGACGTAGGTAGGAAAAACGCAACGGGAGGATGGATTTGAGCAAGATGCGTAAGGAGTATAAAAAGGCAAAACTCGACCTTGCGCACACACATGCGCACCCCATGCGCCAGTTTGAGGAGTGGATGCAGCAGGCCCTTGCGGCGGGCATTGAAGAGGCCAATGCCATGTGTTTGGCGACTGCCACGCCCGATGGTAAGCCCTCGGCCAGGATGGTCTTGCTGAAATATTTTGACGAACATGGCCTGGTCTTTTACACCAACTACGAGAGTCGAAAGGCGCGCGAGCTTCAAGCCAATCCCCATGCGGCCCTGCTCTTTTACTGGAAAGAGCTCGAACGACAAGTGCGTGTCGAAGGTGTGGTCGAAAAGGTGACGCGTGCGGAGAGCGTCCAATACTTCATGTCGCGTCCACGCGGTAGTCGGATTGCAGCGTGGATATCGCCGCAGAGCAAAATCATCGAATCGCGTGAAGTATTGCTCCGATGGTGGGAGGAGTTTCGTCGCAAGGGTACGGAGGCTCTGCAAGCGCCCGCCTTTTGGGGAGGCTACCGCGTGCGTCCCCAGCGCGTCGAATTCTGGCAAGGTCGGGAAAATCGCCTGCACGACCGCATTCTCTACGTACTCGAACAGGATCGTTGGAAGCGCTATCGACTGGCTCCGTGAGGTAAAACAGCGCAGATGTACACAAGTCGTTGGAAGCGGTGGCTCTTTCAGTTTATCACGGCCGATGTGCTGAAAATGCAAATCGCAATATGGCTCATCGTCATTGAGCTGTTCGCTGCCGTTGGGGGCTTTATGTGGTTGGAGGGATATTCGCTGATCGATGCCCTCTACATGACGGTGATCACTATTTCTACCGTGGGATATGGAGAAGTCGCTCCTCTCAGCGATGCGGGTAAGATTTTTACCTCCGTATTGATCGTCGTCAATATCGGTGTGTTTACGTATACGGCCACGGCCTTTACGTATTGGATCGTACAAGGTGCACTATTTCATAAAATGTGGAAACGCGACATGGAGAGACGCATTCAAAAACTGCAGGATCACGTCATTGTGGTGGGTTATGGTCGTTTTGGTCGAGAAGTAGCCCAGCACCTCCGCGAGATGGACATCCCCTTTGTCGTCGTCGAAAAAGATCCCGAAGTCGTCGAAGAGTTAAAGCGCGACCCCATGATGTTGTTCGTCGAAGGGGATGCGACGAGCGATGAGGTGTTGCGCATGGCCGGTATCGAGCAAGCTAAGGCCTTTATCACCGCAGTGCACGACGATACGACCAATCTCTACGGAGTACTGAGCGCGCGTCATATCAATCAAAAGCTCAACATCATCTCCCGTGCCCAGGACAACAAGTCGGCTGAGAAACTCCGCTTGGCGGGTGCTTCCCATGTCGTGCTGCCGATGAAAATCGGAGGATTCTACATGGCGGCACTGGTGACTCGCCCCGACGCCGTAGAGTTTTTATCCGTATTGGCCAAAGAGCCCCATGCAGAAATCACTTTTGAGGAATACCATTACGACGAACTACCTGAGCCCTTTCGCGACAAATCCATACGCGATCTCAACTTCCGCAATCGCACGGGAGTCAATATCATTGCCGTGCGCATGCCCGACGGAACCTTTGTCGTCAATCCTTCCCCCGATACACCCATTGTGGCCGGCAGCTCCATCATCGTCATCGGCACAAAAGAACAGATCGAGCGCATGTTGGAGTTGATCCCAAAAGTGAAATGAGCACTTCCACAGGGTGATTTAAAAGATTTGTCGTACCTTGCCGCCGTAAGGCACCCGCTCACCTGGGGTCTCACATAGGATTTTTTCACTTTTAAATCGTTTTATCATGAACATTTTTGTTGCAAGATTGGGTCGTTATACGACTGCCGATGACTTGCGTGAGCTCTTCAGCCAATATGGTGAAGTATCGTACACCAAGGTCATCATGGATCGCGAAACGGGCAATTCCAAGCGCTACGGCTTTGTAGAGATGCCCAACGACGAAGAGGCCCTGCAAGCTATCGAAGCACTCAATGGGTCGGAATTTGACGGTAGCCAGATCGTCGTCAAGGTATCCGAGCCCACCAGATAGGTGCCTCACCGACGGGGAGGACACGCTCGACGGTCCTCCCCACATTTTTTATTCCCTTCTGCAAGTATCGGTTCGCTGCACAGCAGTGTTTGGAGTGTGCCTCATGCGAGGATACGGTATGCGCATTGGCACACCGTCGAAAATCCGTATATTACCTCGTCGAAAGGTGTTTTTTGTGCGAGGTATAAAATCGTAATGGATCATGACAAAGAGGCAGATACTGATCATCGGAATCGGGCTATTTGTGCTATTAGGGCTCTTTCAGGGCTGTGGCGCGTACAACACCTTCGTCGGAGAGGAGGAGAAGGTCAAGCAGGCGTGGGCCAATCTGCAAAGCGCTTACCAACGCCGTGCCGACCTCATCCCCAACCTCGTGGAGACGGTCAAGGGAGCGGCAGATTTTGAGCGCTCCACCCTGCGCGAAGTGATCGAAGCACGCGCCCGAGCTACTTCTATTCAGATCAATCCTGAAAAGCTCAGCGCCGAAGACATCCAGCGCTTCAGCCAGCTGCAAAACGCTCTGAGCAAATCCCTGGGGCGACTGCTCCTGACGGTAGAGCGGTATCCCGAACTCAAAGCCAATAAAAACTTCCTTGAACTACAGGCCCAGCTCGAAGGCACGGAAAACCGCATCAAAGTCGCGCGCGATCGCTACAATCAGGCCGTGCAAGCCTACAACGCCCTCGTGCGGAAGTTTCCCGAAAATATCTACGCTACGATTTTCGGCTTTGGAGCGAAGCCCTATTTCGAAGCAGAAGAGGGAGCACAAGAGGCGCCGAAAGTAGAGTTTTGATATGTTTTACCCCCATGTGATGCTCAGTGCCGAAGACGACCGCAGGGTCGTCGAATGCATACGCGAGGCAGAGCGTCGTACGAGTGGCGAAATACGCGTGCATTTTGATGCCATAGCCGAAGGCGATGTGTTTGCGGAGGCCAAGCGCGTATTTGAGCTTCTCGGCATGCATCAGACCGCAAGGCGCAACGGGGTGTTGATATTTATTGCACCGCGTATGCGTCGCTTTGTCGTCATCGGTGATAAGGGCATTCATTCGTTGGTGCCCGAGGGTTTTTGGGACGAGGTGGCCCGCCTCATCGAAAGCTACTTCATCCAGAAGAAATGGGCTGAGGGCCTTTGTGCTGCCATCAAGCGCATTGCCGACGAAATGGCCAAGCACTTTCCCCCCGTGGAGGGAGATGTCAACGAGTTGAGTGATGAGATTAGCTACGGCGAATAGTTGGGTGTGGCAATACCTGCTCTATGGGTTGGCCATCCTATCGGTAGCCGTACGGGCACAAGACATACCCCCTCCTCCCGATCGCCTGGTCAACGATTGGGCAGATATATTGAATCCTGCCGAAGAAGCACGCCTCGAGCGGAAGTTGGTGGATTATGCCGACACCACCTCCACACAAATAGCCATTGTCATCGACAGCACTCTACACGGCCAAGACATCTTCGACTATTCATTTCGCATAGCCGAGAGCTGGGGCATAGGTCAAAGGGGCAAAGACAACGGCATTTTAATCTACCTTTCGATAGGTGATCGGAAGATCTTCATTCATACGGGCAACAACGTCGAGGGACCCTTGCCCGATGCCCTCGTCAAGCGTATCATTGAAAACATCATGGTGCCCGCCTTTCGCCGCGGTAGATTTTACGAAGGCCTCGACCGTGCAGTAGATGTCATCATCGAGCTGCTCAGTGGCCAATTTCAGCCGGATCAATGGCGACATCGGTCGGAGTTTGGCCTTTCCGAAAAGCTGTTTTTTCTCTTCATCATTCTCATCTTTTTGTTTATTCTGAGCTTACTGTGGTACTGCCATCGATCGGGCAAGTGTGAAGTTGCGCGTGGAGGAGGGTATTTTGGCGGAGGCACGTATCGGCGCTATGGCGACCGCACCATCGTCATAACAGGTGGCGGATGGGGAGGTTTTGGCTCCGGTGGAGGGGGTGGCTTTGGAGGCTTTGGAGGTTTTGGCGGTGGCGGATTTAGTGGTGGTGGAGCGGGGGGGAGCTGGTAAAGGTTATTCGGGTGCTACCAGACTGGCGAAGGCGGGATGCTTGTGGATGCGATAGAGGAGCTGCTTGCCCTCTTGAAAGTCGACCAGCCGATTGATGAAGTAAAAGAGATAGACGGTGGTGAGCCAGCCGGTGAAATGCGCAAAGCTGCGCAGATGCTTTTTGGCGTGGACCATGATCCACGAAAAGTGTTCCCAGGTGTCAAAGCAGGAAGCGCAATCGCGCTGGTGTCCCGTACAACATCGGCGCGTCGTTTTAAAGTCGGCATTGTAAGCGCGGAAGTGGCGGTTGTAGGGGTAGCCGTTTTGCATTCGCTCGGCATTCATCTCGAGATTGGTCGACACATTGGTACAGACTTCGTATCCCCAGGTCATGTCGAAGAGTTTGCCCGTGGCGATGACCTTGTTGAAATAAGGCGTCATGAGGATGCGACCGGGGTAGCGCTCAATCATGCGGTCGATTTGGTCGCGCACTGCGTCGAAACCCTGTCGATAGTCGTAGGGGCCGCCCAGCCCAGCGAGATCGGAGTAGTAGTTGAAGAGCACCATGTTGCCGTTGTCCAGCAGACGCGGCACGACCTCAGGGATGACATGGGCCTGGCCAGGAGCAACGGTGAAGTACCAAAATGCACGCTCGTCGTCTTTGTAGTGGCGCAGGGCTTTGGAGAAGATGTCGATCTTGCCTCCTCCGCGGAGGAACTTATCCGTTTCGGGGTCGCCCCAAAGGGCTATACCGATGGGGAGCTCTTCGAGTCCCTCTTTGGGAATGCGTTTGACCCCGTTGGTGGCTACGCTGAGCTTAAAATGGCGGTAGAGCTTGCGCAGGCGCCGTAGGGCGATGGAAGGTTCGCCTCCGACGATGGTGATAAAATTGGTACCGCGCTGGAGTTCGCGCTCGATGAAGGCATCGAGATCGGCATCATCCTCGGTATAGTGGCGGTCCATGTCTTCGTTGAAGTAATAGCATCCGATACAGCGCAGGTTGCACTTGTGGGTGATGTCGAGGGAAATGCTCCGTATCGGACCCGCTGCACGCACGCGCTGATAGAGCGTGTGGAGGAGTGGATCCTGGAGGTATGTGCGCAAGCTCTGCGTCATGGTGTGTGGCCCTTTCGTATTTGCTCCACTGAGTTATCGACAATTTGTAGTATAGCGCTGTCTTTTTGGCGTTTAGGCATGTAATGATAATCGGCACTCAGCCACCTTGCCACATCGCGCGCTTCGCTATCCCGTTGATAATAACAACGTGTATCAAATACAACGGCTTTCAACAGATGAGGTTGTAGATTTTGAGCGAGGCGTCGAATTTCCTGGCGGGCGATGACTTCGTTGCGGCCGTTGTGGGATACGGCTGCCAGGGGTTGATTGGCCTTGCCATCGGTAAAGAGTATCAACACGGTGCCGGCTACATGCCAATGTTGGCGGGCCTTTTGGGCCATGGCGTGGATTTTCAGCAGGGCATCGCTCAAGGGGGTACGCCCCCCGACGGGGAATTTCTGCAGGGTGTGTTGGGCACGCGTAAGGCTCTGGCCGGGATAGAGTATCCATCGGGCCTCGCTCTGGCGAAAGTACAACAGGCTTACCTTGTCGCGGTAGACGTACGATTTTTGCAGCAGATGCGCCACGCATTTCCTGGCTGCATGGAGACGGTTGATGGCCATAGAGCCGGAGCCGTCTACGGCGATGATGAAGAGTAAACCGCTCTTTTGGCGAAATTGTTTTATGCGAAAGTGCTCGGGGCGAATACGGAGTGGCTTGTCGGCCGAAGGCGATAGTCCGCCGCCGGCAATAGCTGCCTGAATGGTGGCGATGATGTCGACCTTGCCCTGTTTGGGCTGGCCGGGTACCGAGCGAACGTGGCGCCCTCGGCGATAGTTAAGGGTATGGACGTGGGAGCCGCATAAGACGTTTCTGCCCCCTCGGTGTTTGCCCTCTATCGGTGGAAGGTCGATTGGAGCCCCCTCTTCGTAATTGATTTCTCTTGAGAGCTCTTTGATGGTACTCTTCGATGACGAATGCTGTTGTGGACGATCCGGTTGGGCAATGGTGTGGATACCACCGGTATTGGGTCCGCTGCCGTCATCGGGTGGTTGGGGGCCGGACTTTGTAGAAGGGGTCGTAGCGGCATTGGTGCGTTTCTCAGCGCGCTCGTCGACGGTGGCGTCTTGCTGTTGGGAGCGCCCATCGGAGGGGCGCTCAGAGCCGAGCTTTTCTACAGCAGCGATTTTGTCGGAAAAGATGAGCCGTGCCGCTAAATAGATGTCTTGCTCATTGACCTCTTCGCGCAGATGGAGCGCTGCATGTGCCTTTGCTCCGCGCAAGACTAATATCTCCGAAGCATTGTTCTGGATGCCCATGCGCTGAGCGAGCTCAGCAATGAGCTGTATATGTTGCGGATACGTACGTATCGCAGGGAGAAGTCGACGAGCGCGTTCGATGCGGAGGATGTCGTCGTGGGAGGGAGGCGGAAGATCGTATCGCCGCTTGGTCATGTACATCCGTATGGGCAAATGCGTGATGGTGCGCGTAAAGACGTGCATGCCCATCTTTTGGGCTAAGTAGTCGGGCAAAACCCCTTCGGAGGGATTGTAAGTGCCGATGAGCGAAATTTGTATAGATGCTCCATTGTCGCTTGGGCTGCCTGAGCCGGGAATACGTCCCGTCTCAAGCGTATAGAGGATGGGAAAGAGAATTTCGCGCGGGAAGAGGTGAATATTGTCTAAAAAGAGCACGCCTCCGTGTGCCTGGGCGATCAATCCTTTCATAAAATGCGCCCTTCCCTCCTGCAAAGTTTTACCCCAATCCATACTGCCGAGGAGTCGGTCGGACGTACACGAGATAGGCACTTCCACAAAGGGCCTATCCCCCCAAAGCGGGCGCAGGGCCCGGACAATACTGCTCTTACCCGTACCGTATTCGCCGCCGATGAGCAAGCCTTTGAGTGCCGGCTCAATTGCCAGGATGTGGAGACCTATGTAGAGATCGTTTTGCCCAAACGAAGAAATACGCATGTCTACTCATTCGAAGAGCGTATACCGCACTCCTAAGTTGAAACGGTAAAATACGTATTTCTGTTTGATGGGATAGGCTTCTGTCGAGAGTGGGCGGAGGAAATACTGTACGCCCGGCTCTACGAATGCGCCAAATTGGGAATGGAATTGATAGCCTAAATTGAGCGAGAGGGACAGGCTCAACCCGGCAAAACGCCGAAAGGGGGCCTTCCCGCCTTCCAAAAGGGCATGCATGGGTCTGGCCTTGCCTTCATAATCGTAGAGATATCCCCTCTGCTGGCTGTAAAAGTTGAAAGTTATGCCCGAGTTGAGATCAACAAATATGCGATGGATGCCCCAGGTGTAGGAGATGTAGAGGGGTATGTCCCAGAAGGTATAGCGATTGGTGAAGATATCGTAGTGGGGCTTTTCGATTCGCTTGATCGTGTCGCCATTGCTGTTGATAATGTACTTGACGTCTATGCCGTTTTGGTAGCGGAATTGTTCGCGAAGCATGTGAAATTGTATTCCACTCTTGATGTACACATCTCTTGCTACGGACCAGCGATAGAGGATGCTCGCATTCCAAGACCGACGTTGCGATTCTGCCTCGTTGCGCTTGAAGATGAGGCCTTGCCATGAGGAGTCCAAAGTGTAGAGCAGTCGATCCGATATAAAAGGACCAACACCGATTTCAATACTTCTGTGTTGATACGGTCGATAGACGAGCTTCATACAATCGGAGCCACCGATCGGTAGCGGTGCTTGCACAGGAGCAGTAATGCTTTGCACTGGCCGATAGCGGTAAGGTGGCAATAGATGGATTATGTCCGATATGCTCCTTTCAGACGATGAGTACCCCGAAGTCATCGCCTTTGCTGTTGATCCGACAACAGTGGCGTGCGGTGAAGAGGCATCGATTAGAGGTGTATGCGTGGACGAGTACGTAGGTGTCTCGTCGGTGTGTGTAGTAGAGCTGGCAAACTGCGAAGCTCTCTTTGAGGATGGGAAAAGCGGAGATTGGGAGTAGACTTTCAGCTTTGTTTCCTTGTTGACACTGTTGGGTTGATGCTCTTTGGTTGGGGCCTGTGGGGGTTCTGCTATCTGCGCGGGCAGTGGTTGTGGGTTGCCCTCCGTACGGACTACTGTTGAGTTGAGGGAATGGCGATCGTCGATTGTGGTGGTGTTCTCCTGTGATAGATCTACTGACTGAGTAGCCGTAGAGAGTTCACCCTCTGAAGTATCAAACCACCAAAGTCCGATCAAAATCGCGGCCAACAGTCCAGCTAAGAGGCGTCCTCCCAGGGTATAGCCGAATTTTTTGTCCCGTCGCAGCTGGGACTGAATGTTGTCCCAAACTTTGGAGGGCGGTGTGGAGCGGTACTCTTTGAGTTGAGCACGAAAATAATCGTCCAACCACTGACGCTTGTCGTAACTCATAGCACGAGGTTTTTGCTTTTGATGACGAGGTTGCGCAATAGGCGGCGCGCCTTAGTCAATTGAGAGCGCGAGGTACTTTCTGCGATGCCGAGCTTGTCTGCAATTTCGCGGTGACTATAGCCTTCGATGGCAAAGAGATTGAACACCTCGCGATATCCGTCGGGTAGCTGTTGTACCATTTTAAGCAGATCCTCTTTTTCTAAATTCGAAAAAGCCGAATCGGCCGCTTCGGTGGCGTAGTGCTGATCGCTAATCTCAATAGTTCTGTACATATGGCGGTGTTGCTTTAGGTAGACTATGCAATTGTGTACGATGACTTTCCGAATCCACGACGAAAACGACCCACGTCCCTCAAACTTGTGCAGAAATCGATAGATGTTGACGAAGGCGCTTTGCAACATATCCTCGGCCTCTTGATCGTTGCGCGCGTACCGACGACAGATGCCAAAGGCCTCTTCGCAATACAGCTCATAGAGCTGCCTCTGACATTTTTCATCGCCGCGCATACATCCCTCAAGGATTGAGGATATGTCGCTTTTACGCCTCATTGGTACTGATATAAGGATAAGTTTTTCGGGCTTTTCGCTGCCTGAGGTATTAAATTTTTTTGCAACTGGCCACTAAACAAATGTAAGAAAATTTTCGAAAGAGGAGTTCATCCCTGGTTGAGTGGGGGTAAACGCCGTGATCTTCACGATTTTATACAACGATTTTATACCGTATAAAATCGCTGATGGAATGCTGAACGGCATTCATCAGAGCTTGTCCAAACCACAAGCCCCTCGATAGCGCACCCAATGATAGAGGGAATAAGACACCGCCAGCGTCACCACAGCGCCCATTTGATGAAACACACCTAAGGTGACGGGTATGTATCCCCTGCTGTTGAGCACCGTATAGATGCCCAATATCAGCTGTATGGTCAGGACCATGAGGAGAAAGAGTAGAAAGAGGTGTACTTCCAGGGGGACGCGCTTGTGGTATTTTATGAGGAAATACACGGCGGCTATCCACAGAATGTAGGCAATGCTGCGATGTGTAAACTGGATGAGTGCAGGCGCAAAGCGATGCGTGTCGTAGGCCTTGAGATTGTCCCATGTCCAGTGCTCTAATTGGAGAAGCACCGAAGGGATCCACTCGCCGTTCATTTGCGGCCAGGTGGGATAGTAAATGGCGGCTTTCATGCCCGATACGGCCCCACCGACGAGGATCTGCAAAAAGAGGAAAACGAGAAAGATCTTTAAGCTACGCACAAGCGAATCGGGCACAACAACCTCTGGCATAGGCGTCTCAAACCACGCGGTGCGCAGGAGATACCCAAATACGGCGATGCCAATGCCGAGGTGCAAGCTGAGCTTGTACGCATTAACCCACGGGCGGTCGACAAGCCCACTGGCGACCATAATCCACCCCATACTGGCCGCCAGTACAGCCAGCAATACCACTACGCCCAATCGACGCAGAAGCCCCTTATACAGCATCCCCTTGAAGTAGAAGTAGAGAAAAGGTATCAAAAATACAAATCCCATCAGGCGCGCCCACAAGCGATGTACGTATTCCCACCAGTAAATGGTCTTAAACTCCTCAAGGTCCATGTCGTAATTGATCTTGTGGTACTGCGGCGTCTGCTTGTACAGGTCAAAGGCCTCTTGCCACTGCTTTGCATTGAGAGGTGGAATCGTGCCTGTGACGATTTCCCAGCGCGTGATCGAAAGACCCGATCCCGTCAATCGCGTGATGCCGCCCAGGATGATCTGTACAAAGACCATCACCACGCCGACAAAGAGCCAAAGACGCACAGTGGGGATGCACGATTTCATGAATGTATCTTTACGTACAAAGGTACAGCGCTCGCCTCGGATGGCACTGCTCTACTGGACGAAATGCGTGTTGCGTTTATTGCAGCAAACAAAGTTTGTTTACAATGCGCCTACCTTGTGCATTGTGTAAGACGATGAAGAAAACACCAGCCCCCCATGAGTGCGTGGACAGTACCATATTTCGGCGTTGCCTCGGTATAGCTTGGTGTACTACCACACGCCCGTCGCTACCGTAGACCTCCACACGATCAAAGCGATAGTTGGATCCAAGGTCTATGTACAAATATGGCGACACATAGCGAAAGGCCACCTTAGGCGGGGAGCCTCCCCAAGTGGTGTAGGTGCCACAGGGCATTTGAAGAGAGTCGGTGTATGTTGCGGTTTGTTCACCATCGGCACATTGGCCTCGAATCGACAGCTGTCCTCGCTGACAGCGCGGGTAGTGCTCTACGAGCACCGACGGCTCAAGACTGGAGAAGCTGGTGTCCCAACCGTCGAACTGCAAGTGTATGAAATAGCTGTCGACCGCACTGCATGGGCTCCATCGGATGGCGACCCTTCCAGTCGTGCTCGTATCGACCACCAGGTGTTGGACCGCCTTTTGGCATGAATCGACCACGCGCAAACAAAAATCGAGCACCTGGCCAAATTCGATGTTTTCACCACAGGGCAAAGGCGCCGCCGTGTCGAAGCCGAGGTATTTTACCGCAATGCGCAAACGCATGCGTTCACCCACTACGACATCCCCTAAGGCAAAGCGCAGTGTAAAGCTGTCGTGTTGGACCAGCCGACGGATGGCTAAGCGTTCCGAAGGACTAAATTGACCGTCGGCATCGGCATCCAGCCACAGCGCTACGGCGTAATTGTCGGGA
Source organism: Saprospiraceae bacterium (assembly GCA_015490715.1). GTDB lineage: Bacteria > Bacteroidota > Bacteroidia > Chitinophagales > Saprospiraceae > S141-43. Next base: position 179 of record WFXH01000036.1, on the reverse strand, counting down.
TAGGATATCACCCCCTTGAGCTCCACATTGTCGCAACGCTGAACGATCGAAGGGATGGTCTGACTGAAGAGTGCATACCCCATAAGCGCAGGCGAATCGAGGAGGACGACCGAATCGAGGTAGAGCCGTTGGAAGTGGTCGTTTTGTGCTTGGGGTACGATGCCCGGCGTGCAGTAGCT
>WFXH01000035.1 GCA_015490715.1 Saprospiraceae bacterium | reverse complement strand
TGCGAGGCTTATTGCGGGCTTAGGTCGTCTTGGACGATTAGTGTGGCTTTTGGTGCGGCGTCGGCCTCAGGTTGTGCTCTTGTTTTCGTCGTACGGATGGAGTTTTGTAGAAAAGGGTCTTATGGCGTTGGCTGCACGGTGGAGTGGTGCGCGTGTGGTGTTTGCGCCGCGTTCGGGTCATTTGATCGATGATGTGCATCGCTCGGCGACGTTTCGTCGATATGCAAAGGCGGTATTTGGGCAATGTCGTGTGGTGGTCTGTCAAGGTCATTATTGGAAGAGATTTTTTGTGGAGCATGTCGGTCTGGGGGAGCACAGGACAATGGTGATTCCCAATTTTGTGGTGGAGCTGCCCCCATGGCCAATCGTACCTACGGAGCCGAATGCCGGGATAGAGATTCTCTTTATTGGCAGTGTAGTGCGGGCGAAGGGGGTGTATGATATCGTAGAAGCAGCAAAACGGCTCAGCGCATTGCCCCTGCGCTGGCATATTGCTGGTGACGGCGGGAATTTTATAGAGCTGAAACGTCTGGTAGAAGGTGATGCATCGCTGAAAGAAAAGGTATACATGTATGGCTGGATAGGGCGTGAGCAAAAGGAGCTGCTCTTCAGGCGCTGTCGGGTGATTGTGCTGCCCTCCTACCGCGAGGGTTTTCCCAACAGTCTTTTAGAAGCGATGTCGTGGGGGTTGGTACCAATTGCCACTGATGTGGGAGCTATTCCGGAAGTCGTGGAGGACGGTCGAAATGGGTTTCTCATCCACCCCGGCGATGTGACGGGGCTCGTTCAGGTGGTGAAGAAATTGGCAAAAGATCGCGCTTTGCTGGATCGACTGCGGCTTGCTGCGCGCAATACGGTGGAAGAAAAGTTTGTCGTGTCGAAGGTCTTGCCGCTCTGGCAAAGTGCCCTGGGTATTGCCGAGTGAGGGCGTTTGAAGGGAATGCGTACGATTTTATACAAATCCAAATAACATTACCCGCATGAAAAATCTCTTGCGGTGGTGGCGTACGGTCCGGCATTTGCGCTTTAAGCAGCTCGTATATCGGGTCTACTATCGCTGGAAGCGACTGGCGGTACCGCGCCGTGTTGAGCCGATCCACATGGAGCAATTGCCCCGTATGCGGGATTCTTTACCCTGTTATGCCGTATACGTTCCCCCCTCGGAAGTGGAATTATTGAACATTCGCAAGCATTATTGTCGGGGTTTGGAATGGAATGACTTGGACTCGGGTTTACTCTGGGCATATCATCACTGGGCGATTCCATACCTGCACAGTGTGGATGTTGGTGTTGAAGAGGGAAAGGAGCTGGTGAAGAGTTTTATAGAGCATGCAGCATGTGCGGAGGTCTATGCCTCGTGGCCGGTGTCGCGAAGGTTGGAGCATCTCATTACGTGGGTATGTCGTCATGGTGTGGATGACCCGCTGGTACATGGATGGATTCGGGAGCAGGAGCGCATGCTGTGGAAGCGTCTGGAGTGGCATCTCATGGCCAATCACCTTTTAGAAAATCTCGTAGCGCTGGCCATGGCAGCGGTTTATTTTGACGATGTGCAGGCAGCTGAGCGATGTCGGAGATTACTCACCGATCAGCTTGAAGAGCAAATACTGCCGGATGGTGGGCATATCGAGCGGTCGCCGATGTATCACGCCGAGTTAGTGCACCGGCTGTTGGACCTCTATCGCCTTCAATACGACAATCCCCAGCGGGTGAGAGTTGTGCCCCTGGAAGATCTCTCAAATGTGATAGCCGAGATGTTGGGTTGGCTGGAAAAGATGACCATGCCCGATGGACGCTGGGCGCATTTTAACGACAGCACGGATGGGGTGGCACCGACCACACAGATGCTCTTGGACTATGCTCGGTCGATGGGCATACATCCCAGACAGTCGATTAGTTCGGAGTCGGGATATTATCGGTTGGAGCGCTCGCGATACGTGCTCCTCGTTGACGCCGGCGAGATGGGCCCAGATTATCAGCCCGGTCACGGACATTGCGATGCCTTGAGTTTTGTACTCTATGTGGATGGCGAGCCGATTTTTGTCGATACGGGCGTATCCACGTATGAGCGTGGCGATATACGGTATTATGAGCGCTCTACAGCAGCACACAACACGGTGGTTGTTGGGGGATATGATCAGGCGGAGATGTGGGCATCATTTCGGGTGGGCCGTCGGTATCGCATTGTGGAGGTTCAAGCGGGGCCTCATGAGCTTGTTGCTGCACACGACGGATATCGACATCTTGGAGGCTTGCATCGACGGCGGTTTGTGTGCAAAGAGCACGGTATACGCATAGAAGACCGTTGGATTACTCAAAGAGGCAGTCAGAATCCGGAAATGTGGGCATACTTTCATCTGCATCCATCGTGCACGATACTTTCTGCTGATAGCGATACCATCCGAACGGATATGGTGGAGTTGCGCTTTAAGGGGCATGATCGCTGGCAGCTCGAACAATGCGCTATTGCGGAGGGCTTTTTTCGTCGAAGGTTTGCGCATTGTATAAAAGTGCGTTTTTGTGGTACTTTGCAGACCGAAATTCGACTGACTTAATCGAGGGCAATGCAATATGCTTTAAGAAATTCGCGCATTCTCATCACGGGAGGAGCTGGATTTATAGGTTCTAACCTGGTGGGATATTTTCTTGCTCGTGGCAATGAGGTCGTGTGTTTAGACAATCTCAGCACAGGACATAAGTACAATATTGCGCCGTATTTGGATCATCCTCGTTTTCGCTTTATTGAAGGGGATATCCGCAATCTGGAAGATTGCAGGCGGGCAGTGCGCGGCTGTGCCTACGTCTTTCATCAAGCGGCGCTGGGCAGTGTGCCGAGGAGCATACGGGATCCGCTGGCGACCAATTCGGTCAATATCGATGGCTTTATCAACATGCTCACGGCGGCCAGAGATGAGGGCGTTCGGCGGTTTGTGTTTGCCACGTCTTCCTCGGTCTACGGCGACGATACCGATTTGCCCAAGCGCGAGCATCGCACGGGACATCCCATGAGCCCTTACGCCGTCACCAAGATCGTCAACGAGCACTATGCTCGGGTATTCAGTCAGCTGTACGGCATGGAGACCATTGGATTGCGGTATTTCAATGTCTTTGGCGAAAACCAGGACCCCAATGGCGCCTATGCGGCGGTCATCCCTCGATGGATACGGCTCTTTCTCGAAGGCAAGCGTCCCGTGGTGTTTGGCGATGGGACGCAAAGTCGCGATTTCACCTATGTCGAAAACGTCTTTGCTGCCAACGAGCTTGCAGCTGTACTGCCCAAGGAAGAGTTACTGGAGAGGTTGGCACAATACCCCCATAGTCAGAGTCGCAATGGTGCCCTTCACGAGGTGTTTAATATCGCCTACGGAGGGCGAGTGACAGTATTGGAGCTATTTTATCTGCTGAGAGAGATTTTGGCTGGATATGATCCATCCATTGCTTCGATTGAGCCTGTCTTTCATCCTCCTCGTCCCGGTGAAATACAGCATTCCAACGCCAGCATCGAAAAGGCCGTCAAAGTCTTGGGTTATAAGCCCGTGGTGAGTCTCAAGAGCGGACTTGCGAGGATAGCCAAGTGGTATTATCGGAAGCTACAAGGGAGCGAGAGATGAAGATACTCTTTTTGACGGACAACTTTCCTCCCGAGCACAATCCTCCCGCCAATCGCTCCTATGCACACAGTCGTATCTGGGTCCAACAAGGTCACGAAGTGACGGTGGTGACGTGTTTTCCCAACTTTCCGATCGGTCGGCTGTACGAGGGCTATCGACAGAAATGGTGGGATGTGGAGTATATCGACGGCATCCGCGTGGTGCGCATTTGGTCGTACATAGCGCCCAATCGCGGGGTACTTCGGCGCAGTGTGGATTATTTGAGCTATGCAGTCCATGCAGTGTTTCGATCGCTTCGCCTGCCCCAGCACGATTTGCTTGTTGCGACTTCACCGCAGTTTTTCACTGCATTGGCAGGACGTGCCGTGGCCGCATGGAGGCGCATGCCTTGGATTATGGAAGTGCGCGACTTGTGGCCCGACTCGATACGAGCGGTGGGGGCCATACGCACGAGCCTCGTCCTCCGCATGCTTGAGCACTTGGAGCGTCACTTGTATCGCCATGCCGATGCGCTGGTCGTCGTAACCGAAGCTATCCGACAGGTAATCGCCCAAAAGGCCGATATTCCTCTGGAAAGGATTCATGTCGTGCCCAATGGCGTCGACACACAACTATTTTATCCCACCGAAAGGGATGAAGAGCTCAAGCGTCAGCTGGGCATCGAGGGCAAGTTTGTTGTGGGATATGTGGGCACTCATGGCATGGCGCATGGGCTGGACGTGTTTATCCGTGGATCGGATCGATTGCCCGAGAGGGTTGTGCTGTTGTGTATCGGTGAAGGGGCGGAAAAGGAGAAATTGAAGCAGCTTGCCCGCGATCGAACCAATGTCTTGCTCCTGCCGTCCGTTCCTCATCAACAGATACGGCGATATATGAGTCTCATTGATGTGGCGTTGGTTCCATTGCGAAGGCGTCAAGTGTTTACTACCGTTGTGCCTTCCAAGATCTTTGAAGCAGCAGCAATGGGAATTCCCATCCTCTTGGGCGTGGAAGGACAGGCACAAGAGCTCATCGAACAATACGGCGCTGGGCTGGCCTTCGAGCCGGAAAATTTCGAAGACTTTCTCGAAAAGCTCTCGCTGTTGTTCTCGGATGACGCACTCTATCGGCGCTGTGCAGATGGGGCGCTGCGTTTGAGCACGCACTACGACCGACACACACAAGCCCTACGTATGCTGGAACTAATGGAGTGCGTGGTGCAACAACGCAACAAATCATAGTTTTGCTTGCACAAAGCAGTAAAATTATAGGCCTTTTATTGTGAGCAGATGAGTGATCGATCTATTAAAATCGTCGATTTAATTGCTGGGGCGCGTCCCAATTTTATGAAGATAGCGCCGATTATTGATGCCATGCGTGTCCGCATCCAAGATGGAAGTCCTTTGCGCTATCGCTTTGTTCACACGGGTCAGCATTACGACACCAATATGAGTCAGGCGTTTTTAGAAGAACTGAGTCTGCCGAAGCCGGATCATTATCTCAACGTCGGCAGTGGGACGCAAGCCTACCAGACGGCCCGGATTATGGAGCGGTACGAAGACGTATTGATGTCGGAGCCCTGTGATTTGTGCGTGGTGGTGGGTGATGTCAACTCTACGATGGCATGTGCCATCACAGCAAAAAAGCTACACATTCCCGTGGCTCATGTCGAAGGAGGACTGCGTTCACGCAACATGCGCATGCCCGAGGAAATCAATCGCATGGTAACCGATGCCATCTCCGACCTATTTTACACTACTACACCGGAAGCGGGTGCCATCTTGCGCAGCGAAGGCCATAGTCCAGAGAAAATCATTTTTGTCGGCAACACCATGATCGACAGTCTATTGAAATACCTGCCTAAAGCACGCAAGCCCCGGGTATGGGAGGAGCAATCGCTTCATGAAAAGGAATATTTCGTCTTGACGATGCACAGGCCTGCCAATGTCGATGCATTGCGTCGATTCGAACAGCTCATCCACGTCATTGACGCTGCAGCAGAAGGAACCCCTGTCATCTTTCCCGTACATCCACGCACGGCTAAAATCATGGAGCGCCTCCCCCAAAAGCAATGGCAGTCGATTCGATGCACTTCGCCCCTGCCCTACCTCGAATTCCTCTATCTCTTGCAGCACGCAAAGGGCATCATCACCGATTCTGGAGGCATCACCGAAGAGGCGACGGTCTTAGGGATTCCCTGCATTACCCTGCGCGAAACGACCGAACGACCCGAGACCGTTACCATCGGCACCAACGAACTGGCCGGCAGCGATACGCAAAAAATCCACTATTTCATACAAAAAATCATCCGAGGCGAGTGGAAAAAGGGATCCATACCCGAGCGCTGGGATGGAAGAGCCGGGGAGCGCATCGTCCAGCATCTCGAACAATGGCTTTTTGATTTTTAAATATATTTGTAAAATTTGTATAAAACGGTAGTCTGTCGATTACCGTATAAAAAATGAAAATGATTGTATGAAATTGTCCATACTCATTCCAGCGTACAACGAAGCCCAAACCATTGAAAGGATCTTGGCGCGCGTAGTGGAGGCACCTCTTCCGGAAGGTTGGGAACGCGAAATCATCGTGATTGACGATTGTTCGGCGGACGAGACGGTCGATAGGGTAGAGCAATTTATTGCACAGCATGGTCATGGTCGGGTGGCGTTGGTGCGTCATGAGCGCAATCAGGGCAAGGGAGCAGCTATACATACGGGCATACGTCGAGCAAGTGGGGATTACATACTCATTCAAGATGCGGACTTAGAGTACGATCCTTCGGAGTACATGCGCCTTCTCGAACCCGTACTGGTGGCCGGTGCCGATGTGGTGTACGGGTCGCGGTTTATAGGGGGGCGTCCGCATCGGATACTTTTCTTCTGGCATTCCATCGGCAATAAATTTCTCACTTTTTTGTCCAACATGTGCACCAATCTCAATTTGACGGATATGGAGACGTGTTACAAGCTCTTTCGGGCCGATTTGTTAAAATCGCTAACACTTCGCGAGAAGCGCTTTGGCTTTGAGCCCGAGGTGACGGCCAAAATTGCACGCATCCCGGGAGTGCGCATTTACGAGGTAGGGATCTCCTATTATGGTCGGACCTATGAGGAGGGGAAGAAGATCAACTGGAAAGATGGCGTACATGCGCTGTGGTGTATTTTTAAATACGGATTTTTGCGGATCAACTGAGGCTTATGGATGATGTACACGTGTGTATCATGGCTGGTGGGAAGGGCACGCGCTTTTGGCCCGCCAGCACGGAGGCCCTGCCCAAGCAGTTTCTCGACATCCTCGGCACAGGCAAGAGTCTGTTACAAGGGACCTATGATCGCTTTATTCCCCTGACGGATCCTGCCCATATGTGGGTACTTACCAACGAGCGCTATGCGGGGATTGTACGTGAGCAATTGCCGCAAGTCGATGTACACAATGTGTTGCTCGAGCCTGCTATGCGCAACACTGCTCCCGCGCTTGCCTATGCTGCATTTAAGCTCTATCACCGCGATCCCGATGCCGTAATGCTTGCTACGCCTTCGGATCAGGTAATTCTCCGTGAAGAGGTGTTTCGGCTACACGTCAAGAGGGCTGCTCGCTTTGCGGCTGAGCAGGATGCATTGCTCACTCTTGGCATTCGACCTACGCGCCCTGCGACGGGATACGGATATATTGAGAGAGGTGATGCTGTGGAGGATGCAATCTACAAGGTGCAGCGCTTCGTCGAAAAGCCCGATGCCGAAACGGCGCGCGCATTTCTTGAGACGGGAAATTTTCTCTGGAATGCCGGCATGTTTCTCTGGCGAGTGTCGACTTTTTTAGAGGCACTCGAGCAATATGCACCAGACATCTATCGACCCTTGCAGGAAGGCCCTTACGATACGGATGACGAACGCGACTGGATCCGACGGATTTATCCGGACTTGCCCAATATATCGATTGACTACGCTTTAATGGAAAAGGCCGACAATGTCTACACCATGCCACTGGATGTGGGATGGTCGGATCTCGGCAGCTGGAATGCGCTGTACGATTTTATGAAGACCGAAGAGGGAGAAAATATCTGTATGGGTGGAAGATGCCACCTTGATACGTGTACAGGCAATCTCATCTATGCACCCGAGCTCAAGGGTCTTGCCCTCAAGGGCCTGCGGGATTATGCAGTGGTGTATAGTCGGGGGTATTTGCTCATCTATCCGAGGAGGGACGAACAGGAGATCAAAGACGTACAGGCCTTGTTTCGGGAGGGGGATTTATAATCGAAAGGCGTCGCGCAGGATGTCGACGTAATCGAGTTTTTCCCAAGTGAAGGTTTCGACCGTTTTGGAAATGCGCTGATTGGAGCCGTTTTCGAAGCTGCGCTCTACTTTTTGCGGCTGACGTCCCATATGTCCGTACGCTGCCGTATCGAAGTAAATCGGAGCACGCAGGCGTAAGCGTTTTTCGATGGCGTAAGGTCGCAGGTCAAAAATTTCGCTGATAAGCCCGGCGATTTCGGTATCGGTCAGGTCTTTTTTGGCTGTGCCGAAAGTGTTGACGTAGATACTTGTTGGTCGAGCCACGCCGATGGCGTAAGATACCTGCACGAGGGCTTCATCGCAGATGCCGGAGGCGACGAGATTTTTGGCGATATGTCGGGTAGCATATGCGCCGGAACGATCCACTTTGGAGGGGTCTTTTCCCGAAAAGGCTCCTCCGCCGTGAGCCCCTTTCCCTCCATAGGTGTCGACGATGATTTTTCGCCCTGTCAGTCCCGTATCGCCGTGTGGTCCACCGATAATAAAACGCCCTGTGGGGTTGATGTGATAGCGTATGTCGCCATCAAAGAAGGCCTGTATTTCGGGCGGGTACAGCTCGCGGACACGGGGAATGACGTGTTGTAATATGTCCTGCCGTATTCTGGATTGCATGGCTTCATCCGAATCGGCAAAGGGCGCATGCTGTGTGGAGATAACGATGGTATCGATACCCACGGGTCGACGGCCGTCGTATTGGATGGTCACCTGCGCCTTAGCATCGGGGCGAAGATAGGGCATGAGATCCGTGTGCTTGCGTATGTGGGCCAGCACCTGAAGAATCTTATGGCTCATGTCGATGGGCAGAGGCATGAAATTTTCCGTCTCCCGCGTGGCATACCCAAACATCATCCCCTGATCTCCCGCTCCCTGTTCTTCGGGATTGGAGCGCTCCACGCCCTGGCGGATGTCGGGAGACTGCTCATGTATGCAGGTGAGTATACCGCAAGAATGGGCTTCAAACATCAACTCTGGGTCGGTATACCCTATCTGTTCGATGACCTTGCGCACGATTTTTTGAATATCCAGATATGTGGTGGTTTTAACTTCACCAGCAACGATCACCTGTCCTGTGGTGACCAGGGTCTCACAGGCCACCTTGGCATGGGGGTCAAAGGCGAGAAAGTGATCCAAGATGGCATCCGATATCTGGTCTGCGATCTTGTCTGGATGTCCCTCTGAGACCGATTCTGAAGTGAATAGATAAAACGACATGAAGTGACAGCGTTTATATGGATGGCAAAAGTAATAAAACAGCCTTATACACAGTGCTGTTCGGAGTGACCGATCGATAATAGGCCGGTAGTTCCTGTGGTTATGGAAAAAAAGTATTGTCGATATGAAAAAGCGTATCGTTCGAACGGATCGAGCTCCTGAGCCCATTGGGCCCTATAATCAGGCTGTAGAGATGGGGGGATTGGTCTTTACCTCTGGTCAAATTGGCATGGATCCATCGACGGGCAAACTGGTCGATGGCGGCATTGAGGCGGAGACAGTGCAAGCCCTCCATAACCTTCAATCCGTCCTGGAAGCTGCGGGAGCTACACTGTCGGATGTCCTTAAGTGTACGGTATACGTCACCGATATGGGGGACTATCCACGCATCAACGAGGTGTATGGGCGTTTTTTTAAAGACGGGCCCCCGGCACGGTCTTTAGTCGAGGTAAAGGCCTTACCCGCTGGAGCGCGTGTCGAAATCGATGCCATTGCGCACAGGCAAAGCTGAAACCTATGATGAGCAGAATGCGATGTCCACTTCTGGTATGGTTCCTTTTGCTTGGGATGGCCATACTCAAGGTCGGCTGCAAGCGCAGCGACACCCAGACACAGCGGGGCAAACAGACAGAAGATGGCGTACTGCGCATCGCCTTTGGTTCGTGTAATACTGTCGAACGACCGCAACACCTCTGGGACGATATCGTATCCATGCATCCCGACATTTGGATTTGGTTAGGTGACAACATCTACGCCGATACCGACGATCCTCAAGTGATGCGGGAAAAATACGAACGCGTTCGCTCCCATCCGCACTATAGCGCCCTCCGCGCGCGAGCCTCGATATACGGCACGTGGGACGATCACGATTACGGAAAAAACGATGCGGGTAAGGAATGGCACGCCAAAGAGGTAGCAAAAGCGGAGCTCCTTCGCTTTTTGGAAGTGCCCAAATCCCATCCCGTATGGCATCGTCCCGGCGTATATCAGCACTATTTCATACAGCGCGAGGGAGTCAATATTGATCTCATCTTGTTGGACACGCGATACTTTCGCGATTCGATAGGGCGTGAGGCGGGTGTGTATATGCCTAACGATACGGGTACGCTGTTGGGTGCAGCACAGTGGAAGTGGCTGGACAGTGTGGTGCATCACCTTCGTGGGGATATCGTGGTATTGGTATCGAGTATTCAGCTCATCCCCGAACAACACCGCTTTGAAAAGTGGGCAAACTTTCCTCACGAGCGCCAGAGGATCTTGCAGATGCTCGACAGTTTGAATAAGCCCGTCATCGTGTTGAGCGGCGATCGACATTTTGGCGAGCTCTCTCGATGGTCTCCTCGTATTTACGAGCTGACCTCGAGCAGCTTGAACAAGTCTTTTGGCCGGCCGCGCAACGAGCCCAATCGCTATCGCGTAGGCAAACCCATCGTCGAAGACAACTATGGATTGGTGCAAATTGTCCCGACTGGCGAGGGTTTCGATATCGATCTCAAATTGCTGGGCGTCAACAATCGCCTGTTCTTAGCTACGCGATGGCGCTGGCAAAAGTAGGGGCCGCACATTTTATGAAAAAATTTCATAATGTATAAAACTTTCTAAATTTGCACAATACGTGAAACATGTATGCATACATTCGGGGCAAATTGCAGCGCTGTTCGCCGACCACAGTGATTGTGGAAGCTGGCGGCATAGGATATGAAATCCAGATAGGCTTGCGCACGTATGCGGAGATCCAACACCGGGAGGAGGTGCTTTTATGGTTGTACCTGTACGTCAAGGAGGATTTAATGACCTTGTACGGCTTTGCCACGGCAGAGGAAAAAGAGATTTTTCAGCGTCTCATTTCGGTGTCGGGGGTGGGCCCCAATACAGCGCGATTGATCTTGTCGTCGATGTCGCCGGAGGAGATTGTGCAGGCTGTCCATGCGGAAGATGTCCAGGCTTTTGCCAGTGTTAAGGGTATCGGGAAGAAGACGGCCCAGAAGCTCATTATTGATCTGCGCGACAAGCTGGGGAAAACGTGGGAAGCCACAAGTGGAATGGTGGGAATGACCAAACAAAGTGCTCCGTATGCTGAGGCTGCTTTGGCGTTGCAATCCCTGGGATTTCAACCACCGGCGATACGGAAGGCCCTTCAAGTCGTCCAGCGGGAATTAGGGACAGAGCGGACAACAGAGGAAGTGTTGCGAAATGCGTTGAAATTGTTAGCTACTGGATAGGGTCGTAGGCATAAAAAATTTTCAAAAGCGAAACATACAGTCATGTGCGTTTTGACGTTAAGGAAATGCCTGTTGCACGGCGGTTTGCGTTCCATCCGCTCGAATATTTCAATATCTCATGTACCACTGACGTTAATATTACTCAAATTTCAGAGTGCCGTATGCGTACTTTCCTTCCGCTAAGTGTGGGATTGTTGTTGATGGTCGGAATTGGTGGGCACCGGGTTTTGGCGGGGTATGGACCAGTATCTCCCTTTGATTGCATCGACCCGTTTGCGCCTCACATCGTACTGGCACAATCGGTAAAGGACACCATTCCTCCAGAGAGCCAATTCCTCGGAGGAGAGGAGGAAGGCTATAATCCCTTTGAGATTTCCGACAATCGTCTGATGGAGACTAAAGTCGAATACGATCCCGCTACAGATCGATACATTGTCCGCAAGCTCGTAGGTGGTGTGGAAGTAGAGCCGCCAAGCTATCTGACCTTTGAGGAGTATCTCCGTTGGAAGAGCCGTCAGGACGATCGAAAGTACATGGGACAATTAGCGGGCACATCGGATACGCGCACCGTAGAGTTAGAAGTCAAAGATCCTGCAGCGAGGTTTAAAGTTGAAAAGTCCCTTGTGGAACGCATTTTTGGCGGAGAGAACATGAACCTCCGCCTACATGGTAATCTTGATTTGACTCTTGGCTTGCGGTATGAAAACTACAAAAATCCCCTTCAAGATCCCCGTTTTCAGAAGCAGTGGTTTCCCGATTTTCGGCCCAAAGTACAGTTTGGAGTGACGGGAAAGCTCGGAGAAAAGCTCAATTTGAATATTAACTTCAATGAGGGCACATCTACTTTCAACTTCGATAATTTCGTCAACGTCAATTACAACAGTCACAAGTTTTCCGAAGACGACATCCTCCAAAACATCGAATTTGGCAATATCAGTCTACCGCTTAAAAGCAATCTCATACGCGGAGCACAAGGGCTTAAAGGGATAAAGACGGAGCTCAAATTTGGGCATTTATACCTGACGCTGATTGGCTCACAACAGAGGTCTCAACAAAAGAGAATCACCTTAAAATCGGGAGCACAACTGCGCGAGTTTGAGATACGCCCGGATGAGTACGACGAAAATCGGCATTTTTTCGTCTCGTATTACCATCGCAACAACTATGAAAGGGCTTTATCCAATCTGCCAGAAGTCACCAGTTTGGTCAAAATCCGCAACATAGAAGTGTGGATCACCGACAACAACCCCGCCTCCATCAACACCGACGTTCGCGATATTGTCGCACTGGCAGACTTGGGGACGGCAGACCCTCGGTATTACCACATCGATGATCCATCTAAGATTGCGCCAAGCCAACCTACTCCGAGGGATTTGTACGGCACTCCTCTCCCCTTCAACGACGCCAATCGCCTCTATGAGATATTGACAGCCGATAACACGGTCCGGCAGCGCAGTCAAATCGTCAACTTTTTGCAATCTCCCCCACTCGAACTTGCCCAAACCAGGGATTTCGAAAAGGTCCGCGCTCGAAAGCTCTCTCCCAGTGAATACACCTATCATCCCGATCTCGGTTTTATCTCCCTCAACATTCGCCCGAGGCCCAACCAGGTGGTTGCTGTGGCCTTCGAATACGTCTATCGTGGCAAAGTATATCGCGTGGGTGAGTTTTCGTCCGAAATTCCACAAGATTCCTCGTACAATGTTCTATTCGTCAAGATGCTCAAAAGCACGGGTCAGGATGTCACCCTTCCTGCATGGAATTTGATGATGAAAAACGTCTATTCCCTCGGCACGTACGACTTAACCGATGAAGACTTTAAGCTCGAAATCACTTATCAAGCGCTGGACGGCAAGTTCAAGCGCTACATGGATGAGCTGGATGGTTATCCGCTCATCAATCTCTTTGAGATGGATCACCTCAACGCCACGGGAGATCCGCAGCCCGACGGCATTTTCGACTTTGTGCCGGGGTTGACGGTCATACCGCGTACGGGGAGCATCATTTTTCCCTTGCTCGAGCCCTTTGGGCGTTCGATGAAGCGCCTTTTGCATCGCATCCTGCCCAACGACACGGTTCGCGCCAATCGCATCTACGAAAAGTACGGATATCCCGAACTCTACACCAAACCCATCACCGACGCTCGTCAGTACCTCGACAAAAACAAATTTGTCATCAAGGGGGAATTTAAATCTTCCGTTTCGGATGAAATATCGCTCGGCGCATTTAATATCCCAAGGGGATCGATACGCGTCACTGCTGGAGGAAAGGAGCTCACAGAGGCTAACGGCGACATCTCCATCGACTACAATCTCGGAAAGATCAAGATCCTCAAGCCGCAATACCTGCAGCCGGGCGTACAGATCAATGTCAGTTTTGAAGACAACACCCTGTTTGGCTTTCAGCTCAAGACGTTGTGGGGGGTACGGGCAGAATATCGGTTGAGCCCGTATTCCCACATAGGGGGGACATTCTTGCATCTCTTTGAGCGTCCCTATACGCGCAAGGTCAACTTTGGCGATGATCCCATCAACAATCGGATCTTCGGTTTGGATTATGCGTTTTCGAAGGAAGTGCCCATCATTACCCGCTGGGTCGATGCCCTGCCCTTTGTGTCGACCAAGGCCAAATCGCAGTTAAACTTTCAAGCGGAAGTGGCGGCCTTAAAGCCCGGCCATTCGAAGGCCATAGAGCAAGAGGGAAGTGAAGGCGGGGTTATCTACATCGATGATTTTGAGGGTGTGTCGGCTTCCATCCCCTTGACTTTTGCCGTGCAAAAGTGGGTCCTGGCCAGTGTGCCACAAAACCATCCCGAATTTCCCGAAGGTACACTGACCAACGACTGGCGCGTAGGGGCCAACAGGGCCAGATTGGCCTGGTATATCATCCAACTCGGCACACGAGCACCGCGCGACAACGAAGATTCCTATACGCGCGCCGTCTCACAGCGCGAACTCTTTCCCAATCGCCAGCGTTTAAACACATTCCTCATCGCAGAAGAGCGCATCTTTGATGTGACCTTCTTCCCCAACGAAAAAGGACCCTACAACTTCGATATCCCCGGCGGATACCCCGGCTACACCGCAGGCATCGACAAAAACAACCACCTTCTCCAGCCCGAAACGCGCTGGGCAGGTATCATGCGCGAACTGACCACGACCGACTTTCAAGAGGCCAACATCGAATATATCGACTTCTGGATGTTGAGTCCTTACTTGCCCAAATCGGATGGGGATCCCGTCTCCCGTGACGGCAAGATTGAAATACACCTCGGCACATTGAGTGAAGACATTTTAAAAGATTCGCGTCAGCAGTTTGAAAACGGCTTGCCGACCGAAGACCTCGATCTACCCGTTGAATATACCCGATGGGGACGTATCGCACGGCGGCCACCACTCATCCCCCAGAGCTTCGACAACGAAAAGCGCCCCAATCAAGACCTCGGCCTCGATGGTCTCGACGACAACGGCGAAAACGAACACTTCAAAGAATACATCGACCAACTCCGCGGTTTTGTCGATCCACAGGTATTTCAGAATGAAATCGTAGCCGATCCCGCGAACGACAACTTCGTACCCTTCCTGAGCGAAGAGTTTACCGACCAAGACAACTCCATCGTCCGCTACAAGAAATACAACAATCCGCAGGGCAACTCCGAACCTTCACGCGTGACCTTTAACAACGCCATCGTAAGCAACACCCTCCAACCCGATAAAGAAGACCTCAACAACGACGAATCCCTCAACGAAGCGGAAAACTACTACATCTACGAAATACCGCTCATAAAAGAAGGAGATTCGCTCAACCTCGACCTAACTCCATTTATCACCGACATCAAACGCCTCAACGGCCCCAACAATGTCGTCGAGCGATGGTACCGCTTTCGCGTGCCCATCCACGAGTTTACAAAGAAAGTGGGGCAAATCAACGATTTTAGAAACATCCAGTTTATCCGCCTCATCTTTAAGGGCTTCGACCGGCGCACCACTTTTCGCTTTGCGAAATTTGATTTTACCCGCAATCAATGGCGCATCTACGAGCGCGATAAGTGTTCCTTTGCCCAAGATCGAAAGGATTTCACCCTCGACGTAGTCAATATCGAGGAAAACGACAAGCGCTATCCCTTTAAATACGTCACTCCACCCGGCATACGCAGAGAGCGCCTTCCGAGCTCAGGTGCGTATGCCGACATTTTCCAGAACGAACAATCCCTGGTACTGCACATCACGGATTTGCTCGACTCCTGTGAGCGCTCCATTTACAAGATCGTGGATCTCGATATGCGCCGTTATGAGCGGCTTAAAATGTTTGTCCATGCCCACGAGATCAACTCCGATGTCGTCGATGGTGATTTGAAGCTCTTCATTCAGCTGGGCAGAGATTTTACGGACAACTACTACGAGTACGAAATGCCCCTATACATTTCTGATCCCGCCAACGGCGTTGAGGAGCGGGAAAATATTTGGCTGAAAGAAAACGAGCTGGATATCGCACTGCAGACCTTTGTCGAGATCAAGAAAAAGCGGAACCGACAGGGAGTTTCCCTTGTCGAGTTGTATGAAATGGCGGATCCGGAAAAAGATGGTGCAGTCTTTCGCATTAAGGGCAACCCGACGTTGGGGATGACACGTGCTATTCGCATCGGAGTGCGAAACTCGACCGAGGTCGAACTCGGCGATGAAGATATCGAGGTATGGATCAATGAGCTGCGCTTGACAGGATTGGACGAAAGAGGTGGTGTAGCTGCTATGGTAAAAAGCGACGTACAACTAGCCGATTTGGGCAATATCTCTGCAGCGGCAGCCTATACCGGCATCGGCTTTGGCGGGCTGGACCAACGACTCATGCAGCGATCCCAAGAACAGCTCTTCCAATACGACGTCTCGGCTACCCTCAACCTCGACAAGTTTTTTCCAAAAAACTGGGGATTTTCCATTCCCTTGTACATGCAGTATTCTCGTTCGATCAGCTTGCCCCGCTATGATCCCATTGATTCGGATGTCAAGCTCCGCGAAAAGCTCAATGAGGCCAGAGATGCTCGCCAGCGCGATAGCATACGCAATCAAGCCGTCGACCAAATCACTATTCGCGCAATCAACCTCACCAATGTCAAGTGGAGCCCTAAGGCGATGACGGCCAGCAAAATGCCATGGAACCCGCGAAATGTCACCATTTCATACGCCTTTTCCGATACGCGTAAGGCCAATCCAGAGATACGCAATGAATCAAACACCACCCATAATGCCTCGGTGAAGTATGCCTACTCTATCCAACCCAAATACCTGCGCCCCTTTTCCAAATGGGTGAAAAGTCCTCATTTGCGCTTTATCCGAGAGTTTAACTTTAATCCTATACCCAATGCCTTTGTCGTCGACAATGCCATCGATCGCAGGGTCAACGTGCGGACTTATCGATTCAGTCATCCCAATTTTGACACTTGGTGGAGCAATCTCTTTAAGTGGAAGCGCAATTATCAGCTCAAGTGGAACCTCACCAAGAGCATCAATCTCAACCTCTCCGCCGTCATGGATGCCAATGTCGACGAGTTGATCTACAATCCCTTGCGCTTTGGATACGTCGACCCGCGTACCGATCGCGTCGTCGATTCCACCCAGCGAGTGCCGTATCTGCGGAAAAACTTGCGTGAGTTTGGCAGGCCCAAGGTGTACCAACACAAAGTTGCCGCGCAATACCGCCTTCCCTTCAACTACTTTCCCTATATGCAGTGGATCAATGGCAATGTGAGCTATACTGCCCAATATCAATGGACGAGCGGCAGCCTGCGCACCATGGATTCTCTGGGCAATGTCATCCAGAATAACCGCAATGTACAAGCCTCTATAGACATGCGCTTTACAAGGCTCTACCAAAAAATCCCCTACTTGCGCAGTATTGACAGTCCGCCGCGTAAAAAACGCCGAAGTAGGCGCTCTACTGGCCAAAAGAAGACCATTCAACCACAGCAGGGGGTCGACAAGAAGAAGGGTAAAAGGAGGAAAAGACAGCGGGAGCCCAGCTGGACAGAACGTATACTCATACGACCTCTACTGGCCTTGCGCAGTGCAAAACTCAATGTATCCCAAAACGATCAAACCGTCGTACCGGGCTTTCTGCCGAGACCGTCATTTCTTGGTATGGACCGAGCATTTCAATCGCCGGGATGGAATTTCGTATTGGGGGACCAACCGCGTCTCGGCTCGGAACGGTATCCGGGATGGCTCGACCAACTCGCTCAACAAGGGGTGTTGAGCTCTAACCTCTTTCAGACACGCGATGTGCTTCAGGTGCGTAAACAAAACCTCAAAGCACGCATCGTCCTCGAACCCTTTTATGATCTCAAAGTCGACTTTAATTGGGAGTTAAATCGCACCTTCGAACACTCCGAGCTGTTTAACGACACTCTTCCCGATGCCAGTATCGACTTCCAACATCTGGCGGTCGAGCAGCGTGGGTCCTATAGAGTGACCTATTTTAATGTCCGATCGCTGTTTGAAGACTCCAAGGCGCTGTTTGAGGCCTTTGATCAATACCGCCTTCCCATCGCACAGCGTCTGGCCGAACAAAACGGCATTACCGCTCCCCACGACTCATTGCCCCTCGCCCAGTTGGGATATAAAGAGGGCTACGGGCCTAACCACACCAAAGTACTTCAGCTGGCGTTTCTCTCCGCATATACCAACAAGGATCCCAACCTCATTCCGCTGAAATGGTTTCCACTCGTACCCTTACCCAACTGGAACGTGAGCTATAACGGCTTGCGCAGCATAGAAGCTCTCAAAGATATCTTTAGCAGCTTCACCATACGCCATGCGTACAAATCTACCGTGACGGTCAACACATTTGAGACCAATTTGCAGTACAGAGAAGACGATTTGGGTAGACCCATTGCCAAAAATCCCAACACTTTGGACTTCTACCCCCGCTATCGTGTGCCGTCGGTAGTCATCGACCAGGCTTTTTCGCCTCTGTTGAGTATCGACATGAAGACGCGCAACGATTTTGCCCTGAAGGTAGAAATGAAAAAATCGAGCAAACTCGCTTTAGAAGTCGATTACTCGCGTCTCAACGAGACCAAAAGCACTGCGTATAGCCTGAGCATGGGATACGTGCTGAAAAACTTCGACTTTAAGACCTTTACCTGGGGGAAAGCAGCCCAGAAAAAACGCAAGCGAAAGTCGAAGAGAAATCAAACGAATCCCTTTGTTGGCCTGATAGGGAAAATTCCAGAAGAAGGGCGCAACCTCGAGATGAGTCTCGAATTGGCCTACAAAGACAATATCTCGCAGGCGCATTCGCTCAACGAAAAGGGTGTCTCCGAAGCATTTCGCGGCAGTACAGAGATCACTATTTCACCGGCACTGCAGTACCGCTGGAGTGAACGGCTCACCTATCGCCTCTTCTGGGATTATCGACGCACCATACCTCATGTGTCCAACCAATACGAACGCATCAGCTGGTATCTGGGCTTTACCGTCCGACTCCAATTCCGATAAAGCTAAAAAATTTCATAAGAAAATTCTCAACGGCCACAAAATCGGCGGTAACGGCGTTAATAAATCACAGGTAGACGACGTACGTCGTGAAGAGACTGCGCATCAGGTATATCATCACCTTAATGGCCTTGGCCCTGTTGGGGCTCGCCTACATCCAATGGTCGTGGGTGCGTTGGTCGGTACAGCTCGACGAAAAGGAGTTCGACAAAAAAGTCTTCCGCATCCTCAACCACGTGCGCGAATGGCTCGAGCGCGACGATCAATTGCGATTCGAAAGGCTCCTTCTCCAGGAGGAGCCCCCTGCTGAGCAACCCACCTCGCCGCTCACCTTCGAAGCGTGGCGTACGAAGATTTTACAATATCAGCAATACCTCCAGGAGCACAATCCCATGGGATTGAGCCTGCGCCATCGCGTAGATTCTTCACGCCTGATCCACTATATCCAGTCGGAAGTGAAAAACCACGGGCTGGCCTCTCAGCCTCTTATCTATGCCGTTGTCGAACAGAGCGAGAGCAAGGCTCCTCAACCCGTATATGCGTTTTACTATACGGGCGATACGACGGTGACCATAGCACAAGTGCCGCCCCAATTGTGGGAAAGTCCGTATGTCGTCGATCTCTTTCGGGACGAAGAAGGCAGGGCATTGGGGGCTTTGCGCTTGTATTTTCCCAATAAGACCTCTCTGCTTTGGAATACCGCCTGGCCGTTGCTCTTTAGCTCGGTTTTGCTCCTCTTGATCGTCATCTTTAGTTTTGGCTATGTGGTGTATGTGGTCTTTCGTCAGAAGAAGATTTCGCAGATGCGCACCGATTTTATCAACAATATGACGCATGAATTGAAAACACCACTGGCCACCATTTCCCTCGCAGCCGATGCCATTACCAACAAAAACGTATTAGGCAATCCCGACAAGATCCACCATTTCATACGCATCATCAAAGAAGAAAACAAGCGCATGCTCGCTCAGGTTAACCGCGTATTGCAGATGGCCGTACTCGATCAAGGGAAAGCGCGCATGCTTTATCGGAAGGTCGACCTACATGATTTGCTTCGTCGGGCAGCCAAGCACATGGAGCTCGTCGTTAGGAGCAAGGGCGGTACGATCCAATTAGACTTGGAGGCAGAGCAGTCGGTCGTCACTGCCGACGAAACCCACATCGTCAACGTGTTTTACAACCTACTGGACAACGCCATCAAATACACACGCCAGAAACCACAGGTGCGCATCCGTACGTATAACGATCGCAAGGGCGTATACATCGAATTTCAGGACAACGGAATAGGCATCGCTCGCAAAGATCTTCGCGAAATCTTCTCTCATTTTTATCGCGTACCTACTGGAGATGTCCACGATGTCAAAGGCTTTGGTCTTGGATTGAGCTATGTCAAATCCGTCATTGATCTCCACGGAGGCGATATACAGGTCGACAGTCAGCCGGGCAAGGGCAGTACCTTTACCTTGTTTTTGCCCTACGGATCCAAAAAACAGACTCCTTCCTCTCAAAGAGTGAAAGAGTATATGTAAATTAAACGCTCAAAAAGCAATCTCTGCCTATGGATACATCGCACAAACCGCGCATTCTCCTGGTAGAAGACGATCAAAATTTTGGAGATGTATTAAAAAACTATCTCGAAATCCATGATTTCGAGGTAGATCGTGCAAAAGACGGCATCGAAGGCTTTACTAAGTTCAAGAGCGGTAAATACGATCTCATCATCATGGACGTGATGCTACCCCGTCGAGATGGTTTTACGGTAGCCAACGATATCCGAAAGGCCGACTCAGAGATTCCCATTATCTTCCTCACGGCTAAGACACTGCGCGAGGACATCATCAAGGGCTTTCAAGTAGGGGGTGACGATTACATCACCAAACCCTTTGACACGGAAGAGCTCCTCCTGCGCATCCAAGCCGTCTTACGACGCACCCTCCACATGGACGACGAGCCTGTCGAAACGCGCTTTGATATCGGCAAGCACTTTCACTTCGATGCGGAGACGCGCGAGCTCACCTATCGCAATGACGGACAGACCGAAAAACTCCGCCTCAGTCGCAAAGAAGCCCAACTCCTTCATCTATTCTGCCTCAAAAAGGGTCAGGTCGTCTTGCGAAAAGACGCCCTTAAGCGCATATGGGGGGAAGACAATTATTTCACTGCCCGCAGTATGGATGTGTACATCTCTCGCTTGCGCAAACTCCTGTCGAGAGATCCAAGTCTCTGTATTGAAAACATCCACGGCGATGGCTTTCGACTCCTTGAATCTTGTTGAAGTGCTATAGGTGACAAAATAGTGCGTCATTATCGTATGACAATGGGGCTTTGCCAGACGCGTGTGTTGTTCCGGTCGTCGATGGCCTTAATGCGTAGCGCATAAGTGCCCGGCTTCCATCGCCTGGAGATGCGAAGGGAGGCCGTGCGGGTTTTGGGATCGTAGTGGACGAGTGTCCACTGATCGTTGAGCTGGCCTTCGACCTTGAGGGGCCTGGCCTTGCCCGTGGTAGGTAGATTGTCCTCAATCCTCCACTTCAACACATCGCCATACCGCACGGATTTTCGCACCCATAGAGGCGCGATCGTTGGAGCCACAGTGTCCCAATGGAGTTGAAACACCCCCAGTTTTCGAATATCGACGACAAACGATCCGCCCTTCCATTGCCCACCCCAGCTCTCTCTTTTCAAATCCCTTGTAAGGTATGTCAGGACCATCTTTTCCCTTTGAGCAACGATGCTGTCGGTTGGTATATCGATGTGCAAGGTGATGTAGCGGTGTACGGGTATGGTATCTGCTCCAATGTGAAAGGGCTCGTAAAGGGAGGAAGGCGGGCGAATGTCGAGGAAGAAGTTTTGATAAAAACTATAGGATGGAATGCGCAACTGGAGGGGCCCTTGATGTAGGGTATGGGCCTTCGTGAAATCGAGATAGTATCCCGTGCTGTCGGTGTGGATGTCGATGGTTTGATCCAGATTTCCCTTGAGTACAAAGCGCGCAGTGGTGGTGTTGCCGTGAAAATCGCGAGCGATGATTTCCACCGACTTTGTGCTTCCAGGGGTGAGATAAAACACTCCTTCGTTGGCGAGATAGGGGTACAGAGGAAGCGCATTGCCCGGCAAACGATAGCATCGATGCCAGTATTGCCGCTTGCGCACATAACTGCCGTAATCGATATGCGCATAGATATAGCGTTGTTTGCTAAACTGCACCGCATCGATGTAGTATCGAAACACGGTACTGCTATCTACGCGCACGGTGATGGAATGGAAATCTACCTTGTTGGCCGTGCCATTGATGCGGTCGAATCCCCGCAAGAGTATTCCGATATATCCCGCGGGCAATAAAAGGGTATCTCGGTGCAGGTAGTTATTGGTGCCGTTTTTGGGAAGGGCAATGGTCTTTCGATAATGCGGATGAAAATCTCTGTCGAGAAGGACGAAGCGCACCTGTTGGATGGTGGGAGGAATATTGTCCTTATACAGGTCGGGATGGTAGAGCAGTGGATGTACGGCGATGGTGCCGCCAGCTTTGCGCCATTCGAAGTGCAGGTGTGGCCCCGTGGAGTTGCCTGTATTGCCTAAGGTGCCGATTTTTTCCCCTTTTCGAACGGGCCATTCGTGCGCTTTAGGATAGTAATCGATGGCGTACTGGCGGCGACGGTATTGGAGCGATTCGACGAGCGCCTCGATAGCTGGTGCAAAGGAGTCGAGATGGGCATAGACGCTGATATAACCACCGCGATGGCGGATGTACAACGCCTTGCCGTATCCTCTTTCCTGGACTTTGATGCGGTAGACATAGCCGTCGGCTACGGCATGAATGGGTGCACCAACCCGTCGCGTGGGGGATTTGATGTCGATACCCGCATGAAAATGCCCCGGGCGCAGCTCTCCAAATGAGCCAGAGATGCGTGGCGTAAAGAGTACGGGGCTCTCATACGCCGAAGGAAATGGGTGGGATGTTGCTGAGGACTGAGCATAATTACGGCTCATCGCTGTCAGCGCGATTAGGGCCATCACAATCGGATAGGTAACGATAGACTTCACCTACAAACGCTTTCAATGCGGAGATATAGTGCTGCTTGCCGCGTACAACTTCATTTGCTAAACGCTCAAAGACCCGTTTTATTGACGGCTGGGCCATGAGTATATCCAACACTTGATGTTTGCTCTCCTGCTCAAACCAAAAGTGCTGTTGCGATATTCGCAAATTGTGAAGATATCCGCTTTGTTTGGCACGCTGCAGAAACTCTGTGATTTTTGCATAGACTTGATCGATACCGCGGTTTTCTAAGGAGGAGACTGTGAGGAGACTCACCTCGTCGCCTGCAGGATTCGGCGGACGCAGGCGCAACACTTGGCGATAGTGTTGGTAGCTCTTTTGTGCAAGTGGCAGGTATGTCCCATCGGCTTTGTGGATGATGAGCATATCGGCGATGTCGAGAATACCGCGTTTTATGCCCTGGAGCATATCTCCTGCGCCGGGAGCAATGAGGAGTATAAAATAGTCGACCAGATGCCGCGCGGCAAATTCGCTCTGCCCCACTCCTACGGTTTCGATGAGTATAAAATCGTAACCTGCAGCGTCCATGAGCAAGACCACCTCCGGGGTGCGCGCAGCGATCCCACCAAGTACATCGCCGGCCGGACTCGGGCGAATAAATGCATGAGGATGCCGTGCCAATTGGGACATGCGCGTCTTATCGCCCATGATACTGCCGCCACTGAGTGCACTGCTGGGATCGATGGCTATGACGCCCACCTTGTGACCTTGCTCGATCAGATACATGCCCAACTTGTCGATAAAAGTGCTCTTCCCCACCCCTGGTGGACCGCTAATTGCTATTCGTGCTGCTTTGCCCGTGTACGGAAGTACGGCTTCCAGGAGCGACCAGCGCTTGCCGAAATCTTCTTCGCGCCGGCTTTCCACTAAAGTGATGGCCTTACTCAAAGCAGATCTATCTCCTTTTAACAGTGCTGCTACGTCCATCGAGATGTATATGTCGTTTGATCATAGCGCTAAGATAGCAGATGTGCCCTTGGGCAAGATATGTCACCATACTACGATGCGGTGAAATGCGTATTTTTGTGAGCGACAATCAAAAACCCCATAACACCAATGACTATCTCGATTGGCTCCGACCATGCCGGATATGCCTTAAAACAACGGCTCATTCAATACATGAAAGAAAAGGGCATTCAGGTCATTGATCGGGGGACGGATTCGGAGGCGCCGGCGGACTATCCGGACCACGTGCATCCCGTTGCCGAAGATGTCGAAAACGGCGAGGCCAATTTTGGAGTGGTGTTGTGCGGCTCGGGTAATGGGGCAGCCATGACGGCCAATAAACATCAGCCCATACGGGCGGCGCTCTGTTGGACGGAAGAAATCGCTCGACTCGCACGCAAACACAACAACGCCAATGTGCTGGCCTTGCCTGCCCGATTTATTCAACCAGAAGAAGCCCTGCGCATCTTCGACGTCTTCATCACTACATCGTTTGATGGTGGTAGACACCTCCGTCGAATCTTGAAAATCCCCCTGGTGCCCTTGGAAGAATAAAATTGCACTGATTGATTGGCTTGCCACGTGATGCGACAGCTCACAATATGGGTTGATACTATTTTACAGCCAGAGATACTCGTTGCGGCCAGAAAAATAGCCGTCGTCACAGCCATCATTGGGTTGTTTGTCGCGGGCAGTATACCCCTATTCTTGCGTTCCGATTGGATTGTCATACGCGGTATTCCCGACATTTTACACAACTACTTTCTGGGATTTTACGTCGCCTTTAGCGTCATCTTGGTTTGGGAGGTCATGGCCATGATTTACACCATCCCCTTTTCGGTGGCGTATTCTGTGGGCAAGCAGTTTGAAATCATGTCGCTGTTTGTCATGCGCTATTTTTTCGAACACCTCGGTAACTACTTAGAAGCCGACAACCTCCTTCAGCAGCGCCAACTGTTTTATGAAATCACACTCATCACTTTTACCTCCGTAGCCCTGTATGGATTGACCATGTTGTACTATCAGCTTCAGCCGCACAAACCCATCTCCGACGATCCCACCTTGCGTAAGGGCTTTGTCCAGCTCAAAAAGTACGTGGCCGTGTTGATGCTTGGCGTGTTTTTTGTCCTTGGATTTTATGAGTTACTGGGTTTTACAATAAATGTCTACAAGGGCACTTTTGTAATGGATTCCGTGAGCCATGTGTTTTTTAAAGATATGTTTACGATCATGATTTTGTTTGATGTGCTCTTGGTGCTGGCTACGCTGTGGTACGGACCGAAATACTCACTGGTATTGCGCACCTCTGCCTTAACGCTGTCGACGATTTTACTCCGCTTGAGCTTTACGGGAGATATGTACACTTTGAGTGTGCTCTCCCTGATGGCCGTATTGGTGGCCATACTTGTCAGCTGGATTTACAGACAATTCGATGCTATTGAGCGCTTTCGCCATAATTCTCAAGAGAACGAAGGAGGGAAAGGAGGCTGAATAAATCGTTGCGAAAACGGTATAGAGGACGAAAAATCACTCCGGCTCAAAGCCAAAGATGACCATATACCTATAATAATCCTTGGGGGAGGCATATCCCTCTTCAATCCAGGGCTTGTCGAAGCCGAAGCCCCAGTCTACGCCAATCAATCCTATCATCGGCAGTTGAGCCCGTGCTCCTACGCCTATGGAACGCTTGAGCTGAAAGGGGTTGAATTCGCTAAACCGATCCCAGACGTTGCCGCCCTCGGCAAAGATCATACCGTAGAGGGAGATCTGCGGAGTAGAGAGGAACAGATACCGCAATTCCAGTCCCATCTTGGTGAAGACGGGCTTGTTGAGTACCAGTTGAGATTGGTTGGTCCATTCGACACTCGATTGAGCAACGACTTCCTGGGGAGAGTTGTAGCCGCGCAAAGTGATGAAATCTACTCCGAGGTACGTTATTCCATATTGGGTTTGATTACTAAGAGGATCCACACCAAGGCGAAATCGCTCAAAGGGAGGAGCTCCCAGCCGTCGGTTGTAGTAGCCTAAAAATCCCGTCTTGAGATAGGATCGTATGACTAATTTATCGATAATGCTGAAATACCAGTCGGCATTGAATCGCCACTTGTGGTATTCGAGCCAGCGATAACGATCCGCTATGGGCTTGTCTTCGGGGTTGAAATCTCTGATGAAGAGGGAATAGGGAGGAGTAAGCTGCACGGTGAGCTCTATTTTCGAGCCGCCACGTGGGAAAAACGGATCGGAGATGGAAATGCGCGAAAAGGTCTGTGTAAAATAGAAATTGTAAAAGTTGCCCGAGTCGATGAGGTTGCCTTCGATCTCGAAAAACAGCGGATAGTCGCTGAGTTGGATGTTTTGCATGCTAATAGAGCTACGCGTAAAGAAGTTGTCGTCTGGCCAACTCAGACGCGAGCCCAGTGCTACGCTACCGTTGGTGATCTTAAAAAATCCACGTCCGAAACCCGAATAAAACGAGTGATAGGCCGATACCGCAAATTGGCGGGGCTTCCTTCCCCCCAGCCACGGCTCGATAAAGGAAAAGTTGAAGGAATAATACGCCTTTCCGTTGGATTGAAAGCGCAGCTGCAGTTTTTGCCCGTCTCCCTGGGGCAGAGGATTCCACTTGCTTCGATCTCGAATGTTTTGGAGGGAGAAGTTGTTGAAGACCAATCCGAAGGTGGAAAACAGTCCGTAATAGCCTTGATAGCCTGCCGACATTTCGAATTGGTCGGAAGAGCGCTCTTCGACGGTGTAATCGATGTCGACGGTTCCCCTATTGAGGTTGATGGGCGTGTTGATGCCGATTTTTTCAGGGTTGAAATAACCGAGGTTGATGATTTCGCGCTGAGATCGGATGATGTCGCTTCGCGAAAAGGTGTGCCCTGGGAGGGTGCGGAGTTCGCGGCGGATGACGTGTTCATGGGTGCGGTCGTTGCCGTGGATGCGTACTGCCCCAATCGTGAATTGAGGACCTTCGGTGATGCGAATTTCTATGTCGATCGAGTCGCCCTCTACAGCTGTCTCGACGGGGATAGCGCGGAATGCTAAGTAGCCGTCGTCCATGTATAGCGAACTGATATCGCGCCCGTCCAGACTAAAGGTGAGCCGTTTTTGGAGGAGGTCCGAATTGAATACATCTCCCTTTTCTATGCCTAAGATTTTACTCAAGTACTCATCCGAATAAAGGGTATTGCCCTTCCATCGTATGTGACGAAAGTGGTATTGTGGCCCTTCGTCGATATGAAGGTGGATGTGCAAGCGGTTGTTTTCGTCGCGCCAGAGGGCTTCACCGGTGATGCGCATATCGCGGTAGCCATGTCGGTTGTAAAACTGAATGAGGCGACGCTTATCCTCTTCGTAATCTTCGCGCACAAACTTGCTCTTTTTAAAGAGGTTGTACATGCGCTTGGTATTTTTCATTTGGCGTCGCAGACGCGCATCACTGAAGACGCGGTTTCCCCCGAAGGTTATGTCACGAATCTTGACACGTGGTCCCTTGTCGATGTTGAAGATGAGCTTTACGCTATTGAGGCGTGCGGTGTCTTGGATTGTGTCGACTTCGACAGATGCATCGAGATAGCCCTTGTCGACGTAATGGTTGCGCAGTGCCAGCTTGGCTTCACTCAATGCATTAGCTGTGATGATGCTGCCCTTCTTTAGGTGCTGCTCTACGATTTCAATCAAATCTTCATGCTTCGATTTTTTTACTCCTTTAAAGGCGTAGCCCGACAGGCGCGGTTGCTCTTTGAGGTGTATAAAAAGGTGTACCTTGTCGCCGTATACGCTATCAATGCCGATTTCGATGTCTGTAAAGAGTCGGAGCTTCCACAGGGCACGTAAGGCGTTTTGAATTTCTGCACCCGGTATGTTGATGGTATCACCTACCTGCAAACCCGTCACACCGATGACGGCGTTTTTGTCGGTAAAATAAGCGCCTTCAACGCGTATGGATTCGATCCGATAGCGCTGGGGATTGGTGTAATCCCAAATCGAACCCAAATCCTGGCCACTACCAGTAAGGGATAAAAGTAATGCAAACACCAGTAGAAACCACGTATAAAACCGTTGGCATTTCCACTTTCGATAACTAAATTCGTTCGACAGCATGTGAAATGGATAATATCGTTCTCTCTTTTACGACAAAGCGCAATAGCTAAACGAATCAGCCGTAAAGATAGTATCTTTTGGGGAGCGCTGTAGAAGTGAATAACTCGACGAACAATACCTTCTTTGCAATTTGAACCCTTGGAAAACATATAACTATAGAGCCTCGTTAGTGTATAATAAATAGGTGCAGAGGCCATGAAAGAGGTTGGGCACAGGGACAATTATCAGTATTTGATCGACAAGCTCGATGCCTTTATCCGTCGCTATTACCTCAACCACATTATCCGCGGCGTGTTGTTTACCACAGCAGTAGTGGCGGCCTTGTTTGTGTCCTTTAGTGCACTGGAGTATGAGCTGTATCTCGACAAGCTGTGGAGAAAACTCATGTTTTTTTCCTTTATAGCAGTCAGTGTTGCGGCATTGTATTTTTGGGTGTTGCGCTATGCTTTGGCGTATTTGCGATTGGGCAAGCGCATCAGTTACGAAGAAGCTGCGCGTATCATTGGCCAGCATTTTCCCGAAGTGGAAGACAAGCTGTTGAACATCCTCCAGCTGAAAAAGCTCGCCAGTGCCTCGGAGGAGCGCGAGCTCATCGAGGCCAGTATTCGGCAAAAATCCGACCGCATTAAATGGGTTCCCTTCTATCGAGCAGTTGATCTAAGTGTCAACCGCAAATACCTCAAATACGCCTTGTTGCCTTTAGTCCTCATTGGCCTCTTGCTCCTCTCAGCTCCAGAGGTGCTCCAACAAGGTAGTGCGCGCATCATTGCCAATAACGTGGAGTTTCATCCCCCTGCTCCCTTCAGTTTTGTGGTCGACACCTCGAAGCTGCACGTGTTGCAGTACGACGATTTTACCTTCGAAGTACAAACCAAGGGCGATGTTATACCACAAAACTGCTACATCGAAATCGGTCAGCACAGCTATACCATGAAGCCTTTAGGAGATGGGCGTTTTAGCTACACCTTTCACAACGTGGCCCATCCGATGGACTTTCGCTTGGTGTCGGGCAAAGTATCCAGCCCATCGTATCAATTGCAAATCATACCAAAACCCGTGATCAAACATATGGAAGTATGGCTGGATTATCCAGCCTATACGGGCATGAAAGACCAACACCTGCGCCAGGTAGGTGATCTGACGGTCCCAGTGGGCACCAAGATCAGTTGGCTTCTTCGCACCGATAATGTCTCCAACATTTTGGCCAAATTTGAAGGCAAAAAACCTGGTATACGTCATGCAGAGCGTAGTGGGGCAAACAGCTTCCGCCTCCAACATCGCGCTCTGTCCGATAGCTACTATAAGTTGATCGTCTCAGGTGATCGAGCACCACAGGCCGATTCCGTAGGATTTGGTATTCAGGTCATACCCGATGCATACCCCGCACTTGAAGCCCAACAATTCATTGACAGTAGCCAAATGACCGTGCGATACCTCGTCGGCAAAGCCACCGACGATTACGGCCTCGTGCGCCTGCAATTGGTGTCTCGCATTCGCCGCTATGGCACCGATAGCGTGGAGACCTACGAGGAGTCTCTACCCATTCGCAATCCAAAGACTTCTACCTTCGAATACATCCTCTATCTCGATAGCTTCCACCTCCGCCCCGGCGACGAAGTAGAGTACTATTTCATCGCCTGGGATAACGATGCCATCCATGGCAGTAAATCCACCCGATCTCAAACATTTCAATACAAATTACCCACGCCGGATGAAATGCGTCAACGCGAGCGTCAAAACGCCGAAGAAATCGAGCGACAACTCGAAGACAACCTGAAAAAGTCACAAAAGCTCTCCCGCAAACTCCAAGACCTCAAGGAAAAACTCGTTCAGAAAAAATCCCTGCAGTGGCAGGATAAAAAGGACATGGAGCGCCTCCTAAAAGAGGGAGAAGAGATTCAAAGACAGCTCGAGCACGCGCGCCAACAACTCAACGAAAATATCGAAAATGCTCAAAAGCTCAACAGCACCGAAGAAGACCTCCTCGAAAAGCAAAAACAACTCAAAAAACTCTTTGACCAGGTCCTTGACAAAGAATGGCAAAATCTTCTCGACGAAATCAACAAGCTTCTCCAGGACCTGAATAAAGATCAAGCGCTTGAAATGACGGACGAGTTGAAGCTCAAGGCCGAAGAGCTTCAAAAGGAGATGGATCGCCTGCTCGAACTCTTCAAGCAGCTGCAGCTCGAAAAGGCACTGCGCGATGCCGTAGACCAGCTTGAAAAGCTCGCAGATCAACAAGATTCGCTTGCCGAAAAGACGGCCGGCGACAGAGCACCTCAAGACAGCCTGCTCAAGGCCCAAGAGCAGCTCGAACAGCAACTCAAGAGCCTCCAAGATTCGCTTCGAAAACTCGATGAGCAAAACCAAGAACTCGAATTCCCCAAAGACATCGACTTCGACAACGAAGACCTCAAGGATGCGGCTCATGAAATGAAAAACAGCCGTCAATCGCTTTCGAAAGGACAAAACAAAAAGGCGTCCAAGCAACAGCGCAAGGCCGCTCAAAAAATGCGCCAGGCAGCTCAAAGCCTGTCCTCCCAGATGGCGGCCTGTCAGAGCCAACAGCAAGGCGAAGACCTCGATGCATTGCGGCAAATACTCGAAAATGTACTGACCTTATCCTTTGCACAAGAAGACCTCGTCTTGTCGATTCAAAATGCCGACCTTACCACACCCGTGTGGAGCGAATTTGCCCGAAAGCAATTCGAGATCAAACGTGAATTTGCCATCGTCGAAGACAGCTTACTCGCTTTAGCAAAACGCGTCTACCAGATCGAAAACTTCATTCTCGAACAAGTCTCCACCGTCAAGAAGGGCATCCAAAACAGCATCAAACGCCTCGAAGAACGCCAAAAGCCCACCACAATCGATGCCCAGCGCCGTACAATGACCGCTCTCAACGAGCTCGCCTTGATGCTCAGCGAAGCCATGAATCAGATGCAACAACAAATGGCACAATCCATCCCGGGCTCCCAGATGTGCAACAAGCCCGGCAACAGCAGTAATTCGAAAGACGGACGCGTGCCCAAGGATAAAATCGTACCTGCCCAAAAGCAAATCAAGGAAGATCTCCAAAAGATGATGCAGCGCATGCAAAACGGCCAACAACCTTCCAGTGAAGAATTTGCGCGTATTGCCGCTCGTCAGGCCGCATTGCGTAAAATGCTCCAGGACATCCAGCGTCAGCGAAGAGAACAGGGCAAGGGCTCTCGCATCCTCCAAGACATCATCAATCAAATGGATAAAATCGAAGAAGACCTCGTCAACAAACGACTGACGCGAGAAATGCTCAAACGCCAACAGCAAATCCTCACACGTCTTCTCGAAGACGAGCGCGCCGAACGCCAGCGCAAGCTCGACGATCAGCGCAAATCGCGTACCGCACAAAACATCAAGCGTCGTCTACCACCCGAATTGGAAAAATACCTCCAACAGCGGAAGAAAGATATCGACCTGTATCGCGAAGTTCCTCCCGAGTTGACCCCCTACTACAAATACCTCGTCGAACAGTACTACAAGACCATCAAATCCTGACAAGCCACCCGAGTCGCTTAGTGAGTGTGGGATGATTCTGTTGCCATCCAAAATCAGTCAGATCAACTGCCTGCGTCAAATCGTACAAGAATTTTTTATCCGGTATAAAATCGATGAAGTCTATTTTGATGAGATACTCATCTGCGTGACCGAGGCGGTGAGCAATGCCATACGCCATGGCAACAAGGAAAATGCCGACAAATACGTGCGACTGGACGCCCAATTGAAACGCGATTTGCTCTTCATCACAGTCAGCGATGAAGGGGAAGGATTTGACCCCACCACTCTACCCGACCCTACCCTTCCCGAAAATCGCACCCGTCCAGGTGGACGCGGTGTGTATATCATGAAAAAATTGTGCTATCAAGTGCACTTCAAGGATAATGGTAAGACCATTGAACTTGTCTTTAAAATTCGCTCTGGTGGAGGATGCGACAAATGCTGATATCGCCTTTATCGCGCAGGGAGCCCCAAAACCGGTATCGCTGTCGGAGCCATTGCTGAAGCAATGGCTCATACAAATAGCGGACAACCACCACGCGCGCATTAGTCGTCTGTATTACTACCTCTGCAATGACGCGACTATCCACCAATTGAATGCCCAGCACCTCCAACACGACTATCCTACAGACATTCTCACCTTTCCGTATAGCTATAACCCGATAGAAGCGGAGATATTTCTCGGAGTCGAAGAGATAGCGCGAAACGCCCGGGATTGGAATGTGTCCTTTGAATTAGAGTTTTTACGCATCGTTGCCCATGGATTGCTTCACATGCTCGGCTATAGCGATGGGACCGACGATGAGCGTAAAAAAATGCGCTCCGCCGAAGATGCCGCACTCCAACTTTGGGAAGAGCACTCCAATAGATTAAAATCGCCATAGACGTATTTCGCCCACGTACATCTTTCGAAGCGTGCCCTTCTGCTTTTGAGGTCGTGCGCGCAGATATAAATACCGGAAACGCGCAGTGTCGGGGAGTTGGACACGGTACGACCACATCGCACTCTTGGGAAGTACTTTTATCTCTGCGTCTTTGGGCTGCCACCATTGTACGGGGCCCGTAGTGTCGTTTGTCCAGGCGAGAAATACCTCCGCAGGGGGAAAGACACCTCTGGAAGGTTGGTAGCCGAAAAACCATTCGAGTTGCGCATATTTCAAAGTGTCGACGAGATCGATGATTCCATAAAATCCACTGGTGTCGCAGGTCAAAAACTCCTGATTATAGGGCCAGTGTCTTCCCTGTCCTACTATACCGTTGAGGAGATTGTCTGGAGAAGCGTAGGCCGATCGGCTCCAGCAATTTGACTTGATGAACAGGTGCTTGCCCGCTGCATCGTGGTCGATATACGATAGATTGACGCTTTCGGAGGCGTATCGATCAGGGGCAAAATATCGAAACCGCACCAAAAGGCTATCCGAAAGGTAAATGGGAGCTGTATAGGGTTCTCCAAAGCGCTCCGACATCATGCGATTGGCCCAGTACTTGACATAACCGCGTCGAAAAGGGCTCACGATGTGGAGAAATACATGCCCGTTTTCGTTTTTGGTAAAGTATTCTGGGATGCGAAAACTCTGTGCATAGGGCACACCCATGCGTCGTAGAAAGTACAAATGAGCGATTACAGCATCGGCAAATCTATGGAAGTCTAAGCGATCTGGAGGTGTCCATGCCCTTTCGGCGAGGGCCAATGCGCGAGGGAAGAGCATATAACTTAGATGGGGGAAATCTTTGATGTATTCCGTCCAAAGATTGGCTTGGACTCCGAGTATGTGTGCGCCCATCGACGAGGCAATACTATCGGGCAAGGGCTCAAAGGCGTATACTTCACGTAATGGTGTGTATCCTCCTATGGCGAGGGGCTCATTGGGAGAAAGGCTTTGGTAGTGATCGAAATAGTAGTGATCCCAATCAGCAATTACAGCATCGTACCCCTTTTTTGCTGCCCGAGAAGCCCGATTCTGTCCCCTCCAAGCCATAATAATTGACCCTTCGGGCGGATGAAAATCGAGCGCCTCGTCCCAAAAAACAGGCCGACGCCCCTGCTCAAGGACAAAAGTGCCTAATTGATCAATAAAGCGCTTTTGCACCCAGCGTATATCATCATATCCTTGCTCCTTTATCCATTTTGTACATGTCTTACATTGTTGCCATTGGTCGGTAGGACATTCATCTCCTCCCAGATGTATGTATCCCGAGGGGAAGATGTCCATGATTTCAGCAAGCACATCTTTGAGGACCAGGATGGTATGATCCTTAGAGCAGAGCACTTCTTTGAAGATGCCCCATTCACCTGCAACGGTGACACGCTTTCCCGAACAGGAGAGCTCGGGATAGGCAGCGAGCATGGCTCGTACATGACAGGGAAAATCTATTTCAGGAATGATCTCAATATGATGCGCTTGGGCATAACGCACCAATGCCCGCAGGGAATCTTGTGTATAGTACCCCTGATATGTGGTATAGTCAAATCGCTTAGGTCGGTCGAGTTGATGCCCC
Source organism: Saprospiraceae bacterium (assembly GCA_015490715.1). Lineage (GTDB taxonomy): Bacteria > Bacteroidota > Bacteroidia > Chitinophagales > Saprospiraceae > S141-43. Next base: position 1,968 of record WFXH01000035.1, on the reverse strand, counting down.
CGGATCGTTCTATGACGAATACTACCCCGACGGTGAAGGCGTGGATGCGATCGAATCTCTATGCGCCAACCTTGGTCGTCGGTGAGGTGCAAATGTAGTTTGTTGATGTGATAAAAAGACAGGGCATCAATGATTTTATAGAGTTCACGAATCGAAAAGAAATGACGTGCTACATCGATATGGACACCGCGATACCCAAAACGAGGGCTGTCTTCGATATAAAACTCTGGAAGATAAGCCACTGCCCCTGTGTCAAATTGTATGTGAAAGAAGAGGAGTTTTTCGAAAGAGTTGAGGGCGTAAAAAGCCCCTGCATCATCTCCATACTGTATGAGGATGCCATTTGGAGATGTACGGATACGATAGGATTCGCGATCAATATTGGTGTCCCGTACGAATAGAAATGTTGTACAGCTATCCCTCCAATGCGGTATCGTGCGATAAAGGCCCGAATCCCATCGCATTTGATGTCGGAGGATGGCCTTGCGCATGCCGCCCTGGAAGCGCTTCCATCGATTGCGCAGAGTGGTGGGCAGGGATTTTGCACACGCTTGTGGATAGAGCACGTATTGCGATCGATAAAACTCCATATGTTTAGGATAGGGTATGAGGTCGGTGGCAAAATCGTTGAGAATTGATTTTTCAGCTTCTTTGGAATAGTCAGCTGTACAGGCTATGAGGAAAATAAAAACTCCGCTAAAAGGGAGGAATCGATGCATAGCAGTGAAATCTTTAGTGGAGAAAAAACGCAATCCGCGCCACATGCGTTCAAAGATACGGTATGATGAGGAAAAACGGTATCGTTGGGCTCTTACTGGTATTGGCGGTGTCTTTAATGCAATGTCATTTCGCCGAAGAGGTCGACGAGATAGATTATGCAGAATACGAAAATACGGAGCGATTGCGCGATGTGGAAGTGACTTTTTGGGATTCGTCCCATCTGAGACTCATCGTGCGAGGGCCACTATTGTTGCGCCATCTCGACAGACGCCTCGATGTGTTTGATAGTGGGGTAGTTGCAGAGTTTTATAACACATGGGGAGAAAAGACGGGCGAAGCCAGGGCTTCCCGCGCGGAGCGATCGCTTATACACCACACCATTGTTCTCGATGGGGACGTGTTGTTGTACAATACGCAAGGGGATAGTCTCTATACCAGTCAGTTAATCTGGGATGAGCGTAGGAAGAAAATCCATACACGGAGATTTGTGCGGCTGGCTCGCCCCGATCGCGTAATCTACGGATACGGCTTTGAGAGCAAAGAGGACTTTTCGGAAGGGGAAATCCAGGCAATTGAAGGTGTGTGGCCGGTGCCGAAGAAATAAGAGGATGGACTACTATTTTATACCTGGGAGACATTGAGGATTCCTCGAGAGCTCTGTGTAAATATGTCTATGGTAATCAGGAGTTTTGTGTTAAGTGATGATAGTTATTGCTCATTTTAGGCAGTATGATTAGAGATCTTCATAGGGTAGGTCAAAGGTATTGCCTTGATTGATGTTTCCTGTTTTCCAGCCTTTGAGGAACCAGCGCATGCGCTGCTCGGAGGAGCCGTGTGTGAAGGCATCGGGCATGACATAAGCGCCGGCAGATTTTTGCAGGCGGTCGTCACCGACTGCTGCTGCTGCATTAAGTGCTTCTTCGATGTCCCCTTCCTCGAGAATGTTTTTTAGCTTTTGCGCGTGATGTGCCCATATGCCAGCGAGGAAATCCGCTTGTAGCTCTAATCGGACGCTGAGGCGGTTGCTCTGTCGTCGGCTACTTTGTTGGCGCAAGCGCTGTACCTTTTCACTTATTCCAAGCACGTTTTGGACGTGGTGGCCGACTTCGTGAGCAATGACATAAGCGATGGCAAAGTCTCCGGGCGCGCCAAAACGATGCCGTAACTCGCGGAAAAAACTCAAATCGATGTATATCTTTTTATCGGCTGGGCAATAAAACGGACCAGTAGCCGCTTGGGCCACACCGC
>WFXH01000034.1 GCA_015490715.1 Saprospiraceae bacterium | reverse complement strand
TGGCGCCGGGCATGCATCTTGCGCGGATTATTGCATGGGATTGCTGCGGCAACGAGACGGTACACGAGCTGAAGATCACGGTAGTGGACAACATACCGCCGGTACCGGTATGTGATCAGCACACGGTAGTGAGTATGACGAGTTCGGCAAGTCCGAGTGACGATTATGTATGCATCAATGCGAGCACGTTTGACGATGGCTCGTACGACAACTGCAACGATGTGTGGTTTAAGGTGATCCGCATGGAGGACTTGCTTGGGACGGTCAACGGCAGCACGCGCAATAACACGGTAGCGTGTGGAGCGTTGAACGGGGACGACGATTTGGGCCGCAGCGGTATTCAGAAGTACTTTGACGATGAGGTGTGCTTCTGCTGCGAGGATGTAGGAGATACGGTGACGGTAGTGTTTAGGGTGTTTGACGTCAATCCTGGACCTGGGCCTGTCAGTCCGGGATTGATGGATCGAGGATATTTGAAGGGCCACTTTACGGACTGCATGGTACAGGTAGAGGTACAGAACAAGAGCATACCGCAGGTGGTTGCGCCGGATGATGTGGTAGTGACGTGTTCGTTCTGGTTTGATGTGGACGCGTTGGATGATCCGAACGATCCGACGTTTGGACGCGTGGTGACGGACATCAATGCGCGCCGAAAGATCAAGACGAACGACGTGTTGTGTCCGCGGTTGTGCGAGGATTTTGCGACGCACTACCTGACATGGCAGCCGAGCTTAGGCATACCGGAGGTATCGACGAAGATGTGCCAGTACGTACAGGATCTGTACGATCCTGCGCATCCGGACGAGGTACACACGCTGGTATGGGGTCACGATGGCTTTGTGTACGGGGCGTGTGGAGCGCAGCCAGTGATAAGGGTGAACGATCAGCGGGATTGTGGTCAAGGATTGATCACACGTACGGTAGAGGTGACGGTGAATGGACAGACGTATCGGGATCAGCAGCAGATATGGGTAGTGGATTGCGATCCGTTCTACATAGATCCGGAGAACTGCACGTCGACGTTGGACGACATTGAGTGGCCGAACGGTTGTAGGGAGACGATAGAGTTGGAGGGCTGTGGAGCGGATTTGGATCCGTCGAATCCGCTGTTGGGCAAGCCGGAGGTAGTAGGCGGAGCGGATGATCAGTGTGCGTTGATATCGATACAGAAGTTTGACGACACGATAGTGGTTGAGCAGGATGCGTGCTTCAAGGTGATCCGCGACTGGAGGGTGATCGACTGGTGTCAGTGGGATCCGGATGTAGATTTGCAGTACGGGTATGTACATCCGCATCCGGGAGAGTGGCACTTCCGCCAGATCATATTGGTGCGTGATCACATAGCTCCGGAGGTGAGCTGCAGTGTAGGAGAATGTGAGCCGTTGACGTATCGAGATACGGTGATCAATGGCGAGCGCTTCTGTGTGGGACATGTAGAGTTGAGTGTGAGTGCGAGTGATGAGTGTAGTCCGGCCGACTGGTTGGTATACGACTACAAGATCGACTTGTTCAACGATGGCAGTGGCAAGTACGGCACGTACGATGTGTATGTAGGCAAGGCGGTACCTGGCGAGGCTGCAGCGGACTTTGACAATCCGTGGGCGGACAATGAGCAGGATCCGACGAGTGCGAGCGGCACGTATCCTGTAGGTGAGCACATGATCCAGTGGTTTGTGGAAGACGGCTGCGGCAATGTGGGCGTGTGCACGCTGGTATTTGAGGTGAAGGATTGCAAGGAGCCGACGCCGTATTGCGAGACGGGTATTGTGACGGTAGTGATGCCTGCGAGTGGAGCGATTGATGTGTGGGCGAAGGATCTGGACGCCGGCAGTTTTGACAACTGCACGGCGCAGGAGGACTTGAAGTTCTACTTCAACGGCGATCCGAACCAGACGTCGATATTGATCACGTGCGATACGTTTGAGGCGCATGGAGCATCGGATCGTGTGCAGATTGAAGTAGAGGTGTGGGTAGAAGATGAAGCGGGCAACACGGATCACTGTAAGACGACGATAGAGGTACAAGACAATCAGAACGTATGTCCGGATCCGGGCTCGTTGGTGACGACGGTGATAGAGGCGACGAATGGAGAGGACAAGGAAGGCGACACGCGAGTGATGTTGAAGCAGGGAGGTACGATGATGATGGATGGATATACGAGCATACCTGGGGTGTACCAGTTTGCCCAGGGAGGAATGACGTTCCCAGTAGAGGTAGAGGCTTCGAACGGCTCGGATGTATTGAGGGAGGTATCGACGCGTGATATTATAGCGATCCAGAAGTACCTGTTGGGCATCATCCAGCTGAAGGGATATCAGTACATAGCAGCGGATGTGTCGAACGATCAGCGCATCACGGGCCGCGACATTGTACAGTTGAGGAATGTGATATTGGGTAGGACGCGCAAGTTTCCGAACAACAGTTCGTGGAGGTTTGCGTTGGCGGGCAGTGTAGATGAGGACGAGGTATCGTACAGGAAGGTGTTTGGCGACTGGGTAGAGCGCGGCCGCGCGGATCGAGCGGGTACGGAGGTGCGGTTGAAGGCGATCAAGGTCGGAAACGTGGATGACTACATGCGCCTGGATGGTAGCAGCACACGCGGAGCATCGGAGGTTGTGTTGGAGATTGAGCGAGGAGAGCTTGGAGCGGGAGTAGGAGAGATCGTAGTGCGTGGCGTAGGAGTAGAGGACATGAGCGGCTTGCAGTTGACGCTGAAGTACGACCGAGAGGTGATGAAGTATGTGGGCATAGAGGGCGGCATGATGGAGATAGGAGAGGAGTCGGTCAATGAGGTAGAGCCGGGTGTGCTGTTGATGAGTTATGCACGCGGTAAGGAGGAATTGAAGGACGGAGGCGTACTGTTCCGTCTGAAGTTTGAGGTGAAGGAAGGCGTACGCGTGGATGAAGGCTTGCTGAGCCTTGGAAGTGGGTACTTGACGAACGAGAGCTATGACGAGAGCTTAGCGATCCGCGGAGTACGCATCCGATATGTAGAGGGCGGATATGCGCTGTATCAGAACGTACCGAACCCGTTTGAGAAGGAGACGGTGATCGAGTACCGCTTGCCGGAGGCGATGCCGGTGACGTTGACGGTGTATGAGGTATCGGGCAAGGTAGTATTGTTGAAGGAGTTAGAGGGACAGGCAGGGCTGAACAAGGTGGTATTGAAGCGCGAGGAGTTAGGTGAGAGCGGAGTGTTGTACTACCAGCTCGATGCGAAGGACTTCACCGCCACGAGGAAGATGGTGCTGATGAAGTAATCCACCAGCGAAGTCAATCTCAACATACAAAGGCGGGGAGGAATCCCCGCCTTTTTTATTTTGTTCAGTATCTTTTTATACCTACATTGCGTTGGAATAGTGCCATTGCGTTGGAATAGTGCACAGTGTCCTTAGTTATGATGGGCTTGAAGATATTGGACAAGTATCTGGTGCGCCGTTTTATACCTCCTTTTTTTGTCGCCACGGCCATTGCCCTGTTTGTGTTGGTGATGCAGACACTCTGGCTGTATATCGATGACATTCTCGGTAAGGGAGCATCGTTATGGGTTGTGCTCGAACTGTTGTTTTTTCTATCGATGTCGCTTGTACCCATGAGCATGATTATCGGTGTGTTGTTGAGCTCGGTGATGCTGTATGGCAGCCTTGCCGAGCGGTTTGAGCTGCTCAGCATGAAGACTGCTGGGATATCCATGTTGCGCATACTTCAGCCGGTGTCCTTTGTATGCTTTGGGATAAGTGTCGTGGCCTTTGTCTTTTACGATAGTGTGATTCCCTATTCGAATTTGAAATTTCGCTCGCGGTTGTACGATTTAACGCGCCAAAAGCCCACACTTCATTTAGAGGAAAAAGTGTTTAACGACGACTTCGACGACTATTTCATCTACTTTGAAAAAAAACACCGCGATGGTAGAAGCCTGGAAAATGTTTTGATTTATATTCGGGACAAAGACAAGCAGCGTGAGGGGTATCAGTTTATCAAAGCACGACGGGGAGAGATGTTTCAAAGTCCCGATGGAGCGCATTTTATACTGAAAATCTACGATGGCCACATGTACGGCCACCCGAAGAATAGGCAAAAAGGCGAAAGCTTTGTCGACGTGCGCTTTAAGGAGTGGATGCATGTGTTTGACATGTCGGAGTTTGAGCTGGAGCGCACGCAGGAGGACCTCTTTAAGTCGCATCAGATGATGAAAAACACCCGCGAATTAATGCGCGACATCGATAGCTTTTACCACAGAGCTGTGCGCATGCGCCGTGGTGTGGTCAAGCCACTTCTCGACTTCTCGCCCGATACGCTTGCGCTTCGCCTAAAGGAACATCCGCCGAAAAAGAAAGAGTCCCCCTTTTCCCAGTATCGCCAGCTCGACAGTGTAGACCTCGATAGCGTACAGTCTTTTATCGAAACCTTTCCTCAGCGGAAGCGATTGAGTATCGCTACGATGTTGAAAAGCGAAATACAGCGGCGAAGGGATCGGCTTCGTCATACCAAGGGTCTCATCGAACACACCGAACGCAAATGGGTCTATCATGTCTTTGAGCTACATACGAAATTTAGTTACGCGCTGGCCTGTTTGATCTTTTTATTTATTGGAGCGCCGATGGGTGCGATCATTCGCAAGGGAGGATTTGGCTATCCCATTTTGATTAGTGTGGTGTTTTTTGTGATCTTTATCTTGACAGCCATAGCGAGCAAAAAGCTGATGAAGACGGGGGCGTTGCACCCAGTGGTGGCCGCGTGGCTACCGGTAATGGTTTTGTTGCCCATAGGGGTAGTGCTGACGTATAGTGTGAGTCGCGATTGGAGGTTTGAGTGGCTGCGCAGATGGATAGAGCGCGTCAGAGTATTTTTTGTGAAAAGGAAATACGCTTCGGCATGAAATATCTGCTATCGCCATCCGTACTTTCTGCGGATCTGAGCAATATCCAGGAGGTTGCAGCAATGCTCCGCGAGGGAGGCGCCGATTGGGTGCACTTAGATGTGATGGATGGAGTGTTTGTGCCCAATATCAGTTTTGGTCTGCCGATTGTGCGAGCGTTTCGAAAGCACATAAATAGGCCTCTGGATGTGCATTTGATGATCGTGGAGCCCGAAAAATACATCGAGGCATTTCGTCAAGCCGGTGCCGACTCAATTACAGTGCATTATGAAGCGTGTGTGCACCTCCATCGCACCGTACATCAAATTAAGAACACAGGAGCACGCGCTGGGGTGGCCATCAATCCCCATACGCCTGTAACCCTGCTTGAAGATATCTTGGGAGAGTTGGATCTGGTACTGGTCATGTCGGTCAATCCCGGCTTTGGGGGTCAGCGTTTTATACCACACAGCATTGAAAAAATCCGAAAGCTCAAGCAAATGCGCGATGCCCGTTCTCTGGGCTTTACCATTTCCGTCGATGGAGGGATCGACGAGCACAATGCTAAGGATGTATTGGCCGCCGGAGCTGATGTCCTCGTCGTGGGCAGTGGCATCTTTCACCAAGAGGATCCTGTCCTAACTATGCGACTCTTAAAAGACCTACGTATCGATGGAGTATGGTTATAGGGGTGGAAATTGCTCTATAAAATGCGCCGTATTGTTTTCCACCTCGACGTGTATGAAATAGTTGGTCAGACCATTGGTCAACCAGAGATAAGGGGCCTTGAGCTCTACATTGTACACCATGAGCTGTATGAAATGCTGGGAGGTGAGCACTACTTTTGGAGCCTTGCACTCGATGAGTAATTGGGGCTTGCCGTGGCGGTCGTACACCAGAAGGTCGTAGCGGCCGCGCCTGCTCTTAATGCGCGAAGAGATGGCCTTTTCGACAGCTATACGCTTTGGATGGATGCCCTTTTCGTCTATGAGGTAGTAGAGGCACGCTATGCGCACCATTTCCTCAGGACTCGGAGAGAGGTGTGCTCTTCGCACAGGACACCACAGGCGTCTCGTAGTGATCGTATTGAGATGGCGTTGTAGAACGGCGTACAAATCGATGGCAACATCAACGGGATGATTGCGTAGTTTCATTGAGAGGGTATTGAGGGTGAAAGGGTTGGCGCTCGATGCTCCTGGAGTGTTTTAGGTATTGAAGCAAGACTACGTTGGCAGCTGCGGGATGTGTCAGTGTAAAGAGGTCCGAAGTAAAGCGCCTGTCGATAGTATGATAATACCTCCATCCACGGACATAACCATCGCTGACATAGATGGCAGCACGCTCTTCGGAAGACCTGCCCTCTACGTCGAGGATAAAATCCTCTCGAAAGGTGATTTGTATGTCTTGCAGTGCGCGTTCTAAGTTGTGCAAGTGCTCGTTATCGCGAGTACTTGATATGTCTCTATCGCATTGATGGCCATGCAGAGGGCAGATTTTAAGCAAATGCTCCAATTGGAGTTGAGAAGTGCAGAGCTTGTATGTCGTGCAGATGCGTGCGAGGTAGGCCTGAGCACTGCGGCGTGTTTTAAAGTATCGGAGGATTTGCGCTGATGGTGGTATTTCATCCGGAAAGGATACGATGCGCAACTGCCCATCCCAGAGGTTTTTCTTTTGGAAGATGAGGGCGTAATCGCTATTTGGGGCCTTGTGCAGTACGTTGTACGAAGGGCGATGCTTGAGGATGAGCTCTCGCTCTAAGAGCAATGCGAGGAGCTCGTTACCCGTCAATGCACAATCGATCTTAGCGACGTTTTGGAAGAGCAAGGCATGTTTGGGATTTTGGATGCGGAAGTGCGAACGGATGCGCTGCCTCAGGTTTTTGCTCTTGCCGATGTAGAGAATGCGTTCGTGATGGTCTTTAAAGATGTACACACCGCAGGCCTTGGGTAAACGGTCGAGTTGGTCGGGCGTAATGCGGTGTGGAATGCGGCAAATTTGCTGCAGGCGGAGGAGTACATGTTTTGGTTTTGTATGAAATCGTTCGCGTCGGAGTATGGTATGAAAAATTTGAGCCGTGGCCAGTGCGTCGTCGAGTGCGCGATGTCGATGTTTGACTTGTATGCCAAAGTGTCGTATGAGACTCTCTAAGCTGTGGGAGGGCAAATGGGGGAAGTAATGTCTGCTCAAACGGAGGGTACAAAGTGTCGGAAGATGGAAGTGATAACCCAGCTGTCGAAATTCTTCCCTTAAGAATCCGTAGTCAAATTGTGCGTTGTGAGCGACCATGATGGTTCCCTTAGTCAGCTCCACAATACGCCTGGCTATTTCATAAAATCGCGGTGCCTTTTCGACCATGACATCGTGAATGCCGGTCATTTGCGTGATAAAAGGCGGGATACTCATCTCGGGATTGACCAGGCTGTGGAAGGTGTCGATGACGCACTCGCCATCGCTCAACACGATTGCAATTTCGATGATCTTATTATTGCGCGGTGCGCCTCCCGTGGTCTCTAAGTCGATGACAGCAAATTTCATACTGCGTACAAAGTTAGAGAGATATTATAAAAAATCGATATCTTGCAAACAGACGAAGTATATCAAGTTTTCCCATATGGACCACTTGAAAGGCAAGATATTCTATGCAGTGGCCCTACTGTGGCTCGGTCTTGTGATATATGGTGGATTTCGCCATTTATCGCCCCATTCCGAAACGGGTCCCTTTCGCCGTTATGGTGTGGACCTGGTGAATATCGTCCGGCATATCCGTATGATTAGCCAAAAGGCACATTACGTCGGTACGGATGCACATGCAGAGGTGAAAGCCTATATCACCCACCAAATGCAAAAGCTGGGTTATCAAGTGCACATTCACTCCGATTATGCGCGGGCGCATCGCGCCAGTGATATGGCCTATGTACAAAACATTTGGACGGAGCTTCAAGGGAGCGGAGCGCGAAAGTCGGCTTTATTGCTGCTCTCCCATTACGATGCAGCCCCCACCAGCTCAAAGGGAGCGTCCGATGATGCCGTTGGGGTAGCGATCCTTTTAGAGCTGCTTCGAATACTAAAGGCCAAGGGTATTGACCATCAAAACGATATAGTAGTCTTGCTGACCGATGCAGAAGAGCTCGGTCTGATAGGAGCAAAGGCCTTTGTGCGGTCGATGCCCGTACAAAAGCGCATAGGGTGTGTACTCAACTTTGAAGCCCGCGGTAGCGGAGGTCCCTCTTTCATGCTCATCGAAACCAACGGCGGAAACGCCGGCATGGTCCGCGCTTTTGATGCCAGCCAGCCGAGCTTTCCGACAGCAAGCTCCCTGATGTACAGCATCTATAAGATGCTGCCCAACGATACCGACCTTTCCGTGTTCCGCGAAGATGGCGATATCAATGGGTTTAATTTCGCCTTTATCGACGATCATTTCGACTATCACACTGCTCTCGACAATTTCGCACGTATCGATACAAGTAGTGTCGTTCACCAGATGGACTACTTATTGTCACTCTTTGACTATTTAAAAGATGCCTCGCTCGATGAGCTCTACAGCACCGACGATAAGGTGTATTTGGGTAGTCCTCTCTGGGGAGTGATGCATTATCCGTATGAGTGGGTTGTTTGGATGTGGGGGCTTGCAGTGGTGCTGTGGCTCGTGTTGGGTTGGCGTTGGACGGTGACGTATAGGATACAATTAACCCGCGTTATTCTGTCGTTTGTGGTAATTGTTGGGTTGTTGGTGGTGCTCTACATCGCTTTTGTTCTCTTGTGGAAAATTTTATCGGAGTACCATCCTCAATATCGGGACATATTGCAGGGTTTTCCTTACAATGGGCATGCATATATCTGGTTTTCCGTCTGTAGTACATTGGGTGTAATGGCGGCAATACGTGCGTTTTGTAGGATGTGTGCTGATGAGGAATTCGTCTTAGCTGCGTTGGCCATTTGGCTTATCATCAACGGTTTCATTGCCTTTTATTTAAAAGGGGCGGGCTATTTTGTCTTACCTGTGCTCTTTGCGACGTTGGTATATCTCCTGACCACTTGTGTGGAGCCCTCTCGGGTATATTGGCCCATCATTTGGGCGTTGGGGACAACGCCAATGCTGTACGTACTCTTCCCTTATGCGCGAGAGTTTGTCGTGGCCTTGGGCATGGAAAAGTGGTTTTTGGCGCCGTGGTTGACGGCATTGACTTTTGCCATCGCGCTGCCCGTTTTGGGCAGCGCGCGGTTGCGGTACTGGAGTGTGGCCTTCTTTGTAGTGGCAACGTGGTTTTTTATACGGGCCCAAAGCAATTCGTCATGGGATAGTGCAGAGAGACCCCAACCTGTCGGGCTTTGCTATGCCTATGATGTGCCGTCACAGCGCGCGTGGTGGGCGACGTACAACCATTTCATACCCCCATGGCTCAAATCCATCATGGGCGATAGCTTGCGTGTGGGAAGTCCCAATGAAATAGCTCTCTTCAACAAATACCGAGACAGCTTTACTTATCACAGCGAAGCACCTTCGATGGAGCTGAGGCCGTCGAAGATGGAGTGGGCGGTGGACGATACCAGTTATGCGGATAGAGTGCGGTGTCGGTTGCGCATTGCAGTGGATGCCAGTACAAATAATCTCGTAATAAAGGAACGCGGAGTGGGGCAATATTACTTTTTGCGTGTGGATACTTTTCGTTTAGGGGATGCCGATGCTGCCCAGCCATTGGAGAATCTCGCAAGACATGGAGAGCTCATGCACTTATGGGGTGCCAACCAATTGGACACCCTTGAGGTGGAGTGGGTTATGGACCGCGATGATGCGGTGGGCTTTGAGGTATATGAATTGCGATACGGATTGCGCAAAAATCTCGGTGAAGCCGTACCCATGATGCCCGCACATATCATACCGATGCCCTTTGTCGTTAATGATGCGGTGATGATTCGCCATGTCTTCGAGCTAAGGTGAGCTGTATGAGCGAAGGTTTTCGGAAGATTACGGAGGAGGATTCGCACTATCGACACTTAGAGAAGAAGAGCGTACGAGAGCTGCTGGAGGCAATCAATCGCGAAGATCGCAAGGTACCCATAGCGGTGGGCAAGGCGATCCCACAAATAGAGGCGCTGTTAAATGCCTTGATACCCAAAATGCAACGCGGAGGACGTCTATTTTACATTGGCGCGGGTACGAGCGGACGGCTGGGGATCGTCGATGCTTCGGAGTGTCCACCCACCTTTGGTGTTCCGCACGATTGGGTCATCGGACTAATAGCTGGCGGGGATAGTGCTATACGAAAGGCGGTAGAGTTTGCCGAAGACGATCCCATGCAGGGCTGGCGTGATCTGCAGGAGTACGCCGTCGACCCCGATGATTTTGTCATCGGAATAGCAGCTTCTGGAACGACTCCGTATGTGGTAGGAGCCTTAAAACAATGCCAGCAGCATCACATTACGACCGGATGCATCACCTGTAATCCCAACACCCCGCTCGCCCAATATGCCGATTATCCCATTGAAGTGATCGTTGGGCCGGAGTTTGTCACGGGTAGTACGCGTATGAAGGCGGGTACGGCCCAAAAGCTCGTGCTCAACATGATTTCCACGACTGCTATGATCAAGCTCGGTCGTGTGGTCGACAATAAAATGGTCGACATGCAGCTGGCCAACCAAAAGCTCGTCGAACGCGGCATACGCCTGGTCATGCGCGCTACCGGTGTCGATCGGCAGACTGCCGAAAGGATTCTCATGCAGGAGGGCAGCGTACGCCATGCCATCCAGTATCTCAAGGCACACCCTCCTCAAGGCAGCAAAAAATGACGGGAGAGACTCCGAATTGCTCTATCCACGCGATAATTTCCCATCCCTCGGATCACTTCATAAGGTATGCCCCAGCTCTCGATCGCCTCTACATAGACTTCAAATAAGTCCAATCGGTCGTTGGGAGACTCGCGCAAGGGATCGTATTCCCATGGGATGTCCGGATAGGCCAGCAAGTAGAGGGTGGGTAGCTGACTACGATAGAGCTCGATGATCTCTGGATCTACTCGCCTATATTTGACCATCGACCAAATGACGATCGTCAGTAAGTCCGTATCGGCTATGACTTTTTTGTTGCTCGTGTTTCGGACGCTCTCCAGAGCCTCCTCAATCAAGGCATATTGCCCGCGCGCTATTTCGAGCAAATCCGACTCGACGTATGGCCGACCGATCCGCGTTAGATAATCCCGCGCATATTCGGGTACCCATTCCCAGTTGAGATCCACGGCAAGACGCATGCCCAAGTTGGTCTTCCCTGACGACTCCGGGCCCGTGATGACGATGAGATCCCGGCGTTGGCTTTTACGCATCATTCTACAAAGCTCCTATACCTATTTTACAAAGAAATCCCTATATTTGTTTATCTGAACGGACGCCCGATGAACCACTGGTACTCAAAACCCATCTTGAGGTACTTGTTGCCCTATGCATTTGGGATAGGACTGTACGCGTGGCGGGCTGAGGGATTGTATATCTTGCTGTGCCTTGCGGCCTTACTAATAGTGGTTACTTGGCTTTTTGTCGGCATCCACCGACGGGTGCGAAAAGGCTTGTTTATCGTCTTAGGTATGGGCCTTTTGGGGTATTTGCACATTGCCCTGCGAGATGTCCTCATGCATGTACAAACACGGGCAATCCCAGTAGCAGCAAAGGCCAGGTATACCGGCATTGTTGAGGAAATCATGCGCAGCGACTCCCAACGACAAACGGCGATCGTTCGTCTCACAGAGCTACACCACTCTTACGACACTTCTTCGCCCATAAATGTACGCGTATGGGCTTCGATCAAACTCGGTGATACGCTCTTTCAGCCCGGCGACATTGTGCGTATGCATGCCCGTTTGGCTCGTGCGAACCCCCCACAAAATTGGCATCAGTTTGATTTTAAACAATACCTATGGACCCGTGATATCGCACACATCGCGTACTTGAAAGAAGAGGATATTATCCATGTCGGAAGGCATGGCGGTCTCCTATGGATCTGGAGGCGATGGAGCTGGCAGATGCGGAAAAGCTTTACCCACGTACTACGTCGTTATGTCGACGATCCCTATGCTTCTATCGCAGCAGCTGTCGGATTTGGTGCAAAGCGGCAAGTTGACCAGCGGACGAAAAAACTTTTTGCAGAGACGGGAGCGATACACGTCTTGGCGGTGAGTGGCCTTCACGTCGGCATGGTGTTTTTATTCCTACAGGGGCTTTGGGGAATCTTTCCCAGCTACTTCCGCCGTCGCCATCGATGGGTTTTTGCCGCGGTCAGCATAGCTGTCATCTGGGCATATTGTAGTCTCACTGGCATGAGCCCCTCTGCGGTGCGCGCTTCTTTCATGTTTAGTCTTCTGCTCATCGGCCTACAGCTCTATCGTCGAAGCTCGGTCTACAATATGTTGGCCATTTCGGCAATGACCCTCCTCATCTGGTATCCGAAATACCTCTTCGATGTGGGTTTTCAATTTTCCTATCTGGCCACCCTGGGGATTCTGCTATTTTATCCACCTATTCGCCAGTGGATATACCAGGGAGAGTACAAAATAGGTCGGTGGATTGCCGACATAGTGGCGGTGAGCATAGCCGCCCAAATCCTGCTCTTACCGCTGCAAGCGCACTACTTCCATCAATTGAGTTTTTTATCCGTGTTTTCGAGCCTCGTAGTAATCCCCCTCATTCCGGTCGTCATGATGGGCACGTGGCTGGTCTTGTTCGTTCATGCCTGGGGTAAGGGTATAGCCGAGGCCCTTGGGGTCATGCTCGAAGGGATCATCCGATTGATGTATGAAATGTTGCAACTCATGGAGCAGTGGCACCTGCTGAAATATCGAGATGTGTATCTGCATCCCATTGCTTTTTACTTGTTGGTAGGAGCGGCAATGTCCTTTTTACTCGCCATTGCTTATCGCAAGCGAAAGATGATACTGTTCTCCATGGCCTTACTTGCTCTGGCGCGCATGGTACAGCTGTCGGAAGAAAATAGACGCCACGACGAACGGGCGCTCTTCTTGTACGCCGCACGCGATCTGTGCGTCGATCTCATCGTACGTAAAAGGGCATTTTGCTATGGCATGCCCCACGAATCACGAGAGTGGATCGTTCGCCCCAATTGGAGGTATTACGGTGTCCTACACAGCTATAGCCCACGTGATAGCTGTTATCTTTTCAACCACTGGTGTATCTGTCCCAATGTCCTCTATACGGCGCACCACACCATTGCAGTGGTCGATGCACCTGATGCGGCGATCGACACCTCAGCAGATATCTGGATTTTCGGTTCGCTAAACCTGTATAGAGCTTATACAGAGATAGTGCCCTCAATGGCTGAGGTATATGTCTATGCAAGGCCATCAAACCGACAAAATACGGGTAGTCTTCGCGACATACGGTATGTACATTCTGGCCAGAGGTGGAAAATCGAATTGTAAATGGGATTTTGGAGAGGAGAATGGCAGCGATTTTTGGATTTTCGCCCCGTCGAGCGGGCGTTTTTCTGGATATTGGTGGTCATTCACCTACTCCTGTGGGGATGGCAGTGGTATCAAAATCGATTGTATGAAATGGAAGAACCCGTACCGGTGGTGTGGTATGAAATGGTGCGCGGAGAGCATCGTGCTGCAAAAAAGGCGGATTGGGCAAAAGCGAACCCCAGTGCGTCCGATGAAAAAGTCAAGCACTCAAAGCTATCGGTGTCGAGTGGTGCAGACAGTGGGATCAACCGCGCTTCTCATCTTTCGAAGGGCATAGGGCATCGTCTTTTTCACTTTGATCCCAATACGGTTTCAGTAGATAGTCTCCAAATGCTGGGTGTACCTTTTTATGTAGTGCGCAATTGGGTGCGATACCGAGAGGCAGGTGGAACATTTTATCGGGCAAAAGATATCTTGAAGATTTACGGTATGGACTCAGCTACATACGACCGAATCCGCCCTTATGTGCGTATCGCCTTGCCGCGCAAAAAGGGAGCCAAAAAGGAGGTGCGTGTCGTTGACATCAATACTGCCGACACGGCGGATTGGATGCAGTTGCCGGGCATTGGCAAGGTGTTTTCGCACAGGATAATGCGCTTTCGCGAGGCATTGGGTGGATTTTATTCCGTAGACCAGGTGGCAGAGACTTATGGGTTGCCGGATAGCACCTTCGAAAAGATCAAGCCCTATTTGAGATGTACGCCACGAGTTCGGCAGCTCAATCTCAACACTGCGCGTGAAGACCAATTGGCCCGCCATCCGTATATCAATAAGCGCGAAGCACGCCTCATAGTGCGGTATCGCCGTCAAAATGGGCCCTTTCGCGATGTGGCGGATCTGAAAAAGCTCTATGGCTTAGACACCGTTCGCATGAAGAGGTTTCTACCGTATTTATGCGTGCAGTGCAATCAATGATATTCTTGGCACTGGAGTTAGGCTTCCTCTTGGTAGAGTTCGAGGAAGGATTTGATTTCGTCGACCATAAAGGGGGATCCACAGACGATACTGGAGCGCTGATGAAGTGCATGTACGGGAATATCGAGGATGCGCTCTCCCGTCGAGGTTGTGGCCTTTCCTCCACATTGTTCGACGATGAAGGCCATGGGATTGCATTCATACAGGAGACGGAGCTTACCCGAAGGATAGTCGGTTGTATTGGGGTAAAGAAATACCCCGCCCTGGAAAAGTATTCGATGGATATCGGATACCATCGTGCCGATGTAGCGCAATTTGAGGTTGAGTGCATTGCAGTGGTCGATGTATCGCCGCATCGGCAGGTCAAATTTCAAGTAATATCCCTGATTGACGGAATAGTACTTTGCCTTATTGGGGATGCGGATATTGCGATGGGAGAGGAAGAATTCGCCGACGGAGGGATCGAGTGTGAAACCGTTGACGCCGTTGCCCGTAGTGTAGACCAGTATGGTACTGGTACCGTAGGTGACGTATCCTGCTGCAACGAGTTTGTTGCCCGGTTGGAGAAAGTCTTCAAGGGTGACCGGTGTGCCGGTGGGGGAGATTCTTCGGTAGATACCAAAGATGGTGCCAACTGAGACGTTGACATCGATATTGGATGAGCCGTCGAGCGGATCGATAACGACTACGTATTTTGCCTGCTTGGATTCGATATCGGGCAGGGAGACGAAGCTTTCGAGCTCTTCGGAGGCAATACCACAGCACTCACCGCTGTTACCCAGGAAGTCGATCATGCGTTCATTGGCATAGAGGTCGAGTTTTTGCACTTCATCGCCGGAGACGTTTTGGGTATCGGCGAGGCCTATGATGTTGACCAGTCCTGCTCGATTGACTTCGCGATTGATGAGTTTGGCTGCAAGGCCGATGTCGCGGAGTAAGGCGGTGAGCTCGCCCGATGCGTAGGGGAAGTCCTTTTGTCGCTTGATGATGAACTCGTCCAGAGTGATGAGTCGCCCCATAATCTATGATTTTATCGGCATATGGAAGCTAATCGAGATATTGTTCGGAAATGCGATAGGTGTAGAGACCGCACTCGCGCGTCGGTGCTTTGGGATCCGGATAGAAGAGGGTCTGTTCGCGGAACCTGCGTGTGAAGATACGGATGAGCCTGCGATTCTTGATCGATGATCTTTTCACACTGCCTCGGGCGTAGATGATTTCTCCTTGTCGGTTGATGCAGAGCTCGAGGACGATGGTACCGCTTTTGAGTTCGAGATCGGCGACGTTAGCGCGCTTTTTGATGCGTCGGCGGAGTTTGCCCACCGTTTCGAAATAGCCCTCTGTAAGACCGTCGCCGGGATCGCCGGGGGGGAGGTCTTCTCCTTGATTGCCGCGCTTTGAACTCTTACCTGCGTGGTCCTCCTGACCTTGTCCTTGGGGATTTTGGCCTTTCCCTTTTCGGCCTTCGCCGCGTTCGGGATTCGAGTCGTCGCCAAAATCGTCGGCATTGCCCGTCTCGTCGGCATTGGACTGTTCCTCTTCAATCATTTTATCCAGCTCTGGAAGCATATCGTCGATCGAAGGTGCTTCGGGCTTTTTGACAGGTATGGTATTGGGTGAGGGTTTTTCGATTTCGTCGGGTACTTCGACGGGATCTGGGGCCTTGGGTTGTTTGATGTCTGGCGTCGTAATAACGGGATCTTGAGGTTTGGGAGTGGGCTTGGGCTTTTTGCGCGGTACTTCAGCTACGGGTGGGGTTTTGGGCTTTTGAGGTTTGGGAATGTCTTTTTTGGGGGCGGGTTTTGGCTTGGACTCCTGTTTAGACCCTTCCTCGGATTTGGAGGATTGCTTGCTGCCTTCGAGACTTTTCTTTTTGGGCTTGATGACTTTGGGTTTTTCAAACTCGATGAGAATGGCAAATTGCTTGTCGTAGTCGACGTTGGCCTTGAGCATGGGCCAAAAGGCAATGAGTAAGAGCAAAATGTGAATGATGGCAGAGATGGTTTTGCCTTTGCGCTTGTGCTGCTTTTCTCCCTGTAAAGTCATGCCGTAGGTCGCCATCGCAGATGATTTTATTGTCTAAACGCAACAGATGGCTACAGTGTGTATGATTTAAGGCACTTTTAACATATGTAGTCCCTGTAGTATCAACAAAAATAAAAAAGCAACTCAACTTTATGAGTTGCTTTTTACGCTTGACGAATTAAATATTGCTGTTTACCTTATTGGGTCACGAGCAGTTTTTTGACGACAGTACCGCGAGCGGTACGGGCGCGGATGAGGTACATGCCTTTTTTGAGGTGGTCGATTGGTAAGAGGTGATGGTTGTACTCGTCGGGGGTGGTTTGGAGGAGCAGTCGACCATTGATGTCGAGTACTTCGATTTCATACAATACATCACCGCCGTTGAGATGGATGTTGACGAAGTCGGAGGCGGGATTGGGATAGACGAGGAGTTCGCCCGGTGCATGATTGGGCGCGGGCGTTTTGCGAAGAGGTAGAGTAGTGGTATATGGTGGAAGGTTGGCCACATTACCCCTGGCATCGATGACCTGGCCCTGTAGAGTGATTTTGCCGTAGTCGCTGCCCAGCTTGAATCCGTCGATGTCTTCTTCGATGATGATTTCGATGTGCTGGACGGCACCAAATCCGGAAGCTGCTTTGCCGTTGGTGCGCGTGATTCCGACATCGAGCTGTTGATAGACGGGCTGGTAAAACATGTCGATGTTGCCGGAGTTGATGAAGTACCAGCTATAGGGCAGGCTGGTCACTTTGAGGGAAGAGGAGTCGTATTCGAAGGAAAAGTGTACGGTATAGGTATATCCGTATACGTCGTAAGCGGGATAGTTTTGGTCACCAAGGATGACTTCGTAGACGGCGAGATCGCCTGCTTGAAGGGAGTCAAACAGTGGATTGAGGTAAAATGGGAAGGCGCGGGTTGGACCGACGAGCTCGGGTTGTGCGCTGTGTTCGCGGTAGTAATTCTGGAGTATGGCCAGGGTATCGCTCTGGCTGATGATGCCGTCTCCGTCGGTGTCGCAGTGTTTGAGGTTGGTGGACAAGCCCTTGACGTGCCCGTCCCACTCTTCGGCTCTCAGCGCACGCCATTCGTCGTCGTCTTCTGAACGTGTGGGGCCCGTTTGGCCGAGGTGGTAACCGAGATAGAGCAGGTCTTTCATGTTGACCTTTCCGTCGTAGTTGATGTCTCCTTTCCAGACGCAATCTCCCACACAGGGACAGTTGGCACCATTTCCGAGCTTGATTTTTACATTGAAGTCGACTTCTACGCAGTGATTGCTATCGTTGACACAGTGACGCAGGGTGAATTGGCAATTGCCGATATAATTGTAAGGTGGATGGAAAACGATGAGATCCCTTCCCTTGACGGTGTCGCATCGAAGGAGCAGAGTGTCCATTCCCTCGTACACATCGACCGAGGCGCCGGGGCAGACGTCTACCACTTCCCAGTAGTCGTAATCAGCGATCGGCACTTCATAGTTTAAGACGAGGGGAGTGTTCATTGTCGTGGTCAGTTGGTAGAGGTTACCCTGTACGGGGTGACCATCGTTGATGTAGATGGTGACGGTAGCGACTTCGTCAATTCCCGAATTGCGAAGGGTGTAGCGAAACTGCTGTATACCTTCGTAATCGGTTGGTGGCGTGTAGGTAAAGATGCCCAGAGTATCGTGTGTGAGCGTGCCCAGAGCAGGTGTATCGAGGAGCTTGACGCGGAAATTGTCGGTCAGGTCGTTGGCACTGACGTCAAATTGTACTGAACGGTTGATGGCACAGTCCACCCTGTCGTCTATGAGGACGGTATTGTACTTTGGTGCGTTGAGAATCTCCACGTAAATCGTCGTCGAGCTGCCTTGATTATTGCTCCAAACCATTGTATCGCTTCCTACGTAGCCGTTATTGGGGGTGTAACGAAAGACGGTCGTAGTGAGTGTATCCAGACTTCCGTGATTGGGAGCTTCTTGCAGGGCGAGATCGGTGCGCTTTAGGCAGATCGTGAGTGGTTGCGACTCTTTGGTGATGAGGTGTAAGGTATCGGTAGACGGTTGGGAGTCGTCGACCACTGCTATGATGATGGTTCCCAAGTCGCAACTGCCCATGTCGTCACAGGCCTTGTAGACGATATAGGCTTGACCTGTGATATCGCTATGAGGGGTAAACAAAATAGTATCCCCACTAATGGTAGCGGTACCGTGATTGACTAGGAGCACTTCACTGAGCTGGAGCACGCCCGAAGTAGCGGAGTCGTTGGCCAGTGGGGTCAATGGATTGTCGGAGGAATTGGCTTGAACGGTGTAGTAGTCGTCGGCAGCATCGATAAGGGAAGCCTTGACGTGGAAGACATATCCCCTGTAACTGTGCTTGCCCCGTCGGTGGGGTTTACTCCAATACTCGATGATCAAAGTATCGGTACCGACAAATCCACTGTCGGGGGTGTACTTGAAGCGATAGTTTGGCGGCTGTCGTTTGGTGACGCGAAACTTTCCGTGCTTGGGTGTGTACGTCTTTCCGAGGTTGTACCCCTTGATGGCCTCGGTAAATACACCGTCTTTGAGTAAGTAGATATCGGTATAACCCGATTGTTGGGCATGTACAGTCATGGACAACATGCCCGCACACAATGCAAGCCAAAGAAAATAGCAACATTTCATCGTCAAGCGTTTAATCGGATACATGGCTGTTCATTTTATGGTGACAAAGATACGTCGAATTTTGGACAGTCCGTTTATACATTACAAAAAAGTGCATATATTAGAACTTGAAAATATGTGAATTTTGATTCATGTGAGCATTGTACAGCTTTTCCAAAGCGCATTTTAAACGTTCAATGATGGAGAGCGAGGATACGATGCATATATTTGTCAAATACAACTAAAAAAAATGAAGCGCACCAAAGTCTATCAGTTGTTGAGTGGGTTAAACGGTAGAGATCGGAGGCGTTTGCGCCAGTTTTTGGAGTCACCGTATTTTAACAAAAATCCACTCTGGATACGCTATTTGGATTTTGTAGAGGAGGCATTGAAGCATGAGGAGGAGCCGCCGTCGAAGGAAGCCCTATGGAAGCATTTACATCCAGATCGGCCATACGACGATGCCTCCATGCGGAAGATGAACAACCATTTCATACAGCTCATATTAAAATTTTTTGCTACGGAGCGCTTTATGCAGTCGTCGTTGGAGCAGGTATACGATGCGGCCAAATATATAGCTCAGCGAGAGTTGCACGGTATGTACGGTACGGTTTCGCGCCTGGCTGATCGGCTGGCGCGTCAACATTTTTATCGCAATTCGGAGTATGCGCTGTACCGCTATCGGCTGGATTCCGTCTTGTTTCGCCATCGCATGAATATGGACACCAAACGCGTCGATCCAGTAGAGTACAGCAAGCGCCTGGACACCATCATGACGCAGCTGGATTACTTTTACTTGAGTGAGAAGCTGCGCTATTTTGGGATTTTGCTCACACTGGAGAAGATGTACAAGCGCGAGGGGGAGATTTTGTTTATGGAGGAGGTGCTCGACTATGTGCGCACGCATGACTTCTTGGCTGAGCCATCGATTGCGCTGTTTTATCAGGTCATCTTGCTCTTAAAGGAGCCGGAAAACGACGACAATTACTATCGATACAAGCAGTTGTTGTACCAGTACATTGATGTGTTTCCCCACGAGGAGCAAAAGGAGCTGTACGAACACTTGATCAATTATTCCATACGGAGGCTCAATGCGGGGGAGGAGCGCTTCTTGGAGGAGGTCTTTCACAACTATCAGTTGGGATTGGAGCGGGAGTTTTTATACATCAAGGGAAAGATTTCGCCCTTTCTCTTCAAGAACATCGTCACTGCGGGGTTGCGCATGCGGGAGTTTGAGTGGGTGCGCCATTTTATCGAGCACTTTTCGAAGTTTTTACCCGACGATATACGCGACTCGGCGGTGGCGTACAACCGTGCCAATCTGCACTTTTATTTGAAAGAATACGATGCGGTATTGCAATTGTTGCAGGAGGTCAACATCCAGGACATTTACTACAGCCTCGGAGCAAAGACGCTATTGATGGCTACGTACTATGAGTTGGAAGAGTGGGATGTGCTGGATTCGTTTCTGCATGCCTTTCGCACCTTTGTCGATCGCCATAGGGAGCTCTCGCATCAGCGCCAGCGAGCGTACCTCAAACTCATTCGATATACGCGCCAGCTCTTGAATATCTGGAACAAGGAGGACTTGCGGAAATTGTACGAACGCATACAGGGAGATGCCTTTCCCTCGAAGGGATGGTTGATGTCGAAGATAGAGGAGCGCCTGAAGTTGCCCCGTTCATCTATGACGCGTGCTGTGGGGTGAAATCGCAGGGCGGAGTAAGTAATTTTATTTGAGAATCAAAAAATATTTAGATATTAGCCTGTAGATTTAAAGGGTAGGGTAAAATACGATGCCTATGGCGTATCGATGGGCTGCGTTGCTGGTGGTTGCAATGCCGACGGTGGCAAGGGCCAACAGTTTTCCCGAGATGGTGGATCAAGTGTTTGCGAGCTTGACGGGGTGGTTTGTCCGATTGATCTTTTATGAGATTCCCTTTCAAGAAGACTTCCGAGTGCCGTGGGTACTCATCGTCTTGATTGCGGGGGCACTCTATTTTACTCTTCGCTTTGGCTTACCGCAATTTAAGTACTTTCGCGTGGCGATTGACACAGTGCGTGGCAAGTACGATGCCATCGATAGCCACAGCTCCATGCCGGTAGCGGGGGATCCGACTCCTACACAGGGAGACGACATCCCCGAGACAATAAAAGTAGAGGGATCCAAGGGGGAGGTATCGCATTTTCAGGCCCTGACGGCGGCATTGTCAGCTACGGTGGGATTGGGCAATATCGCAGGGGTGGCGGTGGCCATCAGCGTAGGCGGGCCCGGGGCGACGTTTTGGATGATCTTGGCCGGGCTTTTGGGCATGGCCTCAAAGTTTGCCGAATGTACCTTAGGTGTAAAATACCGCGACATCGACGAAAACGGCATCGTGTACGGTGGGCCGATGTATTATTTGTCGAAGGGGCTGCGTGAGATCGGATTAGCGCGTTTGGGCAAGGTATTGGCAGCAATATTTGCCGTAATGGTCATCGGTGGCTCGTTTGGGGGAGGCAACATGTTTCAAGCCAATCAGGCCGCTGAACAGTTTGCCAAACTCTTCAACATTGAGCACGAGTTTGGACGGTTTTACTTTGGCATAGTCATGGCCATATTAGTTGCCCTTGTCATCATAGGGGGCATTAAGCGGATCGGCAAGGTGACCGAAAAGCTCGTGCCCTTTATGGCGGGCATCTATGTCTTAGGAGCCCTGGTCATCATTTTTTCCAATCTCCATCACTTACCTAAGGCTTTGGAGTTGATCGTGACCGAGGCATTTACTGGTACGGGTATTGCTGGAGGATTTTTGGGGGTGCTCATTCAAGGCTTTCGTCGTGGTACTTTTTCCAATGAAGCCGGTGTGGGCTCTGCCGCCATAGCGCATTCGGCGGTTGTCACTCGATTCCCCGCCAGCGAGGGAATTGTAGCCTTACTCGAGCCCTTTGTCGATACCGTGGTCATCTGCACCATGACGGCTTTGGTGCTCATCATCACCAATCTCGAGAGTGGGCTTTTCACCTATGGCAATCCCATTGACAAGGGAGTCGAACTCACTGCCAACGCCTTTGACTCCGTTATTCCGCATTTCTCGGTAGTATTGACGATAGCAGTGATACTCTTTGCCTTTTCGACGATGATTTCGTGGTCGTATTACGGCATGCAGGGATGGATGTACCTGTTTGGCCGTAGCAAGGTATCCGATTTGACGTATAAACTGCTGTTTTTGGTGTTTTTGATCGTCGGCTCGGGGATTACGCTTAAGTCGGTGCTCGACTTTTCCGATGCCATGATCTTTGCCATGGTCGTACCCAATATTATCGGTGTGGTCTTGTTGACACCTCGCATTAAGGAAGAAGTTGTCAAATACATCCAGGCTATCCGAAGCAACTACAGATAGGCGGTAGGGTGATAGACATTGTACCCATTCGTCCAATTGGCAGCACCGTAGTAAAATGGTGCAATACGCTAACTTTGGCACTCGTTAACAGTGCTGTAGTTTTTAAAACAACCTGCGCGTGGAGATTTTGACATTATTTGTCGTCTTTTATATTCTCTTGAGCATAAGTTTGTTTTTTCTCTTTCGCAAGGTGGGCAAGCCTGCGTGGCACGGACTCATTCCCATCCTTCAGTTTTTGGACTGGCTGGACCTCATCGGCAGGCCGCGCTGGCACATCGTGTATTTGTTTATCCCCATCGTCAATTTATTCTACTACAGCTACTTTGCCATTGAGATGGTGCGTAGTTTTGGCTTGTACCGCTTTGTGCACAGCGTGTTAGCGGTAGTAGCTACGCCGTTGGTGTTTTTTTATCTGGCCTTTTCGAAAGCGCATCGCTATATCGAACCTGCCTACGAGGCCGAACGGCGATTTCACGAGGAGTTAAAGCAATACCTCAAGGCTGGGGAGACCACCAAGGCACAGCGCCATGTCGAAAAGTCGCCGTACAGTAAGAGCAATGCTCGTATTTGGGTGGAGTCGATCATTTTTGCAGTGATGGCGGCGGCTTTCATTCGGATGTTTCTCATTGAGGCGTATGTCATACCGACGGCCTCGATGGAAGATTCACTACTGGTGGGCGATTATCTCTTCGTCAGTAAGGTGCATTACGGCTTGCGCACGCCTATGACGGTCATCCAGGTACCGTTGCTGCACAATCGCATTCCGATCCTCGGTACGGAGTCGTACTTAAAAAAGCCCAGTTTGCCGTACTATCGCCTCCCTGCACTCACCACCATCAAGCACAACGATCCCTTTGTCTTCAACTGGCCTATCGGCGATAGTGTCTACATCTTGCCTGATCGCTCGTATGCCAAAAGTCAAGTTGAGCGCAATCCCAAACTAAAGCGCCTCATAAAGCAATACGGCGCCAAACTGATCGTGCGCCCCATCGACAAAAAAGATCACTATATCAAGCGCGTCATTGCGCTACCGGGTGATACCCTCCAAATTATCAACAGAGAGGTCTATATCAATGGCCAGCGCGCGAAGGACCCAAAATACCTCAAGCATACCTATCGCGTCTACAGCCGCAATGGGTCGATCAATCCGAAATTGCTCAAGCGATTGGGGATCCGCCTCTCCAAACAAGAGCTGGCCTCGGGCTTTTGGAGCCTGACCAATCAGCAAGTCGAAAAGCTCCGCGCTGCCGACAAGGGCCTCCGCATTGAGCCGCAGCTCAACCTGATCGACGACGTCTTCCCCCACGATGACAAACACTTCGGGGCATGGACCATCGACAATTACGGCCCGATTTGGATCCCAAAGAAGGGAAAAACCATACCCATCAGTGTGGAAAACATCGCCCTGTACAAGCGCATCATCGGCGTGTACGAACACAATGACCTGGTGATCAAAGGCGATACCATCTTGATCAACGGACAGCCTGCCGACCATTACACCTTTAAGCAAAATTACTATTGGGCGATGGGCGACAACCGACACCAATCGGAAGATAGCCGCTTTTGGGGATTTGTGCCCGAAGACCACATCGTCGGCAAACCCCTGTTCATATTCTTCTCTACCGTCGACGGCAGCCTATGGAACGGCATACGCTTGCGACGTCTTTTTACTTCTGCCAATAAGATGTAGACGATTGCCGCGGTGATTTTCAACGCAGTGCTTGCGTCCGCTGGGTAGTTCCTAAGGGAGGGCTTTCGGTATAAAATTGTTATCTTGCCCCTATGGCAGGCACGCGCGCATGGATGTTGGCACTCTTGTGGCTTCTTCGAACCCCACTATGGGCGCAACAAGTGTACGCGTGGAAGTACGATCGCCAAGGAGATTCCATCGTGCTCGCCGATAGCATCATTTGGGTGTCGAGTTTTCATCCAGAAGGGCAAAATCTCGACGCCCGGCTCGTCGACAGTTCGCGTGTGATTTTGATCAGCGACGTGTTGCATCGAGGTGAGCTCGACATTTATTTGGTAGATTTTTTAAAAGGTGAGCTCCACATGATCACTGCCACAAAAGACGACGAACGCTTGCCATGGATGGATGCTACACACCCGTATATTTTCGCCGTTCGCGAGGTAGGCGAACGCTCGTATTTGTGGTATTATCCCAAGAGCGGTACCTCCATGGGCAATGTGCTTTACGAGGAAGAAGGGGGCAGCATCGCCAACTATATACCCGTTGGAGAGAGTGAGCTGTTTATTATGCGGCGTACTAATGTGCATTCGCTCAACACTTTCGACGCATCTTCT
This sequence comes from Saprospiraceae bacterium, assembly GCA_015490715.1. GTDB lineage: Bacteria > Bacteroidota > Bacteroidia > Chitinophagales > Saprospiraceae > S141-43. Next base: position 6,682 of record WFXH01000034.1, on the reverse strand, counting down.
ACATCGCTTATCCTCTACGATGCCGAAGACAAGAAGAAGCGACGGATATTGCGCAATATCTCCCCATCGCTTGCGTGGATGGACTCGGCGCTCTATTTTATACATTATAAAACGGATGAAATCGTACAGCTGAGGTCGTATCGATTAGAGGAAAGACACCCGAGCGTACTTACATCTCTCCCTCGACATTGTAACCATCTAACGGCGTTGGATAGTGCTGCGTTCCTCCTTGCGGATACATCGCAGTTATATATTGTCCTGCGCGATACCGGCTCCAGTGAGTGGAAGATCATAACTGGACCGAAGTTTTCCGAAATGGGTTGGAAGCGCTTGCTGTATCTCGATGCGGGGTACGGCTGGGTTGTACTGACAGTGGAAAAGGCTCCTTGACCATGCGAAGGATTCTCATAGTGGGAGCGGGGAAGATGGCTACGAATCTGTGTTACAACCTGCATCGACGTGGATGGGAAGAGGTATGGATCGCCAATAGGACGTATAAAAGGGCGGAAGTGCTGGCGCAGCATTTTGGATATAAGGCTATCGGATTGGATCAGGTCTTACCCGAAGTGGATCTCGTTGTCATCGCTGTACGCGATGATGTCCTACGTGATGTGGCAGACCGATTGCGATTACAGGCTCACAATGCCATTGTAGTGCATACAGCGGCTATGAGACCCATTGCTATGCTCGATCGCTTTGCGCGGTGTGGTTTGTTTTATGTGCTGGGGAGTTTTTCATCGGAACGGTACACCGATTTTGCCGAGTTGCCCATAGTGGTGGAGGGCAATAGTGAGGCGGTCGTCGGGAGGTTGAAAGCACTGGCGTTGGAATTTAGCGAACGGGTGTACGAATTGGATCTTCAGCAGCGCAAGTGGATGCATCTCGCAGCGGTGTGGGCCAACAATTTCACCAATCACTTGCTGGGGATCAGCCAGCGCTTGCTGTGTGATGCCTCTATACCCGAGCAGATCATGCATCCGATCATACGGCAGACCTTTGAGCGGGCTCTTGTCACAGACCCCCGCGATGTGCAGACGGGGCCAGCCTTACGTGGTGATGTGGAGACATTGCGCATGCATCGGCGGATGATGCGTTCGTGGCAGGGTGGCTCTTATGCCGCACTCTACGACCTCCTCAGCCTAAGCATTGCACGCACCCATGGGGTCAGCTTGCAATTGACGTCGACCGGTGGGGCCCTTAGCGAAGAAGAGTGACGTTGCCGGTGCGGGAGTAATCCTCGCCGGTGACACAGCGGTATTTCAGGAGGTAGTTGTACACATCGGGCTGGGCGGGTACTCCATTTATCGTGCCGTCCCAGCCGCGGCGGATATCGTTGGTGGTAAAAATGCGTTTGCCCCAGCGATCGTAGATGGAAAATTCTAGACTTTCGACCACGAAGCTCCGCACGTAGAGCACATCGTTGACGCCATCGTCGTTGGGACTGAAGGCCGTAGGCACGAAGACGTTTTCGATACAGTTAAGGGGATGGACGCGCACATGCACAGTGTCGTAACCCACGCTACAACCCGCATGGTCGGTTACATATACGGTAAAGATATATAGCCCTGCCGAATCCATGCTCGCCTTAGGGGATTGACTACGTGGATCGTCGAGGTATTTCCCCGGCGTCCACCGGTAGCTAAACCCGCTGGGCACGACGTGTAGCTGTACAGTATCGCCGACAAAGGTGACCTTGGGATTGGCCGTGGCCTCGACGGATATCGTATCTGTGCCATAACCACCAAGGGGTATTGTTATTTGATGATTTTCCATGCAGAGAGGAAAAGTACAAGAGCCCCAGCCCCAGTATGCATGGATCCAGAAGCTCAGTGAGCCCTTCGTCCAGTCGATATCCGGACAGAAGACGTATTGCTCTTGCGGGCCGAGCACAATGGAGGTATCGGGCAGATCGAAGCACCTCGGAAACTTTTTTGAGTAGTTGGTAATGGTGATTTCGCAATCGTCGCCGTAACATATGGCTGAGGGCGCAGCGATTGTGTACAAAGGGGGTAAATAATAGATAGTAAATGTGTGATCGTATTCACAGCCAAAAGAATCGACGACGTGGCTTCTACATGTGAATATATTCTCCAAAGAGTCCGGGCCATAACAGAGCGAATCACCCGACTGATAGGTGGTATCGCCTACCGTCCAGATAATGGTATCTCCATCGACGAAGGGCAGAACAATGCAATATCTTCTAAATTCGCAGATAGTATCACCTCCAGAAAATGGAAAGCCTCCGTAGCGGTTGACCTGGATGGAATCGACGTGACGGCAGCCGGGATAGTCTCCTTTGGTGACGGTGACGTAAAATTTTACTGTATCCGGGCAGGTGACACACGGATTGGGAGCATTGGGGTTGTCCAGACAATAAGAAGGGCTCCATTGGTAATCCAACATGGTGTCACCGGCGGGATTGAGGCAGAGCATCTCGTTATTACATCCCTCCAAGATGTCGGGAAAGTCGCGTTGGAGCTTGAAAAAGGTGATTTGATGGGTATCGATCACCTCACACATCCCTCTGCTCTGCGCAACGACCAGTATCGTTACAGTACCTTTTGTAGAGAGTATGGTCATACTATCTCCGACACCCAGCAATCTTGTGCGAAGTGTATCACCATACCACACATATGTAATGTCGTCGGAAGCGGGCTGGACGTAGAGGGTGACGCTCTCATCACATGTGGTGTCTGGGCCAACGATTTCAAACTCTGGAATGGGATCGTACACGACAGTTATAGAATCCGACCACGTACAGGTGTCGTTGGTCACGGTGATACCAAAAGTGCCGCTTCCGCAGGGGAGGAGCTTCAAGGTATGTGTTGCGCTGTCGTAGAAAAAGCAGCTGTCGGGCGACCAGTTATAGCGGTAGTGGGGGCGACTTTGGGAGAACACGGTCAAAGTGTCGGGGGCACAGAGTACGAAAGTGTCGCTGGCGAGTTCGACATCGATAGTGGGAAGGTAGAGGCGCGCGGTGGTGTCGTGCTGGCAGCCGAGGCTGTCGGTGAGCTGAAGCGACAGGCTGATCCATTGTCCCTTGGACAGTACAACGCGCACAGTATCGCCTTCGGCGTGGTGGACGATGCCGTGATCGTCGACGATCCATGTGCGTTTTGTGATACCTTGACTCGCCGTACTCTTATCGTAAAGGAGCAATACAGCGGGCAGGGAGTCGCAGAAGAGTTGGTAGGAAAAGTCGATATGAAATTGTACATCAAAGACAGTGATGACTCGGGAGTAAGTGTCGATACAACCGTTGTTATCGGCGATGAGCAGTACACGATAGGTACCTGCGGAGTCGTAGCGGAAAGTGGGGGATTCTTCTGTGGATTGTAGGGTGGTATCGCCGTCGGCGTCGAAAAACCAGCGATAGCTCTTGGCATTGGTGGTTTTGTTCTGAAAAGTTACTTCCAGACCGTCGCAGGTGTCGGGTGGTTCGAAATACGCCTCGGGCATTTCGGCACAGGGGCGTACATTGAACTCGAAATCTCGGTGATATCTCCCGATGAGGACACCGTTGCGGTACTCTTCGACGCAGACGCCGATGAGAAATTGGCCCAGTGTCGCTGGTGTGGCAGTCATGCGCCCCGTCAAGGAGTCGATAGTGAGCGGTACCCCACCCATCATGTCTTGCTCGCTATAGGGTGGCTTCCATATGATGGGCTTATACGGCGGGCGTTCGGCACGCAAATCTTGTGGTTTTTGACGATCGAGCCCCTGGTAGGGAGTACACAGCTTGTACACGAGACTGTCTCCGTCGGCATCAAAGGCACTGTGGTCAAAGCTAAAGGGCTGGTTGACACAGAGATAGAGTGGCGCCCAAGATTTGAATACGGGACTGGAGTTACAGAGGTTGAGGGCATGCCCGGGGATATGTACGAAGTATGTCGTCCCCGTTTCGAGTGGGGATTGGATGTTGGTGATCGTCCGGTTGCGACAACAGCGCTGATAGGCGAGGATGTAGCCACTCTTTTCGGTCGGCGGTAGGTAGACGCGACCCACATATCGCGCTTCTTCCACACATACGGGGTTGAGTTGGGAGAGACATCCTTGTAGGAGTGTGTCTTTCACCTCTCGTATCGACAGAAGTGTCAGCGGTACGTAGCCGTTTTTGCCGCGCTGGACGAGAAATTGATTTTCGCCGTTGAAGATGGACAGTGCGGGCTTAGGATCAAAGGGTTCTTCTCCCAATTGACAATCGCGTCGCACAGTGAGATAAAACTCATACCAGTGATTGCCCAGACAGCGATATGTCAGTTCGCCACCGACGATGTGGGTTGCTTGGGCAATGGGTTGAAAGATTGCCAGTGCGACAAGAAAGACTGTGTTCTTGATGATCGTCCTCATGGTTAGTGATGGTTTTTAATTATGCGGTGTATCTCCACTTTTCGCCATTCGGAAGCTTGTGGGCTATATATGGATATTCGCTCGTTTTTGAGGTTTTCGAGTTCGGGATTGTCGACGGGTACTTCTCCGATGGGCAACTGGCGGATGATGAGCTTTTTGGCTTTGATGTAGGGCAAAAGCGCTCCGTTGTCGAATTGCTCGATTTCGCGAACGATAGAATGTACGCGACGCATGGCCAAACGCTTATTGTACTGTGGGGTCGCTCGAGGTGAGGCAAAGCCCTTAATTTGGAGTTCGAAGGTATTGCCGCGCTGGAGTTGGTCCTTCAGCAATTGGAGGAATTGTTGAAAGCGCCGATAATTGGCAGTCACTTTATTGTCGAAGAAGTCTTCAATCTGTGCTTCCAGCTTTTGCGTTCCCAATCCGTATTGCTGGATGAAGACGCTCTTTCTCGCTATATAATCGCGGTAGGTCTCTGTGTACGTCTTACGAGTGGTACGGCGCATAGTACGCGCATCGGGCTGGTCGTTGTCGAAATACAGGGTAAGAGGCAGCCCAAGGCTCAAGGAGGGTTGTAGATAGAGCTTGATGCGTTGCTCTTTGGAGTCGGTGATGACGATCGAGGTATCGGAGGGTTGGAAGAGGTATTTTCTGCCCTGTATGATAAAGGAGTCGCCAACTGCCAGTCTTAACGTATGGCGATGAGAGGCAGTGAGTTGGATGTTGTGGAGCGTTTGGAGATCTCTTTTTTTGCGGACGAGTATGTTGCCATTGAGAAGTGGTTGGCGCGAGGAGGCGTCGTAAAGCTCTACCACGACTTTTGCTACAGCGGGTGCTAAGAAGAGATAACGCTCTACGATTGTGTCTTGCTCTGCGATGGCGGGTATTTGTACGGTGGTCTGTACAGGTAGATAGGCATCCTTTTGGGCCTTGAGGCGATAGCTCTCACCACATTCAACAGGTGCTTGAAATTGGCCAACACCTGTCTTTTGAAGGGATTGAGAGGTGTGGGAATACGCATGCTCCAAGACGACTTGAGCTCCCTCCAGGGGCTGTCGCGTATCGGCATCGAGGACGTGGATGCGCAGTGTCGGGGTACAGGGCTGGATGCGCACTTTCCAGATGTCGTAGCAGCAGGCGCGCACCTCTTCTTCTAAGTATTGAGAGCCTCGACGGTTGGAGGCGAGGTAACCGACCGTACCGCTTGTGTCAATGATGAAATGAATGTCGTGGTAGCTCGAATTAATGGGTGAGGGAAGGTGTTGCACTTTACTCCAACCTTTGGAGGTGCGATACGATTTGTAGACATCAAAGCCGCCGAGGCCGAGATAACCTTCAGAGCTGAAATAGAGCACCTGTTTATCGGAGTCGAAGTAGGGTGCAATGTCGTCGTCGGCAGTGTTGATCTCTTGTAAGTTGATCGGCGAACTCAGCTGGCCATTGGGCTGGATCGTACTCATCCAGATGTCGTTTTTCCCTTTCCCTCCCGGTCGGTTACTGACAAAAAAGAGCACGGGGTGGCCGGTATGTTTGTCGTAACCGAGTGCTGGCGAAGAGCTACTATACCCGTCTACGTTGATGTCGCTGGAAAGAGGCTCTGGTATATTCCAGCTGCCGTCGGGGCGCCGTTGTTGGCGGTAAATTTTACAGATGAGCTCTTCGGCCGATTGGTATTTGCATACACTAAAAAAACGCGTGTTGGCATCCAAGTAGCGGAGATGCGCTACGCTCAGATGGGAAGAATCGTCGGGAATGAGTGCGACAGAACTTGTTTCGCTACCTCGCTGATACGAGAGTACTTTGGAGCGAAGCGGAGGAAGGTGCTCGGACGTACTCTTGCCCGGAAAACGCAGGGAGGTGAAATAGAGCGATTTGTCGTAGATATGCGGGCTAAAATCGGAATACGGCGAGTTGACCTGCTCGCCCAGGTGGATGAGTTTGATGTGTTTCGCAGCCCTTTGAATTCTATCGATGGCGTAGGTACAGGCTTCGATTTCTTTTTTCGCCCTCTTAGTAAAGGGATCATCTGCGGAGCCGTGTTCGGTAACAAAGAGGGTGTAGTTGGTCCTTGCCTCCTGGTATTTACCCTGCAATTGTTGGGCACGCGCGAGGAAGTAGCGCAGTTTTGGAAAGTGCTGAGCCGTATCGCTCTTTGCTACGCGGAGGAAGAGTTTTTCAGCGTACGGATAAGCTTGAAAGTTCAGGGCTGCTTTGGCCAGTCGATAGGCAATGTCCATATCGCTTTCGTCGAAGCGGTAGGCCTCCCGATAATACAAAAAGGCGGCATAGGGATGCCCGGCCACTTCGGCAGCTTTGGCCTTTTCAATGTATT
>WFXH01000033.1 GCA_015490715.1 Saprospiraceae bacterium | reverse complement strand
CCAAGTGTATTAAAGAGCAGCGCGGTGCGCGGATCGACTTAGACGCCTCCTATGTGCGCCTGTCGACGCCGGATCAGAGGAAGTACGGGGGCGGGGTGCGCGTCAAGAAGATTGCGCTCACCAACGTCGCTCCCGGCTTTGATCCCACGCCGCAGTACGGATTTGTCTACGATTATACGACGACGCGTGTCATCGAAGGACCTTCGGGGAGCACGGTCGACACCATCAGCAGTGGCGTAGCTCTCAACGAGCCGTACATCGGCTCGGAAGAAAACTGTTACAAGTACATCCAGGAGTACGAAGATCAGCTGCTCAATGGCACGATCGATGGGCTCGTCTTTCAGGAATTTCCCATCCACGAGAGCGTGCTGCCCGCCCCTTCGGTGGGGTATTCCGTGGTGACGGTGCGCTCCCTGGCCAGCGATTTCAACCTGTCGAAATACCTTTCGGGCAACAATGCACAGGCGAAGCATGGCTTCCCCGCATCGCTCAAGGGCATCGCCTCGACGGGGCAAACCGTCTACGAATTTTATACCACCAGGGACTATCCCTTTGTCGTGACGCAGACGCTCCTGCAGGAGGGCGTTTCGTTTCCGAGGCTGTACATCCTACCCGCCGTGGGATACATCGAGTACAACAAATACATCGGCACACAGGGTTACGCGATCGAGCTCAACGACATGGCCGGCAAGCTGAAGAGCGTCACCCACTACGGTCAGAAGAAAAATGGCGATATCGACCCCGTGCCCGTGCGCAAAGTCGAGTACAAGTACTACGACCGCGTCGAGGTGTACAACGACGGCATCGAGAAAAAGGTGCGCAGGCGCCTGGTCAACACCGTGCCCGTGATATCCAACCTCTTCGACGCCCACATCGAGAGCAACAACATCCACGGGGCGCTCATTAACGAACATGCCGAGGTCGGCGTAACACGCCAGCTCTTTGCCAGTCTCAAGCGCAACACCATTCGCGATGCCAATCAGGTCGGCGCGCAGATCAATGTGGATATCAATCCCATCCTCTTTGGCCTGCCGCTGCCCACCCCGTCGGTGTACCCCAACGTGAGCTTCTCCTTTACGCAGGCTACCACCATGGTCTTCAATAAAATCGTGCGTCGCTCGGGCATCCTCAAAGAAGTCATCATCAAGGATGAGCAGTCTGAAATCGTAGAGGAAAACCTCAAGTTTGACGCCATCACGGGGGCCCCACTGCTGCGCACGACCCAAAACGAATTTGACAACCCCGTCTACACCTATACGCCACCGGCCTACTTCAAGTATTATCCGATGATGCCGGGCTATTACAATTGGGGCTATACCATCAAATTTCCCTTTGGACCGGGCATCGGCACGCCCAATCTGGTCATGCCGTACCACAACCCCTGTAGGGGCGGTGGCTTTGAGAGCGAGACCTACCGTTTTATCATCCAACCCCACCCGGATGCACACAGCTTCTTGCGCCCGGGGGCCATCCTATCGATCGACATCTACCATCGGGATTACGGCCGATGGCTGGAGTATCGGGGTGAAATCGTCGATCGCTCGAAAAACAATCAGACGGGCGAAAACTTCGTCGACGTCATCGTGCACACCGACCAGTTTCCGTACGACAAGGTCGACAGTGTGCGCCTGCGCATCATCAAGTCCAACTTTGGCAACAAGCTCTCCGCACCACTGCTGAAGATCACTGCCCTCAAGGATCCCACCGTGCGGTACTTCCAGCGGGCGGAGACGACGGGTCAGTATTCCAACAAGACGTATAATATCGTCTTCATGGACTCGGTGGTCAATGCCGAGGCATATTTGTACTCCGACTTTTGGGATGCTTATCCCTATATGGAGCTGCACAAGGGCCCCATCTACTGGAAGAGTCGTGGCAACAGTCAGCTCAAGACCGTCTACCGCTATGTGGCCGATCGGCGCTACGACAACCTACACATCTCCTATCAGGGCATCGTCGACACCATGTCCATCATGATACCTGAGTATCAACACATCTATACGCCGAGCATGGTGCATTGGCTGCCGACCAGTGAGATCCGACGCATCAACGAGATGGGGGTCGTGCTCACCGAAGAAAATACACTGGTCAATCAGACGTCGCTATTGGACAACTATTTCACCATCAGCGTGCCGGAGGGGGTGGAATACCCGCAGCGCTATCCGGGACCCGAGCGCATCACGGCCCGCGCAGTCGATGCCGGCACCTACGAAATCGCCTTTACCTCTTTTGAAGATTATGAGATGAACCACAAGACCAAGCGCCATCCCAATCTCAAATCGCTCAAGATCGAAAACCGCTCTCACTGGAACTTCTTGCCCATCGTCGAAGTCAATGAGGGCTACGAGGTGTACAACATCGTGGGCTTGGCGGGCTCTCCCGTCAACTACCTCATCACCGACAAGGATTGGCCGGGGTATGCCGATCCCAGCTATCGCGCCTTCGAGCTCTACGCCGCCGACGGCGCCGTAATGACTGCCAAGCGCTTCGACCGACAGCATTTTTCCTTCGTCGTCACACCATTTTATAAGTACGGAAAGCTCTGGCATCGCCAGCTGTTGACCATACGCATTGAGCCGTCAGGGGGCACCTCCTGCTTGCAGTACGGCAAGCCCTATACCGACTTGCGCATCGCTCTGGTGTATCGCGATACGGCCTACAACCATCAGCTCAAGGGGGTGTCGATCGCGCCGTTTGGGCACAGTGGTGTGCGCAGCCTGCGATTGGATGGGCAGGTCAATGCCGATACGGTGTTTCGATTTCATCAGGCCAGCCTCAAACTCCACTACGGCAAGCGCTATTTTTTCTCCTGCTGGATCAACGACAGCAGCTACATGTCGGGCACCGAGCAGGGTATCAACCAGTATCCCGATCTCAAAGATGCGGGCGTATACGTCCAGATTCACGCCGGCCCCAATCAGCTCGTCCAGCTCTATCCGTCGGGCAGTCGCATCAACGGCTGGCAAAAGGTCGAAGGCGCTTTTGAGTACAGACATGGGCGATCCGACTTCTACGTCGACTTCGTCAAGGGCGCGCATCCCATCATCCTCTACGTCGACGATGTGCGCATCCATCCCGTCGACAGCAAGATGGAGACCTACGTCTACGACGACCTGCGCAAGCGCATCACCGAAATACTCGACGAAGACAACTATTTCACGCGATTTAAATACAACGCCGAAGGAGATCTCATCGCCATCGAAAAGGAGACGAGCCGGGGCGTCTACACCGTCCAAGAGCGCATCGCCTACCTCAAGACACGGCAACCGCCGGAGTGTAGCGATGCCTATGAAGCGCCCCAACCGTAAAACGACGTACGACGATGTGTTACACCACACGACATAGCAGAGCAATTACAATGGTGGTCTTGACCGCCTTCATCGGCCTCGGGAGAGGGCTGGATGCCCAAGACTACGTCGGTCTTTTCCGCCAGTGTGCGGAGGTCCTGAGGCAGCATCCCTATGTCGAGTGGGAGCTCCACGTATCGGTCTATCGCTCGGCTGCTGATCCGCGCCCGATCGACACCTCGTCGTACCGCTACTGCTTTGCGCGAGACCGACTGGCCATCCACTCGAGCAAGCTCGTCGTTATTCGCACGCCGAAGTACAGCCTCATGGTCAACCACCTCCTCCAGACCATCGAATGGACGCCGGCGTCTAAAGACGCCCACTTGGAGGCTCTGCGTGCGAAGTTTGCACGGGCCATAGACCAACCGCCCACCATTTCATACCCTCTCCAAAACACTTCCCTCGACACCACCGAAGTGTTGGCCATCGTCGACAGCTGTGAGGATCAGACCATCGAGGTTTACCACTTCCCCCGAGGGGGTGATGTCGTGCGTGCCCTGTACGTCGTCGATGGACGGCGCCATGTCGTCCAGGAGGTCGAACTCTATTTCCGACCGTGGTATAAAGAGATTACAGGCGAGCGGATCGTCTACCGATACCGCAACTACCGCTTTAGCGACCGCGTGCCCGAACGGGCCTTTTCCGTCAAGCCGTACCTCCGACCGCATCGGGGAAGTTATACGCCGACTGAGGCCTATGCAAACTATCAACTCATAATCCATTGATTATGCTGAGGAGCAGACTGGATATCCGCGCATGCATCATCGGATGGATCACTGGGGCCGCGCTGTATGCCCTGCCGGCCGCGGGATACGGTCAAAACTTAGACTCGGGCTATATCTACGGCATACGCAGTGTGCGGCAAGCTTTTGAGGGCGATTTTTCTGCCATGGATTCGGCCGTGCTCACCTTGGACAATCCCTTTCGGCAGGATCCGCAGGGCAATCCGCCGCAGCTCCTCTACATCGACCATACCGAAGTGCGCGTGAGTCTGATCTTCAACGCCTCCTTGCGTGCGGATGTCGACAGCAATTACTGGCAATACACGGTGCACTACAAGCTGATCGAATACCCCTCCCAACAGCTCATCGACACGGGTGCCCTACAGGTGGGGGTGGACGAACGCTGTGCCTTCTACGAACACATGGACACCTTCCGCGTAGGTGGCGACATCGACAGCGTACGCCTCGTCATTACGGCGATCGATGATTCGATAGCGGCAGGCTCCACCCTGCCCGACGATATCGAGCTGCGCTTGATGTTGTACAACCACCGCATCCACTATTTCAATGCGGCGCTTAAGCCCTACCTCGAAGTCCATGTGCAGGGCGATAAGGCCCATTTGCACTGGAGTCTCATCGAAGGCGCCCACCGCTACGAGGTGGAAATCCTCCACATCGACCTCTACGAGCCGGATCCCCCGCCCAACGAGGCCATCTTCCGCGAGCGAGCCACCCGCATCGCCACCGACAGAAACTTCTTGGTATGGGATCTGACCTATCCCGCGGGCAAGGTGTTCTTCCGCGTGCGCGCCGTGGGTTACTACATTCGCAACATCGGCGACGGCGACTACTCGCGCCTGAAGTACGGCGCCTATTCCAACCCGCGCTATGTGAGCGTAGCCGATTACGATGCTACCATGCACTGGCAAGAACAGACGCAGTTTACCGAGCGGGGGCAGTGGCAAAAGCAGATGCAGTATTACGATCACGCCCTGCGCCTCCAGCAGCGCATCAGCTCCCAAAACAGCAAGGGCCATTGCATCGTCGAAGATCGCGATTACGACGCCGAGGGACGGCCCGCCCTGCAAATACTGCCCGTGCCCGATCTCGACAGGGGCATCGACTTCAGCTATCGCTCCTACTTCAACACCAACAATGCGGGGCAAAACTACAGCTACCTCGACTTCGACGACGGCACGGCCGATCCGCTCTCCATCACCTCGGGGGCGGGCAAGTACTACAGCCCCAACAATACGGCCGACGAAGTGATGAACGACTACCTGCCCAATGCCCATGCCAAACCCTTCGTGCATACCCGCTATAAAAACGACCCCACCAACCGCGTGGTGGCTCAGAGCATGCCGGGTGCCTTCTACCAGATCGGCAGCGGTCATGAAACCCGCTACTACTACCTCACGGCCACCGAAGCAGAGCTCAAACGGCTCTTTCGGGATGAAATCGGAGACGCCTCCCACTACAAAAAGACCGTCACCGTCGATCCCAACGGCCAGGCGAGCGTGCGCTTTACCGACCTGGCGGGACGCACCGTCGCCACGGCCTTGATCGGCGAACCCCCTTCCAACCTTCAGCCCCTCGACGACATCGACCAGCAACTCATCAAGACCGCCCTCAACACGGGCACACTCAACCGCTACGACCAGACCATCGAGTCGGTCAATACGCTGTTTGCCGAACAGCCCAATGCCAGCTACACCTTTCACTACGACCTCAAGGGCGTGTTGCTCCAGCTGTCGCGCGACCCCTCCACCCCTTGTAAGGATTGCCGCTACGAAGTACAGTTTTATATCGTCGACGAATGCGGCCGCAAAGTGGAGCTGCAAAACATCCAGACTGGGGCCCACAGCTTCAGCTACGCCGATACTGTGCTGACCGTCACCATCACAAATCCCGTCACACCCAACCCGAGCTGCCCCGATACGGGCCACTACCAGAGCGACGAGGTGCGCTTTGAAGCCCTCTTCGGCAGCGTAGGCGAGTACAAGGTGTACAAAGTGTTGAAACTCATCCCCTACACGTTGGAAGAGCTCATCGGCACCGTGACGATGACGGAGCTCGACTCGCTGATGGAAAAGGCCGACAGTCTGGTGCGCGTCTTGACCGATACGCTGTTTTGCCATACGGCCTGCTACTCCTATTGCGAACACCTCGTCGACCAAAACAACCCACCCGATAGCGCGACGCGGGCTATGATGCTCGACGACTGCATTGCGAGCCTGTGCATTGCCGACAGCTTGGGTGGAGATGCCTATTCGCTGGGCTGCAAGGCCATGCGCCTGCGCATCGTCGACCAGCTCGTGCCCGGACACAGCTCCCTCCTCCTCGACGACCTGCTCGAGCCGGGATGGGATCAAAACGTCTTGCTCCACATCATCGAAGCCGACGGCACGCGCGTGGGCTTTCACAACTATACCGTGATCGACGAAAACGGACAGATCAGACCTCTGCCGCGCGTGCGCCTCTACTGCGATGGGCAGGTGGTAGAGTACTGGTTGAACAACAAGGGGACCCTGACGCTGATGCTGCGCGACAAGCGCTGCTGGCAAAACCAGTGGGCGGAAGACCTGGCGCCCTTCCACCGCGAATACTGCCATTACGAAGCCTGTCGGTGCATATCGACCACGCGCGAGTACGACGTGCGCCTCACTCGCCTCAACCGCAAGGGCGCCGAAGAGGAATTCAACTGCCCCAACTGCTCCCTGGAGGACCTGCTGGCCGAAGTGATCGACGCCGACCCCTTTGCCGATCCCACCAGCTGCGTACCCAACCACCTGACCAATTGCGGCAATATAAAATCGAAGATTCAGTATGAAATCGCGCACTTTTTCGACCACATGACCAAAAAAGCGGCCATCCTGTCGGCCCTCGAAGAGCTGGGATACACCCCAGATTTCTACGGACTGGTGGAATACCTCGCCGAGCGATCGCTCAACAGCGATAGCCGCCTCAATCGGCCCCAACCCGACGCCGAATGGAAAATCATGATCTCCCTGTACCAGCAGATCAAAGAGCGCATCTACTGGGATTGCGTGGGCTGTACCATCTACACCAAAGAAGAAGAAGGTCTCTTTACGCGGCCCGAACCCCTCGACGTGATGGACCTCTCCGATGCCGAAGACATCATCGACAGCACCAAAAACGAGCAAGACGTCATACGACACGATGTGAGCGTCGGCGACAAGATCAAGCGCTTAGAGGAAATACTGGGACACCCGATCAGCAGTGCCGACAGCGCCCACATCGCCGACATACTCTTCAAATACCGCAATCAAACTTGCGGCCCCAACCCCGTGTCGCGGTGTATGGTGCCCTCCGATATCGTCCACCACCAGTACAACGACTGCGGCACGCCCCTCAACCCCTACCGCATCTACAAGCCCAATGCGTCCAATAGCCTGAAATTGCGCTACCACGCCCAGGCCAGCGCAGCTCTCTATGCCCCCCTCAACCCCAACGACTACTTCCAGCCCTCGTGCGACCCCGATCACCCCATCGACGTGGGCAAACACTACCTGTTTTTGTTCCGCCCCTGCGGCTTCCTCTCCTGCGATAGCCCCAACGTAGAAACCAACATCGTCGTGCGCGCCATACCCAAGGTGTGCGGCGATACGGCCCAAAACCTCGAACTGGCCGTGTACAAAGTGCGCTGCAATGGCAACAATATACAGATACTCGACCGTATCCATTGCTACGACGAACAGAGCCCCAACTTTTCGAACAAGCAGTTTAAGTATTCCGTACAGCGCAACTACTACGGCGGCCTGATCAGCTACATCGCCAACGATGAGACGACCAAGCTGGACTCCAACGAAATGCTCCTACTGCAGTTTTATCAACGCGCCGAAGACACCGACAATACCGTCGACTCCTTTGCCTTTGAAGTTAGATCTATTTCGAGTTATTATGAGCTAAGATACTGGTCCCATCTACAAGACACCCAAAACTACAGCCACTTGCACGTGCTGCAGGAGCTGTACGACTACATCCAGGGGATGTCGCCTCAGGCCACCGACGAAAAGATCAACGAATTTATCTCCGAGATATGGTGCTGCGAGCAGGCCTGTGTGAAGATGGACAGCTGCGTGGACTCGATATTGCATCTGGTGCAGCAAAAACTCAAGGGAAGGACGATACCTAATAACTATCCCTATTGTCAAACACATAATCTGGGCACAGTATGCGATAATGATGTTTTGATAGAAGTTGGTATGGATTGTGATACACAAAACTATTATAAAGATCCATCGTATATATATTCAGATCAAGTCATCTACCATTTCATCAACGAATACGGCCAGGTCATCTTCTTAGGGCAGACGGAAATCATCGACTACAAGCCGACGAACATCGAGCTTGACCGTATTGATAAGGAAAGAATGTTTCCTTCCATATTTACTTATTTCATAGATGACATTTTTATATTCGATGAGTGGAATGCCAAGGTGCTGTTTCGTACCTACGACGAGACGCGCGATACGCTGTTTTACCACTGGGGATACCTGATATCGAGCTATAGACTTAGTAGAGAAAACAACGCCGATTTTAGCGAATGCCGTCGGGTGGTGGACACCACGGAAGATGATTGCTTTGCGTGGGTAGAGAAGAAGATCCAACAGAAGAGACAACGGCGGTACGACGACGAGGTCAACGACGAGAAGCTGACGCCGCGGTTGCGCAAACAGTCCCTGTGCTTAGAAAGGGTTCGCGAGGACTTTTGGGTGGAGTATACGACGAATATGTACCACTACACGCTGTACTACTACGACCGAGCGGGCAACCTGATACGGACGGTTCCGCCGAGCGGGGTGGTGGTGTTGGGGCCGCAGTACTTTCAGAAGGGCAAGTACCGCCCGGGCAACCAGCCGGTACCGCCACACCGCCAAAATCGGATATCGACATACCGCTACAACAGCTACGACCAGCTGGTGGAGTCGCATATACCCGATCGGGGGACGATGCGTTATTACTACGACTACGGTCGGCTGCTGCGCTTTGTGCAAGATGCCGAGCAGCTGCAGTCGGGCACGGATTACAACTACTATAAGTACGACCGCTACGGACGAGTAGTGGAGAAGGGCGAGCTGGTGGGAGCGACGTGGCAGACGAAAGACCTGTACGATCGGACGAATTATCCGGGCGTGGGCCAAACGGTGGAAGACGTGATACGCTACATATACAGCGAGCGGATAGCGATGCCGGGCAGTGTGGTGCCCGAGCAGCGGAACCTTCGCGGACGGCTGTCGGTGTCGATCAACGGAGAAGTGTACTGTGCGTACGACTACGACGATCAGGGGAATGTGGAGCGGCTGTACCACTACCAGCCACGGCTGGACTGGAAGGTGGTGGAATACGACTACGACCTGCTGAGTGGAGACGTGCTGCAGTTGCAGTACCAGCCGGGTCAGTACGATGGCTATAGGTATCGTTACCTGTACGATGCGGACAATCGGCTGGAATACGTGTACACGACGAGCTGGGGCTCGCTGTGGGATGAGGATTTGCGTCGGGAGTACTACGCGCACGGCCCGGTGGCGCGCGAGGAGCTTGGAGAGCTGAAGGTGCAGGGTGTAGACTACGTGTATACGCTGCAGGGCTGGCTGAAATCGGTCAATGTGCCAGGATCGGGGAGCCATGCGTATGAGCCGGGCCACGATGGGGACGACACGCAGGGTCCTCAGGAGCACGGGTATGTGGGCAGGGATGCGCTGGGCTTTACGCTGGGCTACCACGACGAGGACTACGAGGCGATCGGAGCCGGGGTGGACTTGGGTCCGTTGAATGCGGGGACGTGGACGGACTTGTCGGCCTCCCTACTGGAACACACCCCGGGCAAGTACGGCCTATTGGGGGGCAACATCGCGTGGATGACGACGGACGTGAAGCAGTTGGGCGATGTGCGGAGCATGGCGTACCAGTACGACCAGCTGCATCGGTTGAAGCGGAGCGAGAGCTACCACGCGATGGGGGATGT